>CAIYHG010000110.1 GCA_903925975.1 uncultured Acidobacteriia bacterium | reverse complement strand
CTCCACCAAGAACCCCAGCCGTTTGGCTACTGGCGGGTGCTCTGCTCGGAGAGGATCTCGCCGGTGGTCGGGTCGAAGGTCAGGCGTCTGCCGTCAGTCGTGACCACCTCGAAGACGGAGAAGTTCGACCCTTTCCAGCGATAGCCCTCTACGCGTTCAATGACCGTGTAGTGCGAAACGCTCGATGAGACGTTGTCCGGCGAGCCGGCAATATCGAGTGTCGAATAGCGCCGCACCAGTTTGCCAGCGAAGTGGAAGGCAAGAGCCAGATCGTCGGCGGCTGCCCGGCTTCCGCGGGCCCAAGGACCGAACTGAACTACCGACGTGCCGGCGTGCTGATTTGCACGGCCAACGCCGCACTCAAGGTAGATCCGATTCGAGTACCAAGAGAACGTGTCGCGCAGCGAATCCTCTCCCGGTTGCACGACGTAGATCTTCGTCGACCCTTTGGAGCCGGATCGTTCCGCGGGTACGGACTTCGCATAACAGCGGCCGTACTGGCTCGCAGTTACTTGCGGCACATTGGAGGCCTCGTCGTCGGCCCTTGCAAGCGAGATGGTTCCTGCCAGCACCAAAATCGCGAAACACGTTCGTCTCATCTGTCTATCTCCAGCCGTCAAATCGAGACAGCCGACTCCACGATAGCAGACACCGGCACGAGTACGATGCGGCGAGCGACTATGCCGGCATCGGCGCATCCGGAACTTCACGGTTGAGTTAGGAGGAGTGGAATCTCGCGAAAGTGAACGTCCAGCGTGAGGAGTTGAAGCCCGTGCTCCAGGGCGACGGCCGCGATCCAGACATCGTTGCGTGGGATGGGCCGGCCTTTCTTTCGCAGATATTCATCCACCTGCGCATACCGCAGCGCGGTCTCCTCTGTTACGTTCAAGACGCGAACCGATGGCTTACTCAAGAATTGCGCCAACTGCGCCGTGTTCTCCGCCCAGCGATTGCCCGCCCGGAATCCGCTGTATAACTCACCCAAAACGACGGCTGAACCGGAAACGGTCTCCGATCGCCGCAGCACATCGAGTATTGGCTGGCGCCCCCGCTGCAGTGCCGAGTACGCCGACGTTTCGAGCAGCACGTTCACCCGGCTAACTCCCAGTCCGCAGGGTCGGCTTGACGCATCTCGCCCAAAGCTGCGTCAAATGCATCCGTCTCCGAAGCCGACCACGTTCCGCAGAACTCCTCAAAATCGGAGTTCCTGGCCGGTTTGCGCGACTGTGCTTCCAGCAACCGAAGAGTGGCCTTATTCAGGCTGATCCCTTCGCGATGGCTGGTCCCGAGAATCGCCTTTTCGACTTCCTTGGGCAGGTTCCTGTTTGGGAGTGCGCGGCAGAGACACGCTCTATATACTGGAGGCCATGAAGAGAGTATTCAAAACTTCGATTGCGATCGCGATTTGTCTGGGAGCTGCCGCTCTCGCGTTCCCCCAGGCGAAGGACGACCCGCTCGATTCGCTAAAAGTCTGCGCGGCCACACAGAAGTTGATTCTGGAGAACGCGTTCGTTCGGGTCATCGACGATCAGATTCCGGTGGGCGTCACGGAGCCTATGCACCGCCACCCTCACGGCGTGGTCGTCTACCTGACGAACTACACCAACGAACAGGTCACGCAGGATGGCAAGAAATCCACCTCGGAGCGGAAAGCCAACACGGCCTCCTGGTCCGAAGCGACGGTGCATACGGTCAAGACCATCGGCACCACCACGTCGCACGCGATCCGTATCGAACTGAAGTTCTGATCGCCGCTCGGAACCGCGCGCGCTTCCAGGATTGACCACGCGCCGGTATCGATTGAAGGACTTCCGCGCCGCGCCGGCCGGCGCGTGGATGCGCGTCTCCGTGCTCACCTTGCACGAGCCCGAACACCGCCCCGCTTTGCGGTTCCATCAATCCGGATTGCGCAGGTGTACGATGCGACCGAAGGCGGGAATCTAGTCGGGAGACCTTGAATCATCCAATTGGGACGACTGGGGAGGTGGCCGATGCGAGTACTCGTGGCGGACAAGTTCGAGCAGTCCGGGCTGGATGGCCTGGCTGCGCTTGGGTGCGAGGTTTTCTCAGAGCCCGTGTTGAAGGATCAGGCGCTCGCCGAGAGGGTCGCCGAACTCAAGCCGGATGTGCTGATCGTGCGGTCGACCAGAGTCGGCGAGGCGGTGCTGGCGGCCGGAGCGCTCAAGCTGGTGGTCCGCGCGGGCGCCGGCTACAACACCATCGACGTGGCGGCGGCATCCCGCCGGGGCATCTATGTCTCGAATTGCCCCGGAAAGAATTCGATCGCCGTGGCGGAGCTGGCCTTCGCGTTGATCCTGGCGCTCGACCGGCGCATTCCGGACAACGTGATCTCGCTTCGCGCGGGCGCGTGGAACAAGGCGGAGTTTTCGAAGGCCCGCGGGCTCTTCGGCCGCACGCTGGGTCTGCTTGGGGTGGGCAACATCGGCGGCCAGATGATTCCGCGCGCGAAGGCCTTCGGGATGCCGGTCGTGGCGTGGAGCCGCAGCCTCAGCGCGGAGAAAGCGGAGGCGCTCGGCATTGAACGCGCGGATTCGCCCCGCGAGGCCGCCGCGGCGGCTGACGTCGTCAGCGTGCATTTGGCTCTGACGCCGGATACGCGCGGGCTGTGCGACGCCGGGTTCTTTGCGGCGATGAAGAAGGGCGCCTACTTCATCAACACGGCTCGCGGCGAAATCGTCGATCAAGAAGCCCTGAAGGCCGCGATTCGGGACAAGGGCATTCGGGGGGGGCTGGATGTCTTCGCCCAAGAGCCGGCCGGCGGGACGGGCGAGTTCAGCAGTGAGATCGCACGGACGCCGGCGATCTACGGCACCCACCACATCGGCGCGTCCACCGAAGAAGCGCAGGAGGCCATTGCGGCGGAGGCGGTACGGATTGTGCGCCTGTTCCAGGAGACCGGCAAGGTGCCGAATGTCGTGAACCTTGCCCGCAAGACGCCCGCCACCTGTACGCTGGTGGTGCGGCATCTCGACCGGCCGGGCGTGTTGGCGTCGGTGCTCGATGCGATCAGCGCGGCGAAGATCAACGTTCAGGAAATGGAGAACGTGGTTTTCGAAGGCGCCGAAGCGGCGGTTGCGCGCATCAACCTCGAAGCCATCCCCCCGGAGTCCATTCTTGAACTTCTGCGCTCGGCAAATCCGGACATTCTGGAGCTGAGCCTGATCCGGCTGGATTGACTTACTTTGCCGTCTCCCCTGAATGGGGGATGGCAGGCTACGACCATTGCGCGATGTCAATCGTCAGGAAAGACCGTAGACTGAGGGCATGCGTAGTTACTGGTACCCCGATGCGATCGGCACGCGGACGGTCTTCTGGGCCTATGCGGCGCTGGCGTGCGTGGGCGGGTTTGTGCTGGCGGGCTGGGGGCAAATGTGGCTAGGCTCGGACCTTGCCGGGGAGCAATGGGCGAAAGCGGCGCTCATCCGCGTATTTGGAACCATCCTGGTGGGCGCGGGCGTTCTGGCGATCGCATTCGCGAAGGTGGAGGATCCGGCGTCCCGCTGGCGAGGCCTCTTCTTCTTCGCGATGGCCCACGGCGTTGTCTGCCTGATGCTGTTTGCGCAAGCGAAGGGTCCATGGGGAGCCGGACTCGGTGAGCAGGCTGCGGGAGTGCTTCTTGCCGTGACAACGGTCCTTCTCTGGTTCTGGTTCGCAGCGGAAAGGGGACTCGGCTGGCGGGTCCAGACGATCTTGAGCCTGTTCGGCGGCACGGGTCAGCCCACGACAGAGCAGCTACGGTCCGAATACGAGCAGCAGATTCGCAGAGCGGCCAGCCAGGAGGAGCGCGCTCGTCTGGCGCGCGATCTGCACGATTCCATCAAGCAGCAGATCTTCGTCATCCAGACGTCCGCCGCTACGGTGGAGGCCCGTTTCGATGAGGACAAAGAGGGAGCGCGAGAAGCGTTGGGCTTGGTGCGCGGGGCGGCGCGGGACGCGATGAGCGAGATGGAAGCCATGCTCGACCAGCTTCGGGCCGTGCCGCTCGAAAACGCCGGTCTGATCGAGGCCCTGAAGAAGCAGTGCGAGGCGTTGGGACTCCGTACGGGGGCCGAGGTCGAGTTTCAGCACGGGAAGCTGCCGCCAAATACCTCGCTGGTACCCGGCACTCAGGATACGGTTTTTCGCGTGGCGCAGGAGGCCTTGTCGAACATCGGGCGGCACGCGCGGGCAACCAGGATCGCGGTGTTTCTGACCGCGGGCGGCGGGAGGTTGGACTTGATGATCCGGGACAACGGCGCCGGATTCGACTTGGAGAAGCAGCGGCGCGGCATGGGAATCGGAAATATGTCCGCGCGCGCCGCCGAAGCAGGCGGCACCCTGGACTTGAACAGCGGGCCCGGCGCCGGCACGAAGGTGGTGCTCTCCATTCCGTATAGGATGACAACCGCCAGAGATTACAAGATCGCGGCTTGGATGTCCGGTAT
>CAIYHG010000109.1 GCA_903925975.1 uncultured Acidobacteriia bacterium | reverse complement strand
GCGCACGCGCCCACTGCTTCAACTGGTGGATCTGTTCGGAATTAAGAACGACCGGCCGCGCAACGCGCATCGGAGCACCTCTAATTGTATAGACGCGCCACGTTACACTATCGCTACTATTTATGAAGCACTACACTAGCGATAGCTGTAGCGCTCCTCACCTTCCCAGTCTCCGTGGCCCATGCCGGAGCTGTTCTGCCTGGTTTCAACGGCGCAACCGTCGGCGCGTGCGACGATTGTTCCGCCGTAGGCGACGGCAATTCAGTCCCAATAGTCATTGGGTTTGATGTGAATTTTTACGGAACAACGTACAGCGAGGCGTTTGTCAATAACAACGGAAACATCACTTTCAACAACCCGAGTGGCGCATATACTCCGTTCGCAATAGGCTCAGCCGGCATGGAGATCATCGCTGCATTCTGGGGCGATGTGGACACACGCGGCGGCCTCGGGACTACGACATACGGCAGCGGGACCGTCGGGAGCAACGGCGCGTTCGGCGTGACGTGGACCGACGTCGGCTACTTCTACTATGCGGGCGACAAGCGAAACACCTTCCAGTTGCTGTTGATCAACCGCCCCGATACGGGATCAGGCAATTTCGACATAATGTTCAACTACGATTCGATGCAGTGGGAAACCGGCGACGCGAGCGGGGGATCGGGCGGTTTGGGCGGCAGTTCCGCGCGGGTTGGGTTCAACAGTGGCGCCGAATCCCTCGAATTACCCGGCTCTGGCGTCAACGGCGCCCTCATCAATGGCGGAGCATTTAGCTTGGCGGGCAACAGTTTCAACAGCGCCGTCACCGGTCAGTACATATTCGAAGTGCGGAGCGGCCAAATTCAAGACATCCCCGACTCTGTTCCCGAACCGTCGGCCTTCTTGCTCTTGGCCCCCGGTTTGGCCGGACTCTGGTTCATGCGCCGCCGCATCCAGTAACGCCATCTCCTATTTCTTGGCCCGGGCCTGCTCTACGGCCCGGGCATCACTCCCTCCGATTACTTCTGTAATCAGCGCTGTCCTCGAACTTCCACGTGAGATAAAGCCGGCGAGAGTATCCTAGGCGGTCTTTCCAACGCCTATGATGGGGAAGGTACTCACCGATGACGCGCGCCTTGTTGGCAGGGATGGCCGTAGTGCTTCTGGCGGACGCCGCGGGCGCCCAGAGCCTGTTCCCGCCCGAGGTCTTGCTTCTTTCGCGCATCAAGCGGCACACCAAGGAAGAACTGGCGCGCCTGCCCAACATCAGTTGCGTTGAGACCGTGCGGCGCGAGCGCCAGGCGCCCAAGGGGAAGATGGCGCCTGTGGACACCATTCGCTTGGAGGTGCTGACCGATGGCGCCAAGGAGTACTTCGCCTCCCCCGGCGGGCGCAGCTTCTCGGATCAACACCCCATTTCCTATGCGGGAAGCGGCGTGCTCGGCGGCGGCTTCTTCGGGCCCTACCTCAAGACGCTGCTGGTGACCGGCGAGGTCACGTATGAATACCGGGGCGAGGAGGACCGCGCCGGCCGGCATCTGGTGAAGTTCGACTATCTGTTGCCCGTCATGTGGAGCGGCGAGACCATCCAGTTGATTGATGGCGAGGGGCGCGTGGGACTTCGCGGTTCTTTCTGGGCCGATCCGAATACCGAAGATGTCGTCCGGCTCGAAATCAACGCGAACGAGTTGCCGCCCACGCTGCCGCTGACCGAGGCGGTAACCGTGATCAACTACGCGCGCACCACCCTCGGAGACGGGATCACCGCCCTGCTGCCGCAATCCGCCGAGTTTCGCATGGAGCGGTTTTCGGGCGAAGTCGACCGCAACAACATCGACTTCACTCACTGCCGCCTCTTCGGCGCGCAAAGCGTCGTGCGGTTCGACCCGGGCGACGGCTCGCCGGCGCCGCCCCAGTTTGGCATTACCTCCGCCGACGATACGCTCCGCCCGTTGCCCGCCGGAGTGGAGGTCGCCGTCACGTTGAGCGCTCCCATCGACGAGACTATGGCCGTGGGTTCAATCATCGACGGAGTGATTGTCGCCGACGCGAAGAGCAACGGCATCGTGGCCATTCCGCCAAAGTCGGTAGTGCACGGCAGGATTCGGCGGCTTGAGCGGTACTCGGAGCCCGTTCCCTACTTCGTGGTGGCGCTGGAGTTCACTGATGCGGAACTCGCCGGCGTGCGCTACCGGTTCTACGCCGATCTGGTTTCCATCGAGCCCGGCAGCGCGCAATCAACCTTGGACGTGACCAGCGCCCAAACCGTTGGCGTCTCGAATGGCGTGCCTCAGATCAAGTACACCGGAGAGAGATACACTCTTCCGGCTTTGCCGGGCGTGGCTTCGTTCTTCGTCAAAGGCGCCGCGCTGAACCTGCCTCAAGGCTTCCGAACCGTATGGCGCACGCAGGCTCTCGCCCCATGAAGCGGCACTACCAGTCCTACTTCTGCAGCAGGAAGTGCCCCACCACCATCGCGTCGATCCCCGATGAGTAGAAACTGCGCACCGCATCGCGCGGCGTACACACCAGCGGCTCCCCGAAGAGGTTGAACGACGTGTTGTACAACACCGGCAGGCCGCTCGCGGCCCCGGCTGCGTGCAGCAGCTTCCAATAGAGCGGATTCTCGTCGCGGTCCACCGTGTGTACGCGAATCAGGTCGCCGGCCAGAATCGCCGCGCCGAATTGATCGCGGCGGCCGGGCTTGACGCGTCCCACCGTGGAGAGGAAGCGGGCGTTCGGCCCGACTTCGAAGTATTCCGAAGCCAACTCCGCCGGAACCGAAGCGGCGAACTTGCGCACAGGCTCGCGGTGCTTGATAAAGGTGTTCAGGTTCTCGGTGGAGTAGGGGTCGAGCGGCGAGGCCAGAATGCTGCGGTTCCCCAACGCCCGCGCGCCAAACTCCATCCGTCCGTGCATCCAGGCGACAATCTTGTTCTCGCTCAACTGCGCCACAGCGCACTCGACAATTTCGTCGGTGGTCAGCAGATAGCGGAACCGCAGCTTGCAGTTTTCCAGAACCTGCTTCACTTCCGCGGGGGCGTATGACGGCCCCAGGCACAGCGTGGGCAGCGACACGCGTTCCTGCTTCCGGCCGATCGCCCCGTGCCACGCTTCCAAGACGGCGCCGATGGCCGACCCGGCATTGCCCGAGACCGGCTGCACGAAGACGTTCTCAAACCCGGATTCATTTTCGAGCGCGGAAACCAGCAGCGCATTCAGGCCCAACCCGCCCGCCAGGCATAGGTTCTTGCCCTTGCCGGCCATCCGGATCACGGCCGTTTCGAGCGCCTTCTGCATCCCCGCCGCCACGTGCGCGCGCATGGGTTCGGGAATCGCTTCGCCATCTTGCAGCCCCAGCCGCTGGTAGAAGCGCGAGCCGAAGCCGCCCTTCTGCACGCGGTCGGTGCTGAAGAAGGAGTGGTCGATGCGCGGCCCGGCCTCGCACACGTTGAGAATCTCCAGAAACAACTCGCGGTACCGGCTATCGCCGCAGACCGAAAGCCACTGCACTTTATGTTCCTCAGAGTTCGCTCCAAAACCGAGGAGTTCGGTAACGCGGCCGTAGAGGTCGCCCACGGAATCGGGGGCGTACTGCTCCAGTTCCATGGCGATGTGCGTGCCTCGCGCCTGCCAGCGCCCGCCGCAACACAAGTCGCCTCCGTGGTCGAGCGTCAGCACCACGGCTTCATCGAACGGCGAAGGGTAATAGGCCGAAGCCGCGTGAGCCTGATGATGGCCCATCGCGACGATGCGGGCGTTCGGAAAACGGGCCTGCAATTTCAAATGGAAATCGGAATCGGGAATCGGCCGTACCACCGAGACGGCGTCCACCTGTTCGGGACGCACGCCCGCCAGTTCCAGGCAGGTCTCCATCGAGTGCACGGGCAGTTCGCCATGGCCGGCCCACTCCGGCCTGCGGCGCACGAGTTTCGATTCCTCCACCGCCGCCGCGATTTCCCCGTCTTTGAGGATCGCGCTGGCCGCGTCCCCCAGAATGCCGCTGATGCCTAGAATGATCATGAATGTCTTATCTGTGGCGCACGCTTTCGAGCGTGCAGAGCCGCGATTCGTCGCGGCTTTTCTTTTCCGTAGCTCTTAGCGGGCGAAGAAAGCCGGCTCTGCACGCTGAAGCGCGCGCCACAAAACCGCGCGGCTTCAGCATACTATCTGGCTTCCCCGCATTTCTTTCAGCATCGGCGAAAGCCCCGCCTACTTTCCCTTCTCGCGCTTTTCGATCTTGGCCCAGGTGTCGCGCAGCGCCACGGTCCGGTTGAAAACCGGAGCGCCCGGCGCGGACTCGCTATCCACGCAAAAATATCCCAGCCGCTCGAACTGGTAGCGGTTGCCGGCATCCGCGCCGGCAAGTGACGGCTCCAGCTTGCAGCCCCTCAAGACTTCGAGCGAGTTGGGGTTCAGGTTCGCCGTAAACTCCTGCCCCGGCTCGGTCTCATTCGGGTTCTCTTTCACGAACAGGTTTTCGTAGAGCCGCACCTCGGCGTCAATAGCGTGAGCGGCCGAAACCCAATGGATGGTGGCCTTTACTTTGCGGCCATCGGGCGCGTTCCCGCCGTGGGTCGCCGGGTCGTAGGAGCAATGAATCTCCACTACCTGGCCCGCCGCGTCCTTCACCACGCTCGTGCAGGTGATGAAGTAGCCGTACCGCAGGCGCACTTCCTTGCCCGGGGAAAGGCGGTAATACTGCTTCGGAGGATCTTCGCGGAAATCGTCCTGCTCGATGTAGAGCACGCGCGAGAACGGAACCTTGCGCGTCCCGGCGGAAGCGTCTTCCGGGTTGTTGACCGCTTCCATCTCCTCCACCTGGCCCTCGGGATAGTTATCGATCACTACCTTCAGCGGCCGCAATACGCCCATCACGCGCAGCGCGCGCTTGTTGAGGTCTTCGCGGACAAAGTGCTCCAGCATCGCCAGTTCCAGGATGCCGTTGGTCTTTGAAACGCCGATTCCCGCGCAGAAATTGCGGATCGCCTCCGGCGTGTACCCGCGGCGCCGGATGCCGCAAAGAGTCGGCATGCGCGGATCGTCCCAGCCGCTGACGAGTTTGTTCTCCACCAGCGCCAGCAGCTTGCGCTTGCTGAGCAGCGTGTAGGTGAGGTTCAGCCGGTCGAACTCAATCTGCTGCGGGTGATAGATTCCCAACTGCTCGACGTACCAATCGTAGAGCGGCCTGTGGTCCTCAAACTCCAGCGTGCAAATGGAATGCGTGATGCCTTCGGTTGAATCGGACTGCCCATGCGTGAAGTCGTACATCGGGTAGATGCACCACTGGTTCCCCGTGCGGTGGTGTTCCGCGTGGAGGATGCGGTACATCACCGGATCGCGCATGTTCAGGTTCGGCGAGCCCATGTCGATCTTGGCGCGCAGCGTGCGCGATCCATCCGGGAACTCGCCCGCGCGCATGCGCTCAAACAGGTCCAGATTCTCCCCGATCGACCGGTCGCGGTAGGGGCTTCCCTTGCCCGGTTCCGTCAGCGTGCCGCGGTATTGCCGAATCTGGTCGCCGGTCAGATCGCAGACGTAGGCCTTCCCCGCCTTGATTAATTGGACGGCCCATTCGTACAACTGCGCGAAATAATCCGACGCGTAAAACAGGCGCCCTTCCCAATCGAAGCCGAGCCAGTGCACGTCGTTGATGATCGAATCGACGTACTCGGTTTCTTCCTTGCTGGGATTGGTGTCGTCGAAACGGAGGTTCGTCTTACCGCCGAATTCCTTCGCCAGTCCAAAGTTGAGGCAAATCGACTTGGCATGACCGATGTGCAGATATCCGTTCGGCTCGGGAGGAAAGCGCGTGTGGACTCTGCCGCCGAACTTGCCGGTCTTATTGTCTTCCACGATGATGTCGCGGACGAAGTTCGAAGGGCCGGAGGGGGCGCCGGCCGGGGCCACGGGATCGCTCAAATTCGTCATGTTTTCAGCTTTTCAATTGCCAACCCGATACGTTCGATTGCCCGGTCTTTGCCGAGCGCTTCGAGCGTACCGAACAGCGGCGGCGCGTTCTTGCGCCCGCAAACCGCCACGCGAATGGGCTGGAACATCTGTCCAGCCTTGATGCCCAGCGCAACCGAGGCATCGCGCAACCCGGCTTCCAGGGCATCGTGCGAAAACTCCATCCCCGGAAGCGCCAGCGCCGCCTGTTCCAGCGCGCGCAGCGCCATCGCGCTGTCGCCCTTCTGTGGAATCAACTCGGCGGCGGCGTAGGGCGGCAGCTCCGCCACAAAGAAGAAATCCGCAACCGCGACGGCGTCGCCCAGCAGTTTGATGCGCTCGCGGATCAACGGCGTGATCAGCCGCATCCGCGCCGGGTCCGCATCGTATCCGGCCCGCTGCAGTACCGGGATGAGGCAGGCCGAAAGTTCCGCCACCGGCAGCGCGCGAATCACTTCCGCGTTCAGCCAGGCGGCCTTGGGATCGAACGGGTCCTCTTCCTTGAAATTCACTACCGCGTTGTGGCGGTGGATGCCTTCGAGCGAGAACGCGTCAATCAGTTCCTGGCGCGTCAGCAGTTCCCTGTCGTCCTTCGGCGACCAGCCCACCAGGCACAGGAAATTCACGAAAGCCTGCGGCAGGAAGCCCGCATCGCGATACGTGGTCACGCTTACCACGGGCCCGTGCCGGCGCTTCGAGAGTTTCGCGCCGTCTGGCGCAACAAGCAGCGGCAGATGCGAGAAGCGCGGCGGAGCAATTCCGGCCGCTTCGAAGATCTGGATGTGCTTGAACGTGTTGGTGATGTGATCCTGCCCGCGAATAATATCCGTGATCCGCAGTTCCGCATCGTCGGCGCAGGAGGCCATGTGATACGTGGGCATCCCATCGCTGCGAAGCAGGGCAAAATCCTCGATATCCGCAGTCGATTTGGATTGCTCGCCGTAGACGCCGTCGATGAAAACGATGTGGCGTTCCGTATCCCGGGGAACCCGGAACCGTAGCGCGAAGGTCTCGCCCGAAGCGGCGCGGCGGTCACTCTCCTCGCGCGCCATCTCCCGCATATCCGCGTTAAAGAGCCACGTTCCGTGCGCGCCGGATTTTTCGGCGTCCGCGCCGGCAGCCGGAGTGAAATCGCGGTAGGCCATTCCCTTCTGGAAAATGGCTTCGGCCATCTGACGGTGCAGCGCGATACGGTCCGATTGCCGGTACTGTTCGTCCCAGCCAAGATCGAGCCACCGCAGCCCCTCGTAGATGGAGCTTAACGAGGCTTCCGTGTTGCGCTCGACGTCGGTATCGTCGATCCGTAGGATCATGGTCCCGCCGTTCCGGCGGGCGTAGAGCCAGTTGAATATGAAGGTGCGAGCGCTCCCAATGTGCAGAAACCCCGTTGGGGAAGGCGCAAAACGAACTCTGAGCATGAAAAATCCAGTATAACAAGCGGGCGCCGGACCCCTGCCGTTTTCCGCCCCGCCCGCTCGATGCCAACCAGTCGCGAAGCCAGAGCAGGGTCCCCAGCCCGCGCTGGGCGTTTTCAACAGCCTCCGGCAGCCTCGCCACAGGCAAACGAGTTGCTGGGCGGCTGGTTTGACGCGTCAGCTTTTGGCCACGGAAGTGCACGTCTCCCTTGGGGGAGGCCGGTGAGGCGATGTTGACCTGGGCATTTGTTTTTCTCGCGCTCGCTCTGGCAGCGGCGGCGATCGGGTTCGGAGCGGCGCCCATGATTCTGGCCCCGGCAGCGAAGTTGTTGTTCTACATAGCCGTTCTGCTTTGCGTCATGACGTTGATCGGGCACGTGATGCGCAGAATCTAGCGCGCGCGAGCCGCTGCCCAGCCGGGCCCCCCGGCAGACCAGCGCGCCGCTTGAAGCCACTTTTTCCACTGGGTGTACTTTTGACCGTGCCCATTCCGGTTTCCGGCCAAGCGAGCGGGTTCCCGGGCGCGCCCCCCCAATTAACGTACGGAATCGAACCATCGGCCCGGAGCCATCTTTCACTCCTGCGCCGGCCCGCAACGGCACTCGGGCCCCTATCCCCCGCCCCTGGCAGCACTCTGACCGATGCGCCCGCCCCGCCCGAGGCGTCCGCGGCCCATCGATCGCTTCTTCGATATATCTGATTGCATTCCGCGACGCAATCGCCCGCGCCGCCATCTCTTATTAGGTGAGAACGGCATTTTTGTGTGACTTGGCTCTCGAAAGTGAATCGAAACAAGCGCCACTTAGTTCGGTGGCTCGGCCGTTCGGTGAACGGCTGAACCGGGGGAGGAATGGGGCGTTCCATCTCGGCCCGCTGCCGCCAACCTTCGCAAGCCGGCGTTAGCATTGCTGCAAACTGTTTACCGTCTGTAGGCTTGCGCACAAGGACTTGTTTGGTTAGAATCACCAAACAACGGTTGGCCGTGATAGATTGATTCGGGCCGGGAGGCCTAGCAATGAAGAGACTCTGGGTTGGGGCAGTGGTCTTCTCTTTCGGCGTGGCGATTTCCACGATTCAAGCGCAGCAACCTCCGGAGCCGCAAGCGGCGGGTTCGAATGAGAGCGCCGCCCTTCGGGCTTCCCTAGGTCGAGACGCTCAGAGCCGGCCCTCCGACCCGGCAGCGCTCCGGCGCTACGCCGAGTTTCTAGACAGCCATCGAGATCCCGATGCCCGGGACGCTTATGAGAAGCTCCTGACCGCGCTGCAGGCCGCGGGCGATTCCGCCGGCGTCCGCGCCGCCGGACACAATCTTGCCCGGCTGGACCTGTTGGCGGGAGATACCGAGTCCGCGGCACGGCATATGGCGATCTACTCGCCCGAACTGGCAACGCGGTTGCCGCGGCGCGATCGCGCCCCTTCTTCCACGCCTGCCCAGACCGTCAACATTCCGGGACCGCTGCCGCCATTCGCCCGAATGGCGGCCATTTCCCCCACCAGCGAACCCGAAAGTATTCTCTCGGCACTGGCCCGCACCATTGTGGTTAGCGGCTTCCGGGCCACCAGTGGAGAAGCGCTCACGCCCACGGAGTACTTGCGCCTCCTGCTGCGCTATATCTCGCAAGCGAAGGAGATTGCCGCCCTCGCGGGACCTGCCCAGGTATTGCGCATCGAAAAATGCGAATCGCCCGATGTGGGCGCGTTGTTGCGCGTTTTGGGATACCGTATGCGCGGAGGCTGCGGGTCCGAGCTGGTCCTCGAAACGGTGAACGCCACACGGGCCTTCATTACCGCGGATTCCGCGTTTCCCATCACCGAACTGGAGCAGGCGCTCCGGACCGACCGCCCGTTCACGTACGATTTCCATCCCACCGCCGTGCCCGTGCTTTTCGGACCCGAGTTCTGGCTGCCCGCCGGCAAGAACCCAGCCGATTTCATCGAGATCCTCGTATCGGACCAGTCTCTCTGCCGCCTGTATCTGGCCCTCTCGAAGCTCGACCCCGACACGGCCGAGTCGCTTCGCAAGGGCATCTCGTTCACGCGTCTGAAGGCGTTCGCGCACGTGCTCGATTTCTTCGGGGGCAACTTTGAGATCGTCGGCGGAAAAGCGGTGCCGCCCGGCGGCGCGCGCACCGCGCCCATGTGGGCCGAACTGGCCGGAAGCCCCCCCGATCAGGGAGCGGCATTTTTCGACAAGCTGGTTGCCAAAGATGACGGGTGGCTTGCGTCCCTGTACGACGCCATCACCCTTCTGCGCGGGCCCCAGGCCGACTATTTCACTGAGCCGGCGCGCCTGAAGCGCCTCTACACCGCGCTGCGCGGGCGCACCATATCGCCCGGGCCCGCCCGCCCGGTCTTTCGCTCGAACGGCGAGTTGGTTCTGCTGACCACCAGGATGTGGCTGGAACCCGACGGCAAACCGCACATCCCCGGCGGGCTGGACGTATGGAAGAACTATTTCCTCACCAGCCCCGACGTCAAGAATTTGGACCTCCGCCTCCCGCGCCAGCCCGCGGCATGGAAGGACGCCGACGACCTGTTCGAAGTTCTCTTCGCGCTCTGCCGCCGGCCGCTCGAAACCTTGCCGCTTCGCGCGTTCATGACCCTGAGCGACCTTGACCGTGGCCGTGAGACGCCCTTTGATCCAGCCACCGCCACGCGGCTGCTCGCCTCATACAAGCAATACGGAGCGCAGTACCCCATTCTCGCCGAGTCTCCCGCCCTGTCGGGAGCGTCTGCCGTGCGTTACCTTGACGCCGCGGTTGCGATCGACGCGATTAGAGACCAGCAGCTTCGCACCGACTCGGCGGGCTCCCTCCAGGCGCTCGTCGGGCTTTGGCAGATTCTCGTGCGCCAGCAGAGTATTCCGGCAAGCCGCGCCGACGCCACGTTCGCCTCGATTACGGCCGGTTTCGACCGCGTAACCGGGAACCGCGTCTTGTTCGACGCCACGCGGGCCGGGCTAAAGGCCGTGCTTGCCGCCGCCGGCGCCGGATCGAGCGGCAGCGCGCAGGACCGGTTGGTGAAGCTTCTGGCGGGAGGCTCGCCCGAAATCGATACCGACTCCGGCGAAGAATCGGCGCGGGCTATCGAGCGCATCCTCGATTCCCAGCGCGTACGTTCGATCGACGATCTTTTCCAGTTCTCCGACCAGATGGATGCGTCCGCGGGCGGAACCCGGCCCGACGCCGCGTCGATCAACAAGATTGCCACGCGTATTTCGGAAGTGCAGCTTCCCCGCCCCTCCCTTTCGACCGTTGAAAAGAGCGCGCAGCGCGCCGACTCGGTGGACCGGCACATCGATGACCAGCGCAAGCTGAACCTGCGCACGGCCATGGAAAAGGCCGGCCGCGACCCGGTTAAACTCCGGGAATTGTCCGGCCTGCTCGCGCCGCTGTTGCGGGACGCCCTGCTGGCGTTCAACTACGCCTACTACGCGCCGCCCGGCGGACAGGTGCTGCAAGCCAATCCCCTTTTCGTCCGCAGCCATGATTTTCTGGGAGGAATCGGCCAGTCCAGCACGTGGCGCCGAACCGAGTTGCTGGGCGCCGGTTGGCCCGCCAATGCCGGCGGCCGGCTCACGGGCTCCCTCGCAAGCCTGCCTTACGCCTTGGCCCAGGCGGAACAGAATTTTCTGGTGCCCAGCCAAACCCAGGCGCTGATCTGGGCGGATATGGTTCCGCAGGTTCTGATGTCGGCGACCGCAACGCGTTGGTGGAGGGTGACTCCCGCCCAGACGCATTGGGTGGCGTTGCACCTTCAATACGCCCGCGAACTGGCCGCCGATGCGGCCATCGATCCGCAGGCCAGAGCCGCGTTCGTAACCGCCCTGCATAAGCTCGCGCCCCCCGGCCGTACTGCCGAAATCAGCCGGCGCCTCGAAGCCGGCGACGCGCGCACCGCTGTGGACCGGATGGCTCCCTCGGAAATGCTCTCGCTCGCGCGAACGTTCGCGGCGGGCGATACGGACCGCGGGTCGGCCGTCCTCCGGGAGTTGCGCTCCATGGCCGGGGACAATCCCCAGGAATTGAATTACACCGCCATTTCCCGTTTGTTCGGCACGCCCAAACCAACCCTCACCACCTCCTACAGGCCGGAGTTGATGAACCTGCCCACGCTGCCTACCCTGATGGGCTATTCCAGCCGCATCCTGGCCGAAAGTTGGGAGTCCAATACGCTTTACTGGGCCGCCCTTTCGGATGAGTTGTATCTGCCCGTGGCGGAGTTGAATCTGAGGATACCGGACTGGACGCGCCAAGCCGTGGAACGTATCTTCGCGTCGAATCTCGACGATTGGCCGGCGATGCTGCGGTCGTTGCTGGCCGTGGGTCAGGCGGAACGCTTGCGTAGCGCCGCTTCGGCACTGCGCATAGAGCCGGGCGCGAACGGCTTGACGGATCGGTAGGAACGCTCATGATCATATCCAGACGTGGATTTCTCGAACTGGCGGCGGCTGCGCCGCTTCTGCGCGCACAGGAACCCGATCGCCAGCGGCCCGTGTTCCGGATCAAGGTGGATATGGTGGTGCTTGCATTCACCGTCACCGATAGCCGGAACCGGTATGTGAACGGGCTGCACCCTTCCGATATTCGAGTGTTTGAGGACGGCATTCCGCAGAAGCTGGCCACTTTCGCCGAGGGGTCCAAACCGCCTCTGGCCATTACCGAATCGGGTGAGCTTCGCCCGGTGGTGGGCGGCGAGCAGGAACTCCCGGGCATGGAAAGGCTGGACGCCTTCGTCGGCACCAACGTCTTCATCCTGTTCGACACTAGCAATTTCATGTACCGGAGCTTCGTCTATGCCGAAGACGCCATAGCCGACTTCGTCCGCGGCCTCGACCGGTCAGACTCGGTGGCCGTCTACAGCTTCAGCCGGAACCTCTATCGCGCCGCCGAACTGACCCGCGACCATTCCGCCGCCATCGCCGGCTTGCGAAAGGCCGTCGCCGGAGACGATACGGCCCTGTACAACGCCCTGCTACTCACGCTGCGCGACGCCGCCAAAGTGCCCGGGCGCAAGGTGGTCATCGTCTTCTCCAACGGACCGGATAACGCCAGCGTGGTTTCCCCGTCGGACGTCAGCACCGTGGCCGAAGACGAAGGCATTCCGATCTACGTGATCTCGACCAACGAAGTGAACAGCGACATGGTTTCCAGCAATACCTTCCGGCGCGTGGCCACCCAAACCGGCGGCAAGTCCTATTGGGCGAAGACCTGGCAGCGGCAGGTTGAGGCCTTCGAAGATATCCGCGAGGATATTGGAAACTCCTATACGGTGACGTACTACCCCGCGGCCAACCCCAATGAGGGCTTCCGCAAAATAGCCGTAGAGGTCGCGAACGATCCCGGAAAGAAGTATCGCGTCCACACCCGCCCCGGCTATCGCCCCAGCCGCGGATAGACAACCAGTGGGGCAGGCCTCCTGGCCTGCCCTATATTTCGATCCCCATCTTCTCCCATCTTTTCACTCTCTTACAGCCATAACCGCACGTATCTCATGAACTTCGTGGCGCGGCCGCCAAGGCCTGCATGTAAAAGTCCACATCATTACACTAACATTTCCTTGACAATTCAACACGCAGATTTTATGATAATCTTCAGGTGAGGCTGGCAGAACGGCCTCAACAACCACCAGTGAGGAGCCTACAATCATGTCTCTGAGCCATTTCGACCCACTCGCGGGAATCCGCCTCTTTGAAGACACCCTCTCCCGCATGCTCACCGAACCTTCGAGCAACCGTCCCTGGGCGCCGGCCGTGGATATCTTCGAAACCGAAAACGAACTCGTCCTGCGCGCCGACTTGCCGGACGTGGAACTGAAGGATATCGACGTGCGCATCGAGAACCAGACGCTCACCATCGCCGGAGAGCGCAAGTTCGAAACGCAGGATGCGGGCAAGGCCTTTCACCGCATCGAGCGGAGCTACGGGAACTTCGTCCGCAGTTTCAGCGTGCCGTCGGCCTTCGACACCGAAAAGATAGGCGCTGAGTACAAGAACGGAGTTCTCACTGTGTCGCTGCCGAAGAAGGAAGCAGCCAAGCCGCGGCAGGTCAAAGTCGAAGTGAAGGCGTAAGCATCAAATATAGTCGCGCCCGGCTATTTCGGGCGGGTTTGCGGGGCAGGACCGGCGCTATCGTGGATCTAGTGCCGTGCGGCGTAGATACTGTCGCTTATGAATACAAGCTGCAAAATGGGGACTGGCGCGAATTTCGCCGCAGTTGCGAAACTTCGTGCCTGTACCCTTTTTGCCCGAGTGCGAATCTTACTCGTCGGAATCTCCGTCGCACTGCACCTGGGGGGATGGCGCCGGCCCTGCCCCGATGCGTCATAGGACAACATCATGTTTCGTTTGGAAAAACTGACCCAGAAAGCCCAGGAAGCGATGCAACAGGCGCAAGCCGTTGCGGAGAAGGCCAATAGCCAGGTCATATTCCCTCTGCACGTGCTGGTGGCCCTGGTGGAGGACAAGGAGGGCATTGTGCGCCCGGTCCTGGAGCGCTGCGGCGCGCACCCTGAATTGATTTTGAGCGAAGCGCGGCGCCAGTTTGCCTCGCTGCCGGTGGCCGGCGGCATGCAGCCCGGAGTCTACGCTTCTCAGCCTCTCACCCAGGTTCTGGAGCGCGCGTTTGACGAAGCCGGGCGGTTCAAGGACGAGTTCGTCTCCACCGAGCACCTGCTGCTATCCCTCGCCGAGCAGCGCGGCGACCCGGCGGGCCAGATTCTGGACCGTTCCGGCGCCACCCACGACGCCATACTGAAAGCGCTCGTCTCGGTGCGCGGCACGCAGCGCGTGACCGACCAGAACCCCGAATCCAAGTACCAGGCCCTGGAGCGCTACGCGCACGACCTTACCGAATCGGCGCGCAATGGCAAGCTCGACCCGGTCATTGGGCGCGACGACGAAATCCGGCGCGTGATGCAAGTTCTCAGCCGGCGGACCAAGAACAACCCCGTGCTGATCGGCGAACCCGGCGTGGGCAAGACCGCCATCGTCGAAGGCCTGGCGCAGCGCATTGTGCGCGGCGACATCCCCGATCAGTTGAGGAATAAGCGCCTGGTGGCGATCGACCTTGGGTCCATGATCGCCGGCACCAAGTTCCGCGGCGAGTTCGAAGACCGCCTCAAGGCCGTGGTCAAGGAGATCATCGATTCGAACGGCGAGATCATCTGTTTCATCGACGAACTGCACACCCTTGTGGGCGCGGGCGGCGCCGAGGGCGCCATTGACGCGGCGAATCTGCTCAAGCCCGCCCTGGCGCGCGGCGATCTGCGCTGCATCGGCGCGACCACGCTCAACGAGTACAAGAAGCACGTGGAGAAAGACGCCGCCCTGGCCCGCCGCTTCCAGCCGGTGCTGGTGGGCGAGCCAACGGTGGACGACACCATTGCCATCCTGCGCGGCTTGAAGGAGAAGTTCGAAATCCATCACGGCATCCGCATCAAGGATTCGGCCATCATCGCCGCCGCCATGCTCTCGCACCGCTACATTGCCGACCGTTTTCTGCCCGACAAAGCCATCGATTTGATCGACGAGGCCGGGTCGGCGCTGCGGCTGCAGATCGGCTCCATGCCCATCGAACTCGATAACCTGGACCGGCGCATCTCCCACCTCGAGATCGAGCGCCAGGCTCTGGTGAAGGAAGACGACGCCCCTTCGCGCGATCGCTTGCGCCAGGTGGAGAACGAACTGGAGCGAGTACGCGGCGAGGCCGCCATTCTCAAGGAACGGTGGAATCGCGAGAAGGGCGCCATTCACCGCGTGCGCCAGCTCAAGGAAGAGCAGGACACGCTGCGGCAGGAGGAAGAACGCGCCAGCCGCGCAGGCGATTGGGAGAAGGCCGCGCAGGTGCGCTACGGCAGGCTTTCCCAAGTCGAGAAGGACATACAGTCGGCTGAGCAGGAGCTCGAAGCTGTTAAAGGCTCGGCCCTTCTCAAAGAGGAGGTCGGCGAAGACGATATCGCCCGCATAGTGGCCAAATGGACCGGAATCCCGGTTGCCCGCATGCTGGAGAGCGAGATCCAGAAACTCGTCCACATGCCGGAGCGGCTAAAGGACCGCGTCATCGGCCAGGAAGAGGCCGTGCGGCTGGTCTCGAACGCCATCCTGCGCAACCGCGCGGGCCTGAGCGACCCGAACCGCCCCATCGGCAGCTTCATCTTCCTTGGCCCCACCGGCGTCGGCAAGACCGAACTCGTGCGCGCCTTGGCGGAATACCTATTCGACGACGACAAGGCCATGGTCCGCGTGGATATGTCGGAGTACATGGAGAAGCACTCCGTATCCCGGATGGTGGGTTCGCCTCCTGGATACGTCGGCTACGATGAGGGCGGCCAGCTCACCGAACACGTGCGCCGGCGCCCGTACTCCGTGGTGCTTTTCGACGAAATCGAGAAGGCCCATCCCGACGTCTTTAATATGCTGCTCCAGATTCTGGACGATGGCCGCCTGACCGACGGCCAGGGCCGCACCGTGAGCTTCAAGAACGCCGTGATCGTGATGACCTCGAATATCGGCACGGGCATGGTGGAGAAGAACACCTTCGGATTCTCAGTGCACGCGCGGGATAAGCAGAATGAGGATACGCGCAAACGGCTGCTCGATACGCTTCGCGGGGCCTTCCGGCCGGAATTTCTGAACCGCGTTGACGATATCATCGTATTTAACGCTTTGAGCCGCGAACACCTGTCTCTGATCGTGGACCTCCAGTTGGACAACGTTTCGAAACTGCTGAAGGACCGCAAATTGAAGCTCGAAGTCACGCAGGCGGCCAAGGAAGCGATCATCACCGAGGGCTACGACCCGCAGTACGGAGCGCGTCCCATGAAGCGGGCCATCCAGCGGCTCATACAGGACCCGCTGGCGCTCAAGCTGATCAACGGCGAATTCGCGGATGGCGAAACCATCCTGGTGGACGCGAAGCTGGGCGTCGCGGGGCTGGAGTTCACGCGGCTTACCCCGGTGACGGCCTGATCTGTGTTGGTGGGGCATGCTTTAGGTTGCCCGCCCAGACCCTTTGGGTTGCGGGCAAGCTGAAGCATGCCCCAAATCCGGAGGGTTGATTATGAGCACGAATACCTTAAAGACCGCGCTGTTGCTGGGATTGATGAGCGCCGTGCTCCTGATAGGGGGCGAGGCGATGGGCGGACGCCAGGGCCTGTACATGGGCCTGGGGTTCGCCGTGCTGATGAACTTCGCCAGCTACTTCTTTTCCGACAAAATTGCGCTCGCCATGTACCACGCCCAACCGGTGAACGAAACCGAACACCCCGAGGTATTCCAACGCTTGGCTCCAATGGTGGGGAACCTGTGCCGGCGCATGAACCTGCCCATGCCCAGGCTATACGTGATCGCCGAGCAGTCGCCCAACGCCTTCGCTACGGGCCGCAACCCGGCGCACGCTTCGGTGGCGGTGACGGCGGGGGTTCTGCAGTTGATGAGCGATAGCGAACTCGAAGGCGTGCTGGCTCACGAATTGGGGCACGTGCTGCACCGCGACATCCTGATCAGTTCCGTGGCTGCGACCCTGGCCGCGGCCATTACCATGCTGGCGCGCATGGCGTTCTGGTTCGGCGGCAGCCGCGACGACGATCGCCGCGGAGGAGCTGGGGGCGGAATCCTGATGATGATTCTGGCGCCCATCGCGGCCATGCTGATTCAGATGGCGATTTCCCGCTCCCGCGAATACGATGCCGACGCCGCCTCGGCCAAGTACGTGGGCTCGCCCTATCCTCTGATCGCCGGCCTGAAGAAACTGGAGAGCGAGTCGAAGCGCATCCCCATGGATGCCACGCAGGCCACGGCCCACATGTTCATCATTCAGCCGTTCACCGGCCAGACCCTGATGCGCCTGTTTTCCACGCATCCCTCCACTGAGGAGCGGATCGCCCGCCTGCAGGCGATTCGATGAACGAAGTCCGCGTCAACCGGAAGGCGGCCGAGCGCATCGCCTCCGGCCACCCGTGGATCTTTTCGAGCGACGTCATCGACCGTGGCGGCGCCCAGCCGGGGCAACCGGTCAAGGTGGCCGATCCACGCGGTCGGCCGCTGGGCACGGCCCATTACAGTTCGACATCGGAAATTACTCTGCGCATGCTTTCGCGGCAGGTCGAGGAGATCGGCCGCGATTTCTTTTTGAAGCGCCTCCGCGCCGCCGAAGCCCACCGGCGCATGGTGGTGCGGGATACCGATGCCTACCGCGTAGTCCACGCCGAAGCCGACCTGCTCCCCGCCCTGATTGTGGACCGCTACGGAGACTACCTGGTCATACAAACCCTGGACCAGGGCACGGACGCCGCCAAGGCCGAGATTGTCTCGTGTCTCGACGAAATCTTTCACCCGGCCGGCATCCTGGCGCGCAACGATGCCGCTGTACGCGCGAAAGAGCAACTGCCGCTCGAAACCACGGTGGCGTCCGGCGAAATACCGGAATCGGTCACCCTGCGCATGAACGGCCTCGCGTTGCGCGCCGACCTGTTGCATGGGCAGAAGACGGGCATTTTCCTCGATCAGCGAGAGAACTACGCCGCGGCGGCGAAATACGCGCGCGGAGGCGATGCGCTCGATTGCTTCACCTCCACCGGAGGTTTTGCGCTGCATCTGGCCGCGCACGCCCGCGCGGTGGAGGCGATAGATTCTTCCGCCGTAGCTCTCGATACGGCCCGCGCCAACGCCGCCGCGAACGGAATCCGGAACGTCGAGTTCCGCCAGGCGGATGCTTTCGAGTTGCTGGCCGGCTATGCGGCCGGCGGCCGGCGCTTCTCGCTGGTGGTGCTCGACCCGCCTGCGTTTGCCAAGTCGCGAAAGAATCTCGATCCGGCCCTAAGCGGCTACAAAGAGATCAATCTGCGCGCGCTTCGCCTGTTGGGGCCTGGTGGAATTCTGGTGACGTGCTCATGCTCCCATCACGTGAGCGAGGCCATGCTACTCGAAACGGTGGCGCAGGCTTCCTTGGATGCGGGGCGCACGCTGCGCGTGCTGGAGCGCCGCGCCCAGGCGCAAGATCACCCGATTCTCCTCACCGTTCCGGAAACGCTCTACCTGAAGTGCATCATTCTCGAAGTCGTCTAGCTCCCGATGCAGCCAGGCCGCAAGCGAGCCGTAGACGCACGTTCCGCAACCCACCCCCAACAAGGTTCACTTGGCCGCCGTGGGGCGGCCACTCTTGGCTGCGAACCCGCTCTCCAGCGGGGTTCCCCGGCCGTCAGGCCGGCGCCCCGCCACCGCTCGCCGCCGCCCTAAACGGTACCCGGCTAACCGCGCCTCACCCCGCACCGCCCGCTGCCGTCCTCCCCCGACACCTTTCCACCGCATTTGCATCTATGCTCATAGACCCCGCATGAACGATAGAACATTCCACCCCTCCCGCGCGCAACGTCTGGAAGATCCCGAGCGCCTGAGTTCGCTGCCTCCCGGCGACGCCATCCTAAAGTTGCAGCTACACGCCGGACAAACCGTTGCCGATATCGGCGCCGGTACGGGTTTCTTTGCCATTCCCTTTGCCGGGGCCGTCAGCCCCGAGGGCCGTGTCTTAGCCGTCGATCTGCAACCGGAAATGCTGGCGCTACTCCAGGAGAAACTCCAGCGCCCCGGCGCTCCTGCGAATATCGAGTTACTGGAGGGTGATGCCGCGCGAACGAATGTTCCTGACGCGGCCTGCGATCTGGCCTTCCTGGCAAACCTCTGGCACGAGTTGGACGGCCACCCCGCCGTGCTCGCCGAAATGGCCCGCATCCTCAAACCCGGCGGGCGCATTGCCATCCTGGACTGGCGTGCGGACATCGCCTCGCCTCCCGGACCTCCTCAGGACGACCGTATTCCCCAGAGCGAAGTGATCGCCGCCCTGGAGCGCTCCGGCTGGAGCGTCCTCCGCTCCGGCCCCTTTGGCCTGCGCAACTACCTGGTGGTAGCCGTCCGGCGGGCCTAGTCTCCGGGCCCGGTCACAGCGGTCAACCTATTGATATATAAGTAGGTCTTACCTAGCCAGCCACGCTGCGGCGCTACAGTGAACTAAACCGCTTCGCGGTATTTGACCCGTGATCGAGGGGCGGACAGCTCCTTCACACTGGAATCAGTTATCCCCATAACCACGATTCCAGTTCGGAAGGAGCCATCCATGACGCCACTTCGCCAACGATTCATCGAG
>CAIYHG010000108.1 GCA_903925975.1 uncultured Acidobacteriia bacterium | reverse complement strand
CCCTCGCTACAGGCCGCAACTGACCACTATTTTTCGCTGCGCCGAGAAAGCCCCAGCCACCCCGCCTCTTTTGCCCATCAGCGCCCGTCCGCCGCACGCTGGTGAGAAATCGCGGTTAGCTGGAATGAGATCCGGGCCCGTGCCGCTCGTTTTGCGGATGAGTGGAAGGACGCACATTACGAACGCGGCGAGACTCAGACCTTCTACAACGAGTTCTTCGACATTTTTGGGATAACGCGGCGCCGTGTGGCCAGTTTCGAGGAGCCCGTCAAGCTATTGGGCCACGAGCGCGGGTTCATCGATCTGTTCTGGAAAGGGGTGCTCCTCGTAGAGCAGAAGAGCGCCGGCCGCAACCTGATCCGCGCGAAGGAACAGGCGCTCAACTATTTTCCGGGGCTCAAGGAGCACGAGCTTCCGCGCTACTTGCTCGTCAGCGATTTTCAGACCTTTGAACTCTACGATCTGGAAGACGACGCCTGTATCCGGTTTGCACTGCGTCAACTGCCGGACCACATCGAAGATTTTGGGTTCATCCTTGGCGTCCAGAAGCGGACGTTCCGCGATCAGGACCCGGTGAATATTCAAGCCGCGGAAATGATGGGCCTGCTGCACGATGCCCTCAAGGAATCCGGCTACAGCGGCCACGATCTGGAGCGTTTTCTGGTGCGGCTGGTGTTCTGCCTCTTCGCGGATGACACCGGCATCTTCGACGCGCGCGATATCTTCTCATCGCTGATCGCCGAACGGACGAATCCGGATGGAAGCGACATTGGCTTGTGGCTGAGCAAGCTGTTCGAGGTTCTGAATACGCCCATCGAGCGGCGGCAAAGGAATCTCGACCAGGATCTGGCGCAGTTTCCGTACGTCAACGGCGATCTCTTCTCAGAGCGGCTGCCGCTCCCGCAATTCAACGCCGCAATGCGGTCGCTCCTCATCGATGCCCTCGAATTCAGTTGGGATGCCATCTCGCCGGCCATTTTCGGCTCGCTCTTCCAATCGGTGATGGACGACAAAGAGAGGCGGTCGCAGGGCGCTCATTACACCACCGAGCGGAACATTCTTAAAGTCATCCAGCCGCTCTTCCTCGACGATCTGCACGCCAGGTTCAATGCCCTGGTCCAGCGTCGCGATGCCGGCCGGCGCAAGGCTCTGGAGACATTCCACCAGGAACTCTCCGAACTGCGCTTCTTCGACCCCGCCTGCGGCTGCGGCAACTTTCTGATCATCTCCTACCGCGAACTGCGGCGGCTCGAAATCGAACTGCTGAAGGCGCTGTACAAAGGCCGCAACCTCGATCTGGAATTCGAAAAGATATCCCGCATCGATGTCGATCAGTTCTATGGCATTGAACTGGGCGAATTCCCGGCTCGCATCGCCGAGATCCCGCTCTGGATGATGGATCACCTGATGAACAACGCCCTCTCGCGGGAATTCGGGGAGAGCTACGTTCGCATTCCGCTCCGGAAGTCGCCCCATATACTCCCCGCCGACGCCCTTGAGATGGAGTGGGGCGACCTGCTCGACCCCGCCAAGTGCTCCTACGTGCTTGGCAATCCGCCGTTTGGGGGGTCGAAGTATCAGTCCGAAAAGCAGCGCGCCCAAGTGCGCCGGATCGCGCGGCTTGGCGGCAGCGGCGGCACGCTAGATTACGTGACGGCTTGGTTTCTCAAAGCGGGCGAATACCTCCAGCGCTCGCGGGCGCATATCGGATTCGTCGCCACCAACTCGATCACCCAAGGTGAGCAGGTGGCGCAGCTATGGCCGGTTCTGTTCGGCCGCTACGGCCTGGAGATCGGCTTCGCCCATCGGACTTTCGCATGGGGCAGCGACGCGCGCGGCATGGCGCACGTCCACGTGGTGATTATTGGGCTGAGCCGCCGCGACATGGAGCCCGCGGCCAAGCGGCTGTTCAGTTACGGCGATATTCACGGCGACCCGACCGAAAGCCGCCATCAGGCGCTCACGCCTTATCTGTTCGATGCGGGGGCCGTGGTCAATCGTCATCTGGTGGTAGAGGAAGTCGGCAGACCATACTGCGACGTGCCGCAGCTTGTTATCGGCTCCAAGCCGATAGACGGCGGCGAGTACATTTTCAGCCCTGAAGAACTGGACGAGTTTCTCCACCGCGAACCTGGCTCCCGGCGCTACTTCCACCCGTTTGTCGGGTCCGAGGAATTCATCAACGGCGGGCAGCGCTGGATTCTGTATCTCGCCGACGCGCCTCCGAACGAGTTGCGCGCAATGCCGAATGTCCGGGAGCGGATTGCCGCCGTCCGCGCCTTGCGGCAGAAGAGCAAGAGCGAGGGCACGCGCAAACTGGCGGATACACCAACCAAGTTCCACGTGACTGTCGTACCCGCCGCACCATTCCTCGCAGTTCCGAAAGTGAGCTCTGAGCGGAGGGCGTATGTCCCGATAGGCTGGATGAGCCCTCCAACAATTCCTAGCGATCTCGTATTCGTGCTCCAAAATGCGGACCTCTGGCATTTTGGGCTTCTCACGTCCGCTATGCACATGGCTTGGCTGCGGCACATCGGTGGGCGCCTCGAAAGCCGTTATAGGTATTCCATCGGCATCGTGTACAACCCGTTCCCTTGGCCCAATCCGACGGATCGACAACGGGCCGAAATCCGGGCGCTCGCTCAGGCGGTCCTGGATGCGCGCGCGGAATTCCCACGGGCGACATTGGCCGATCTCTACGACATCGACGCCATGCCGCCGAATTTGCGGCGAGCCCACCGGGCTCTCGATGAAGCCGTAGACAAGCTGTATCGCCCTGGAGCCTTCTCGGGCGACCGCGACCGGGCGGAGCACCTCTTTGGCCTCTACGAAAGGCTGGTCACACCTCTGGTAGCCGCATCCACTCCGCGAGGCCGGCGATCACGATGAGCCCCGGAACCTCGCTGGCTTTCGCGCGAGGTTCTTGCTTTTCGGCCTCCTGGAGAAAGCAGGGGGATTACGCCCTCCCCAT
>CAIYHG010000107.1 GCA_903925975.1 uncultured Acidobacteriia bacterium | reverse complement strand
TTTCAAATCGGCAATCCGAAGGGCAGGCTGGACGTTCTCGCGGTGCGGCTGCTCGAATGCGCCCTGAAAGCGCGCATGGGCATTCCGAACGATGGCACGCTGGCGGTGGACTTCCTGCACGTCGGTGAAACGCTCGCGCGGCGCTTTGGATACCATCAGTTTTCTTCCTTGCGGCCTCGCTTGGAGCAGCTGGCGGGAGAATATGGCGTTTCAACGGTTCAGACGTTGCCGGAATTGGCGCATGGCTTGGGACTCCTGAAGGGCCGGCGCGCGGGAGTCAAACGGGGGCGGCCATGTATCAGGTGAGGCGCGGGCTTGGCGATTTCACGGGGACGGTGAATGGTAAGAACATTACGGTGGACTCTAACGGCAACTGGGTTCCTGGGTTCTGGTGTTTGAACTTTGGCTCGGCCCTGGGAATCGCAAGCTGCGCGACTCCAACTGCTGCTGAGATTTCACAGGTAGTCGGCATGTCGGATATTGGGCCGAATGTGAGTGCAAGCTTGGCGGCGGCGGTGGTGGCGGATCAGAACGCGGCGGCGGCGGTCGATTGCGCGGCGAATCCGCAACTGTGCGCGGCGGCGGCCTCCGGGGAACCTGCTCTATCGGCGGTTGGAACCGTGGTGGCGCCAATTGGCAATCTGGCTTCTGGGATATTGCAGACGGCATCGGATATCGGCAACGCGCTCAAGTGCGGCCTGTTTCAGACGGCGCAAGAGCAAGACGACGGCTCCTATGTCTGCGCGACGAATTGGGTACTGTGGGGCGGCATCGCCCTAGTGGGCCTCTTTGCAGTCGTGGCCATGGGCGGCGGTTCCGCTCGGAGGTATGGCCGATGATTTGGGCTGTGCTGGCGTGCCTCGTCGTGGGATTGGTGGTGTTCTATTCGATTCCGCCGGAGGAACTGTAGGTATGTACCTTTCAACGGGTGTCGGTTGTGCGGGGATGGGCTGTGGGGGCATGGGCGCTCTGACGATGGATGGAACCGGGATTTTCGGAACGGGCGTCTTTGGATCCGATGTCACGCTGACGGACTTCTCCACGTGGGGAGTCGCTGAAATCGGCGCCGTGGCGGTGGGGCTGTTTCTGCTCTACGCGGTGACTTCTACCACGAAGCGCGGGGCCGAGGGCGTTCGCAAGACGTATCGCACAGTGAGGCGCAAGGTCGCGGCATGACGCGGAAACGCAAAAATCCGCTTTTCGGAAAAGGCAGGCCGCGGCTCCGCGGTACGCCTTTTGTTGCTCCGGTGTCTGCTCCTGTATCGCGCCGCGGCCGCGCCCTGCCGGCAAAGGCTCTCGCAAAGGCGGATAAAGAGAGCGAGTCGGAACGGCTTGAGCGAAAGTTGAGCGATTCGCAACTCGAAGCGAAGCTGCGACGGCACTACTCCGGCGGGGGCAATCTGAGGGAGTTCCTGGCGGCGAATCCGGGCGTTTCGAAAGCGCAGTTTGAGCGGTGTGCGGCGGTGCGGGGGAATCCCCGCAGCGAAAAGAGCGCGGCGTACGAGGCGGGGCGCAAAGCTCTGGCTTCGGCTGCCTCAAGGCTTGGAACTGTGAATCTCACGCCGAGCATCGCGCAGCGTGAAGACTGGCGCCATGCCTGGAAAGAATTCATGGCGGGATGGAATGCCGAAAAGCGCCGGCCTAACCCCGCTGATGCCGCGGCCGATGTGTATGAAGAGTTCCACGGGCGCCCGTCCTCCGAGGTCGTGACGGTAACGGAGAAAATCCACTACCACAAAAACCTTGCGGCGCTCGGCGAGCTTCGTACGCTGATAGTGCAAGCGCGGGACGGCGCGCGGGTGACACTCACCCGCTTCAAGAAGGCGATTCTCTGCACGAATGAAGCGAAAAACCAGAT
>CAIYHG010000106.1 GCA_903925975.1 uncultured Acidobacteriia bacterium | reverse complement strand
GGAAGCCGCCGCGCAAGCCGATTTGATTTTCCTTTCACAGACAATCGGCCGCATTCTGGATACGATTCGCCATCTGGAACCCCTCGTGCGTCCCGGCGCTCTCGTAACCGACGCCGGCAGCACCAAGTGCGAGATCGTCGATACGGCGCGCCAGCACCTCACGCGCTGCCAGTTTCTGGGCGGGCATCCCATGGCCGGCAAGGAGACGCGCGGCGCGGCGGAAGCCGAGGGCGATCTCTTCCGAAACCGTGTCTGGGCGCTGACGCCCGACGAATCTTCGGAGTTGGAAACGCCCATGGCGCGCGAGTTCCGAGTCTGGATTCAGCGCATCGGAGCGCGCATCGTGGTTCTCGATTCCGACGAACACGATCGCGCCGTCTCGCTCACATCGCATCTGCCGCAACTGGCATCCACAGCCCTGGCCGCCACCTTACAGCAACGCATCGGCCGCGGCCGCGCGCTTGCCGTGGCGGGCCCTGGCCTATGCGACGCCACGCGGCTCGCGCTCAGCCCTTACGAGGTCTGGCGTGATATTTTGGCCACCAACGCCGAGCATATCGAACGCGCGCTGGGGTTTTACATACAAGAGTTGGAGCACATTCGCGAGAATCTTCGCACGCGCCAGCTTCAAGACGAATTCGGAAAGGCGGCAACACTTGCGGCACAACTGCGCACTAAGATCTAATTTCGTTCGGCATTTTGGGATACACTACGCATGAGGCGATTAGCCGGTAGCGCGCCGTCGGAAACCAATTTCCGCCGGAGCCGGGCATTCCGGAAAGGCGTGACGGACGGAGAGTCCGCCACACCGTTCGCCGAAAATACAAGGAATTTAGAAATGGAACAGAAACTCAAGATCGCCGTGTTTATCGATTTTGACAATATCGAAATCGGCGTCAAGTCCACTCTGCACCGCGAATTCGACGTGGCTGCGGTGCTGGACGCGCTCAAGGAACGCGGTGAGATCGTTACCAAGTTCGCCTATGCGAACTGGGGCAGGCAGGAATCCGCAACGCGCGCTCTTTCCGAACACGCCGTGCAGATGGTCCAGCGGGACCCTTCACCGCGCGGCGATAAGAACGGCGCCGACATCAACCTCGCTCTCGACGCGCTCGAAATGGCGTTCACGCACGATCACATCAACGCGTACGCCATTGTCAGCGGAGACAGCGATTTCATTGCGCTCGTGAACAAGCTCAAGCAGTACGACAAGCGCATTTTCGTAGTGGGCGGCAAGGCATTCACCAGCACGATCCTGCAGAAGAATTGCCACGAGTTCGTGTCGTATGAATCGGTGATAGACGATCGCCCGCGGTCCGGCCATCACCAGCCGTCTCAACAACAGCAGCAGCAACCGCCGCAGCCGCAGGGCCAGCAACCGGCGCCCCAGGGGCAGCCGCAACCGCACCAGGAAAGGCAGCAGCGTCAGCCCCACAAGCGCGTTGCGCTCGATCTGGCTCAGGCCATGCCGCTCGTCGAACGCGCGCTGGGCGTGCTGGAGCGCCGCGAAGTGCGCCCGCAACTCGGGCTGCTCAAATCGACGATGCTGCAGCTCGATTCCACCTTCAATGAAAAGGCGTACGGAGCCAGTTCGTTTACCGACTTCATCGAGAAGCTCTCTAAAGCCGATTACGTTGAAGTGAGCGGCGGCGAAGGCCGCTACATGATTCGCATGAAGGGCGGCGCCACTCCGGAGAAGCCGGGAGCCAAGCCCGAGGAAGCCATCCCGCTGCTCAGGGACGTCCTCGAAACGCACCGCTTCGAAGTCGATGGCGGCGCGGGCGAAGAGGACATGGCCGACTGGGTCCGTCAGGAGCAGCCCACTTTCGATTGGCGCACTTACGGATTCCAGGAGTTCAGCGAGCTTCTGAATTACGCGCAGGATAAAGGCCTGGTTCGCATCCAGGCGGACGAGGAACGCGGGCTCATCGTGTTCCTCGGCGCCGAGTTCCATCCTCCCGCGCCGCCTCCCGCGCCGGAGCCGCTCCCCGAAGTGGAAGAGGAAGAGCAAGACGGACCGCAACCGCTGGTTCCGGGGCAGCCCACCGCCACCGGCGAGATCCCTCTTCCCGAGGCGCCGCCCAAGCCTGTGCGCCGCCCGAGAGCGCCGCGAAAGACCGCCGGCGCGGGCGCCGGCAACTCCGGCGTCAAGAAGCGCTCCGCAACGCCGCGCCCGCGCAAGAAGCCGCAGCAGTAGGCGCGTCCGCGTTTTCGAAAGACCGGCCCGGCCCAACTCTTTGAGCCGGGCCGGTTTTTGTTTGGCCCGCGATTCGTTGAAGCCGCCGCGCTATGATCCAATTGGGAGCACCGGAGACGCTTGGCCGATAAACCAGCGCTGGCGCGAATTGCGGTCGTCGCGGCGGGCATCGCTGCCGCATCCGCGCTGCACTATTACACGCCTACCTCGGCTATTCTCTGGCACTATCTCTTCCAGCGCCTGTATTACCTCCCCATCATCTACGCGGGCGTTTACTTCGGCTGGCGGGGCGGCCTCGCCGCTTCCGCCCTTTCCACGCTCAGCTATGTTCCCCACATCCGGCACGCCTGGCACCAGACCGATTACGCCATGGATCAGTACGCCGAAATCATCATCTTCTTCCTTGTAGGCGGGGTTACCGGCGCCTTGGCCGACATCGGCCGCAGGCAGAGGACGGAACTGCTGGCCACTTCCGAACAACTGGCCCAAGTCAACCGCGAGCTGCAGAACAGCTTCGAACAGGTCAAGCGCGCGGATCGCCTTTCGGCCATCGGCCAGCTCTCGGCCAGTCTGGCGCACGAAATCCGCAATCCGCTGGCGAGCATCGATGGCGCCGTCAACCTGATCGAATCTCCGCGCACGCCCGAAGAGATTCGCGCCGGGTCTCTGGCCGTAATCCGAAAAGAAGTGCAGCGGTTGAACCGGCTTTTGACGAACCTGCTGGATTTTGCCCGCCCGCGCCGGCCCGAGTTTCAGATGATCGAAGCTGGCAAGCTGATCGACGCCATCATCGGCCTGGCCGGCCACGCCGCCGAGCGCAAGGGAATCGTCTTCCGCAAGGATGTTGCGCCTTCCACTCCGCCCTTCGAATGCGACGCCGAGCAAATGAAGCAGGTACTGCTCAACCTTGCCATCAATGCCGTTCAGGCCATGGAGGGCCCCGGCGAAGTGGCTCTGGCCGCCCGCCAGTCGGGCGCCTCGGTGGCCATTCAGGTGCGCGACGAGGGGCAGGGCATCAATGACGCCGATATCGACAAGATCTTCAACCCGTTCTTTACCACCAAGGAAGCCGGAACCGGCCTGGGCCTCTCGGTGGCGTATCAGATCGCGACTCAACACGGCGGAACCATCTCCGCCGAGCGGAACCCGGGCGGCGGAATGACCTTTTCGCTCGTAATCCCGGTGCGGCAGGGGGATCCGGCTTGATGCAGAAACGCATTCTGGTGGTGGACGACGACGAGAGCCTCCGCTGGATCACGCAAACCCAGTTGCAGCAGAGCGGCTATGATGCAGTCGCCGCCGCGAGCGGCGCCGAGGCGCTCGAAAAGGTGCGCGAGCGGCCTCCCAGCCTCATCGTCACCGACCTCATGATGCCCGGCATGTCCGGGTTGGAACTGCTCAGGCGCGTCCGCGCCGAGAACCCCGAGATCCTCGTTATCGTAGTCACCGCGTTCGGCACCGTGGAAAATGCGGTGGAGGCCATGAAGGCCGGGGCCTACGACTACATCACCAAGCCGGTGAACATGGAGGAACTGCGGCTTATCGTCGATCGCGGTCTGGTGCATCTCGGCCTTGAGGCCGAGGTTCGCGCCCTGCGCGCGAATCTCGACCGCAAATACGGCTTCGAAAATATCCTCGGGCAGTCCAAGCCGCTCCTCGCCGTTCTCGATATGGCCTCGCGCGCGGCCCAGGCCACTTCCACCGTATTGATCCATGGCGAGACGGGGACCGGCAAGGAACTGCTCGCCAAAGCCATTCACTTCAACAGCCGCCGGAAGGGCCGGCCGTTCGTCACCATCAATTGCGGGGCGATTCCCAAGGATCTGCTCGAATCCGAGCTCTTCGGCCACGTTCGGGGGGCGTTCACCGGCGCTCTGGCCTCGAAGACCGGCAAGGTAGAACTCGCCGACGGGGGCACGCTATTTCTCGATGAAATCGGCGAGCTTCCGCCTGAGCTTCAGGTGAAGCTGCTGCGCCTCGTCCAGCAGGGCGAAATCGAAAAACTCGGCGTGGCCGCCGCGCTTCACGTGGACGTGCGCGTCATCGCCGCCACCCACCGGAATCTTCAGGCCATGATCGAAGACGGGACCTTCCGCCAGGACCTGTACTACCGCCTCGCCGTGATTCCGCTCGAACTGCCGCCGCTGAGGGAGCGGACTGACGATATACCCGAACTCGTCGAGCGCTTCTTCCTCAACGCCAAAGCGAAACAGGGCCGCGACGGGTTGAAGCTGAATCCCTCGCTGCTGCCCTATTTCGGCGCGTACACCTGGCCCGGCAACGTGCGCGAGTTGGAGAACGTCATCGAGCGCGTCGTCGTTTTGTCTCCCGGTGACGAGATCACGCTAGGCGATTTGCCGGATTTTCTGCGCCGCGAGCGCGGCGGACCCGAGGAACTGCACATCGACCTGCCGCCCCAGGGCCTCAGTCTGGAAGCCGTCGAGCGCAGCTTGATCGTGCGCGCCCTTGAGAAGTTCAACTGGAACCAGACGCACGCGGCGCAATATCTCGATATCAGCCGCAAGACCCTCATCTACCGCATGGAGAAATTCGGCCTGCGAAAAGAGCAGGCCGGCTCCGAGAACCCACCGGTATAACTGCCTGCGCGTCTTCGTTCGGGACGATACGCAAACCGAGCCGCGGCCGCGAGCGGTGCGTGCAGCCGCAAGCTCCCCACCTTCCGCAACTACCCCGCGCTGGTGCGCCGCGCCTTGCGTGGGCCGCTTTCCTGGGCAGCTTCGGCTAAGCCTGAATTCCGAAATTGTGCCGGAGTCTTCCAAGTGGCTATGCCGCGTGACTCGGAGCCGGAATTGCGGGTCGTATCAGGGCACGACTTTAGTCGTGCCGTAAGTCAAAGTAATCAAGCGGCTTTAGCCGCCGTCCTGGCCGCAGATCAACGCAGATAAACACGGCTGGAAAGAATACGACTTATCTGCGTTCATCGGCGTGAATCGGCGGCCAAATAGACTTCTTCAGCAGCCTCAAAAGCCCGGCGTTTTCCCAACGGGTTCGGCACGAGTGAAGTCGTGCCCTGATACGACCCCTGTCTTCTCAGCGGATCGCGCGGCAAGACTCGATCTGATTGAACTTGACGTCGGGATTCATGTTGATTGTACGGCTGATAGTGCTCTCCCATCCTTCCGGTCACCACTCATTTCTCCACCAAACTCTCTTCCAATTCAGCAAGTTACAAACGCCCCGCGCCTTTCCCCCGCCCACTCGCCTGCTACCCTCTTGGTCGAGAAGCCATGGCTACCACTGCTCAAATTAATGCCAACCGGCGCAATGCGCTGAAATCCACCGGCCCGCGCTCCGCCGCGGGCAGGGCCGTTTCCCGTTTCAATGCCCTGAAGACCGGCATCTACGGCCGCGAACAAGTCATCCGCGGCGAAAGCGCCGCCACGCTCGACGCCCTGGCCGCCGAGTATCACGAACGCTGGCGCCCCGCCACCCCCGAGGCCCGCGCCCTCGTCGATTCCCTCGTCAGCTCCGAGTGGCTCCTTCGCCGCTTGCGCAAAGCCGAGGCGCAGTACTGGGAATACAAAATGGATTCCGTCCTCACCCTAGACCGTGATAACCCGCTCGGCCAGACCGTCGCGAACGGCGCCGAAACCTTCGCCCGCCTCCAACGCCGCATCGATTCCGCCGAGCGCAACTTCCACCGCGCTCTCAAGGAACTCCGCCGCCAGGCCGACGCACCCGCGCCCTGCGTCCCCACCCCCGGCCCCGCACGGCCCATCGAAATCACTCTTGACCCAACCCCTTCCCCTCGTCCGATTGGGTTCGTTCCGCCGCTCTCAGTGGGGCAAACCCCCCGGTCTGCGCCGGACCCCCTGGTCCGGCAACGGCCCGAAGGGCCGTCCTACGGCTGGGTAGAACCGAGCATCTCGGCATGCCACAGTATTCCCGCATCCACAATTCGGGCGAACCACCCCCCGGAGGTTAGAATTGGTGGATGAAGTTCGTCATCGATACCGAGGCGCAAACGCTTACCCGCATCCAGGATGGCGAGCAAACCGCCGTGGGTCTCTTCACCAAGGAGGCCTTTGAAACGCTCTCGCGCGAATGGGTGCGCGTGGGCTGGAGCCTGAAGTACTATCACAACTTCAGTTGGCTCGGCCGCCCCATTCTGCAATTGCCGGAAGACCTGATGCGCTTGCAGGAGGTGGTCTACCGCGTCCGCCCGCGCGTGATTGTGGAAACCGGCATCTTCCGCGGAGGCTCGCTCCTGTTTCACGCCGGCCTGCTCAAGATCCTGGGCGGCGGGCGCGTCATCGGCATCGATCTCGAAATCCCGGCGGCCGACCGCGAGGCTATTGCGGCCGACCCCTTGGGCCCGGGCATCTCCCTGCTCGAAGCCGATTCGGCCGACCCGCGCACGGTCGAGGAAGTCAAACGCCTGATCGGCGGCGCCGGGCCGGTGCTCGTGATTCTCGATTCCTGCCACACCAAGGCGCACGTGGCCAAGGAACTGGAGTGCTACGCCCCCCTGGTGAGCGAGGGCTCCTACATCATCGCCACCGATGGCGTAATGCGCGATTTGACCGGCGTTCCCGGCGGCATGCCGGAATGGACCGGGGACAATCCGGCGGCCGCGGCGCTCGAGTTCGCAGCCCGTCATCCCGAGTTCCTCCTGGAGCAGCCGCCCTGGCTCTTCCATGACGGACCGCTGACCGAGAATGTGACCTATTGGCCCAACGCCTGGCTTCGGAGGGTCGGCGCATGATGACCCCCCAGGAAGCGCGCCAGCGGATCGAGCAACTGAACCCCTGGTTTTACGAATTCGATCTGGGGCCGTACGGACGTACCGTCTCGGAACTGCCGCCCGAGGTCCTGCCCATCCACGAGACGCGTCTCCGCATGGTGGAAAGCGTGGTGGACCGGCATTTCGCGGGGCGTTTCGGGCAGATCCGCTGCGTCGATGTCGGCTGCCACGAAGGCTTCTACTCCGCCGCCATGGCGAAGAAGGGAATCCGCCAGGTGCGCGGCGTCGACGTGCGCGCCGAAAGCCTCGAAAAGGCCCGCTTCGTCACCGAGGCGCTGGGTCTTGAGAATACCGTATTCGAGGAATGTAACTGCGAGCGCTTGCCCTCGGACCCCGGTCCCTACGAACTGTGCCTGTTCCTCGGCATTCTGTATCACCTGGAAAATCCCATGCTGTGCCTGCGTAATGCGGCGCGCCTCACTTCCGAGGTGTGCATCGTGGAAACTCAGGTGGTAGCGGAGGTGGAAGGCTACGCCGAATGGGGCGCGCGCGCGTGGACCCGGCCTTACCAGGGCGTGCTCGCGCTCATCGATGAATCGGGCGAATTCAATAACCGCGACGCCGAAACCGGCGCCACGCCCATGGCCACCTGCCCCTCGCCCAAGGCGCTTGAATTCATGCTGCGCCAGGCCGGGTTCCGGCGCGTGGAGATGATCGCCGCCCCGCCCGGCGCCTACGAGCAACACAGCCGGGGCCAGCGCGTGGTGTGCGCCGCGTACAAGTGAGAACTGCGATGGATAAAGAACAAGCGGTCCGCGAGTTTCGCCAGTCGGTGGATGAGTTCAACGCCAAAGCCGCCGCGCTGGGCGTAGCCGATATCGCGAATTATTACTGGTATCACACGGTCGAACTGCCGGGCGGCCTGGTGACGCCGGGCCTCTACGATTTCCGCGCCACGCTGCCGCTGTTTCCCTTCCCGCCGGATATGAGCGGCATGAGGGTTTTGGACGTCGGTTCGGCCACCGGTTTCTTCGCCTTCGAGTTCGCCCGTCGAGGGGCCGAAGTGGTTTCGGTGGAACTGCCCTCGCTTTACGCGCTTGATCGCTTCCCCGGCCAGGATATCGAGCACAGCATCGAGAAGATCGGCGAGATGATCGTCCCGCGTTCGGTGGACGGGCTCACGGGCTACGTCAAGAAGTACTCCGCCGAGAAGCTCTATTTGTATCTGCTCGAAGGCCCGTTCGAATTTTGCCGGCGCCTGTTGAGCGCGCGCATCAAGCGCTGCTACTCCACGGTCTACAAGTTGAGCCCTGAGAACACCGGCGGCAACTTCGATTTCGTCTTCATGGGCGACATTCTGCTGCACACCCTGAACCCACTCCAGGCCCTTTCCGCCGTTGCGCCATTGTGCACCGGAACATTGGTGCTCTCGCAAGTAGTCCCCGAAGCCGAAGACGGCAAGCCCGCCATGCTCTACGTAGGCGGCGACAACCCCGCTTCCGACGAAGTAAGCTGGTGGCTCCCGAATAAGCCCTGTCTCCTGAACCTCCTGAAGAAGCTAGGCTTCCGCGAAGCCCTGGAAACCGGCCGCCACAGCGGCATCCTGCGCCCCTCAGGCTACGAGTTCGAAAGATCGATCATCAGGGCGGTGAGGTAGGGGGTCACGGCCTTCCTCTGCAAGCGCGTCCAGAAGAGTCTCGACGCAGCAGATACGAGTGTCTGCGCCACAGAACGTGGCGCGCCCCACTCTTGGGCGCCGTCTCGGCACTCTTGCCGAGACGCTTACCGGGTTTCTTGAGAACTTCTCTAACCACCGATCTCGCGGCGTCGTCCGGCCACCGCCAGAATCGCGATCCCCGCAATCTGCGCGACAATCGCGGCTGGGGTCAGCACAAGCGCCAGCGCCGCTCCGAACGCGGCTACGGCCAGAGGCGGAAAATAGAGCAGTAGCAAGGGAAGAAACAGACTGGCATCGTAGGGCAGCGCGCGCGGGCCAAACACCAGCCCTGCCGCTAAAGCGAAGCTAATTGCCGGCAACCACGCCGCCGCTCGCGCGCGTACGTAAACCAGCGCCGCCCCGGCGATGGCCAGAACCGGCAAGACCCAGCGGACCCCGTGTAGTCCCTCGGTAAACCCGGAAAGCCCCAGCAGACGTGGGTGAATGCCGCTCTCGTTTTCCAACGCGGCGCGAACGAACGCTACCGGCCATTCCATGCCCAGCGCCGCCGCCGAAAGCAGATACAGAACGCCCCCGGCCGCCGCCATGCCCACCAGCGCCCGATATCTTCTTTGGGCCAGCAGCACCACGGGAAGGAGCAATGCCAGATGCGGCTTGATCGCGCACAACGCCAGCACCGCCCCGCCCAACAAGTCGTTGCGGCGTTCGATCAGCCGCGCCCCCGCCGCGAAGCTCAGCAACAGGAGGGGCGCGTCCTGGCCCATCCCGAAACTGTAGCCCAGCGGTATGAACAGGGCGCAGGCGATATAGGACTCCGGCCGGAAACGCCATGCCCACACGAAAGCTATGACGGCGCCGAGGTTGATCAGGAACCAGACGAGGTAGGCGGCGCGGAAAGGCAGTTGCCCCAGAGGCCACAGCAGCACGGCATAGAAAGGAGGTCTGATGTATGGTTTGCTGGTGACGAGCGGCGAGACGGATTGCTGCAACGCTTCCACCTGGCGGGCGTCGTACATCCCGCCGCCTGCCAACCGGGCGCCGGCCCAGAAAGAAAAGAAGTCGCTGCTATGAAGATCCCGGGGCTGAAAGGCGAATGCGAGCAGGCCGAAAACCAACACAGCCAACGCCGCGGTCACGATAAAGTGAGGCGTCGTCTGGCCTGTGGTCTTCCGCGCCCCTGCCTCCGGTTTCGCCATGGATCAGCGCCAGCATAGCGTGTTTCGCGCGCCCGGAACATGGTCGCTCCAGACAGCGCCCTCTGCCGTTCAGGGCGTGCCGGGTGTGCCCGCCGGCTTGGGCGAGGAACTCCCAGCGGCGCTCTCGAGCCCCCGGACCACCAACCCCGCTAGTCCGATGCCACCATTTGCGGCGAGCACTGTCGCCAATTGCTGCTCGGCAAAATCCGTTGCGCACCCGCCGGCCGCGTCGCCTCCTCCTCCAAGCCAGCCCTCCCCGTTTCCCCGGGCCGAGCGCAGGAGTTGCTCGATCAGCAATCCCTCAAACTGCTGCGCCGCCTGCTTCAGGCGAGCCGGATCGCGTCCGGTGGCGCTCTCCCTCAACCCGGCCGGGACCGCTCCGGCGAGGCCGGCCACAATCGCTCCCGTCTGCGCCATCACATCACCTCCAGCTCAGCTTCGAGGGCGCCGGCGCTCCGCAGGTTTTGCAGGATCGCGATGACGTCCCGCGGAGTCGAGCCGATCGCCGCCAGCGCACGCACCAGATCTTCCACCGTCGCGCCCTGCTGCAACACGACGTTGCGGGCCGAATCCTGTTTGCCGGTCACAGTCGTCTGCGGCACTACCTCCGTCGTCCCTTGCGCCATCGGACCCGGCTGCGAGACCGCGTATGTCGTCTGGATCTGCACCGTCAGGTTCCCGTGCAGAATGGCCACAGGTTGAATATGGACATTCTTCCCGAGCACAATCGTCCCGGTGCGCTCGTTGACCACCACGCGCGTCGCCGAGTCGGCTTCCACGGCCAAAGACTCCATTTCCGAAAGGAATTGCGTCGCCCGTCCGGCGAAGCGGGGCGGAACGGAGACGCGCACCGTGGCCGAGTTCTCCGGTTCGGCCGCTGGAACCTGTTGTGGAAAGGCCGCGTTGATGGCTTCGGCGATTCTGGCCGACGTCGTGAAATCCGGCTGCCGCAGTTGCAGGCGGATCACGCTGCCCAAGGCCACCGAAGGCGCCGCCGGCTCGACGCTCGCGCCGCCCGGCGCGCGCCCCACGGTGGGATGATTCACCGTTTGGGAGTTTCCGCTCTTGCCCGCCACGAAGCCGCCGGTCACCACCGGTCCCTGCGCCACGGCGTAGACCTGGTTGTCGGCTCCGCGCAGGGAGGTCAGAAGCAGAATGCCGCCTTGCAGATTGTTGGCATCGCCGATCGCCGCCACCGTCGCATCGATTTGCATGCCGGGCTGCGCGAAGGCGGGCAGAGAGGCCGTAATCATCACCGCCGCCGTGTTGTTCACCGTGAATTTGGTGGAGGGCACGCTCACGCCCATCCGTTCCAGCATATTGGAAAGGCTCTGCGCCGAAAAGACGCTCTGCTTGCGGTCGCCCGTCCCGGCCAGACCGACCACCAGCCCGTAGCCCACCAGTTGGTTTTCCCGAACGCCTTCCACCGAAGTGAGTTCTTTCAGCCGCGCGGCGCCCAACTGCGCCACCGTCACAGCGGCCAACGCCGCTAACGCCGCAATTCGTTTTCTCATGTCAGAAGGGAAGAAGCCCAAGCAGCAAGCGATACAGAATGAAGGGCCGCTTGATCGCGTCGCCCACAACGCCCTTTCCGTTTACGCGAACTTCGAGTTGCGCCAGGCGGTCCGACCGCACTTCGTTGCCAGCGTCCACATCCGCCGGACGCGCCACGCCGCGCACAGTAATCGTCTGGCGCTCGGAGTTGATCTGCACGTCTTTAACGCCTTCGAGCAGCAACCCCCCGCCGGGAAGCACGGCGGCAACCCGGGCCGTCAGAGTCGTGCTGATGACGATATCCCGGCTCGTGGTCCCGTCTCCGGCGAGTTGCGTGTTGCCGGAGACGCCGGCCAGATTGGCCAAGGGGCCCACGGCGCGGGTGATGCCCGCGAGCGCTCCCACCGAGTTAGCCGTCGATGAGGTGCGCTGGGTCTTGGTGCTGCCCTTCGCTACGGCAGACGCGCTCTCGACGACCAGGATCGTCACTATGTCATCGACCTGGCTCGCCCGAGGATCGCGCGTGGCATCGGCCAGGCGCGAGCCCGGCGACCAGATCGACCCCGGCGAAGGCTGCGCGGCCAGCGCTTGGCGCGCCTCTGCCTCGGCGACATACTGGTCGAGCGGCGACTCCGGAGGTTGAGCCTTCTTCACCGCCCCGCCAGCGCCCACCACCGCGAGAGCCGCAAATAGGAATGCCCTTTTCATGGATTCACCTGTCCCACCGAAACTCTGCCCTTGTCTTCCACCCGCGCCAGAAACCGCCGCTTGGAATCCGGGTTCGACACCGGAATGATTTGTCCCCGCGCTCCGGCCGCTTCGGCCCGGCCTTCCAACTCCAGCCGCGCCGCGCCGGCGCGCGCCTCAACACGGACGGCATCGCCGCGCGCAATCACGTTGGGCGGCTCAAGCCATTCCTTCCGGATCGCCTCTCCAGGCCGGACCGTCCGCCGCACGGCGTATCCGGCGACCATTTCCGCGCCGGAGGCATAGCCCTCCGCCCCCAGCGGCGCTTCCCACTCTTCCACCCGGATATCGGTAGTTTCAATGGCCCGTCCCGGTTGGAGCGCCGCAACGGCGATGACCCGCGTGGACGGAATGGCCACCTTCACTCGGGCCCATACCGGGAACCGCCGGTTCCCCGCGTAGCGGACGAAGCCGCTCCAGACGGTTTCACCGCCCGACCGCCGATATCCCGCTGCGGGGAACTCAAGTTGGCCCTCCGGAGCCTCCACGCGGCTGAAGTCGAGCACCTCGATGCGCGCGCCGGGCCGCGTCCGCTCTAACGCCCCGCGAATGCGCTCCGCATCGAGCGCAGCCGTCTTGCGTTCGACGCAAATCCCCTTCTCCGGAGCGTTGATCCCAAGCCGGGCAGCCATCCGGCGAAGTTCCGGGGTGCGGAACCAACGCACCGCTCCAGCCAATGGTGCCGGCGCCAGCGGAACCGCGGGGTCGAGCGCGGCGAACTCCGGCGCGATCTGCGCCAGGTCTCCCGACAGGATCTTGTCCGCCGCTCCCCCCAGAACCAGACAGCCCGCCAAGGCCAGCGCGCCCGCAATCATGACCGCGCCATGTTATTGACTTGCTGGTACATGTTGTCGGCGGCCTGGACCACCTTGGAGTTCGCCTCGTAGCCGCGCTGCGCCACGATCAGGTTAACGAACTCATCGACGATCGACACATTCGATTGCTCCAGGTAGCCCTGCAACAGCGACCCGGCTCCTTCCTGGCCTCCGGGATTCGCTACCGTGGGTTCGCCCGACGCGTCGGTCGGGGCAAAGAGATTACTGCCCAGGCTGTCGAGCCCGGCCGGGTTCTGGAAGATCGCCAATTGGACTTGGCCGGCCTGTTGCGCGGCGGACTGGTTCGGCAGCGAGTAGCTGACGGTTCCGTCCTTGGCGATTGAGATCGACTGTGCGTCGGAGGGCAGAGTAATTTGCGGCTCCAGCGCATCGCCCTCCGAGGTGACGACGTTTCCGCTCGCATCCAGGTGAAAGGCTCCGGCGCGGGTGTAGGCGAGTTCGCCTGAAGCCCGCCGGATCTGGAAGAATCCCTTCCCCTCGATCACCAGGTCGAGCGGGTTGGAGGTCTGCGAGAAATCGCCTTGGCTGAAGACGATCTCGTTCGACGAGGGCCGCGTCCCCAGCCCGATCTGCAGGCCGGTGGGAACCACCGTCTGTTGGCCGGCCGCCGAGCCCGGCTGGGTTACGCTTTGGTAGATCAAGTCCTGGAATTGGGCGCGCCGCGCCTTGAAACCGACCGTGTTGGCGTTGGCCAGGTTGTGGGCGATATTCTCCACATTAGTTTGTTGCGCCGCCATTCCGCTGGCAGCGCTGTATAACGCACGTAGCATAGTTACTTCCTCACTTACGAGCCGACTCGGGCCACTTCTTGAATGGCCTTGCGATTCATATCCGACGCAACAGCCGCCGCCTTTTGCAGGGCTTCGAACTGGCGCATAACAGCCATCAGCCGCACGGCCGACTCCGCAGCGCCGGTGTTGGAACCTTCAAGCTTCCCCTGCTCGACCGAGGCCGTAGCGGCCTGTTCGGGAACCGGCGCGGAGCCTGCCGCGCGAAAGTAGTTGCTCCCTTGTTTGGCCAGCCCGGTGGGATCCGCGAAATCCACAACCGCGATGCGCGCCACATCGGTTCCGTCCTGCCGTACGGAGCCGTCCCCATCGATTTCGATCTCACGCTGCGCATCGAGGAGAATCGGTTGCCCGTTCGTATCCCGCACGGGGTAACCGCCCTGCGCCGCCAGCTGCCCTTTGGCATCCAGTTGGAAGCTGCCGTTGCGGGTATAGAGCGTCCCTCCGGGTCCATTCACCGCGAAGAATCCCTTGCCCGAAAGCGCCAGATCGAGCGGGCCGCCGGTGTACTGGAGGACTCCCTGCGATAGGTCCGTCCAGGGCTTCTCGACCAGCGGCATGGTGGATGGCGGTTCGTTCTCCGAGGCCTCGGGCGCGACATAGAGCGAGTAGAATTCGCGGTCGGCTTTATACCCACCCGTGGATGCGTTGGCTATGTTGTTAGCCAGCAGATCCAGCGATTCGACGCGGGCGCGTAAACCAGCGGCCGCGATTGCGGTGATGGAATCCATTGCGGGATACGCAGGATGCAAGCGGATGTCCAAGTGGGGCGGCCCGCGCAAGTGCTTCAAAAAGCGGTCCGGAGGGACCCGGGAAGACGGGGGAGCGGCAGGTTTCTGGCGCGGACCAGCGGATTGCGGCATTTCCTTGCCGCAACGGCCGGTCTAATCGATTGATAATGCAGCGCTGCGGTTTGGCTTCCGATCTGCATTTGGATCGCGTCGTGACGTCCGCCACACCAGTCGATTTCCGCGGCATAACCGGACCTGCCACCGGCGTCGGCGATACGCAGGCGGCGACGACGGATCTCGGTAAATCCAAAGCCGCGCGGTTGAGACATAGCGGCGTGCGCACGCATTTCCGGACTGTGTTGCAGCCGCTGCTGCCGGATGCTCAGCCCAAAGAGAAGCAGAACCCGGCAGAGGACGGCGCCGGCGCCCTGGGGCTTCCGGGGACAGTCACTCCGCCGGTCGAGCCGCAAACTCAGGTTCCCTTCGATTTCTCCGCCGCTTTCGGCACGGATCTGCCCGATTCCACCAGAAGCGAGGGCGAGCCTGGGAGCGAGACCTCGCCGGAACTGGCGGGGTGCGGAGACGCGCCCATCCTGAGGGAAAGGGCGGCCGTTACCGCGCGAACCGAGGCGACCGCCCTGCCGCCCGGAGCATCCCCCATTCCGGAGGAGCGGTTTCCGAGTGGATCGGAAACGTGGAATCCCCGGTCCGCTACGACGCCCGAAGAGAGTCCGCTCGCGTTTGCCGCCCGTCTGGTTCCGCTGGACACGGCGCGCACTGCCGATGCCCCGGGTTCAAAGGCGGCGGGAGCCGGCGCACTCCTTGTGGAGCGCGCGTCGCCTGCGCAGCCGCCGACGGAAGCAAACGCTCCTCTTGAGGTTGCCGCGCCCGCTTCGTTGCGCGATTCCGGCTCGCGCCTTTCAGCGCCGCCAATCGGGCCAGAGGCGAAGAGCGCAGGGCCAGAACTTCGGGACGTCAGTTCCGGCGGGGCCGCGGGACGACCGAACCCGAGCGGCAGAACAACCTTGCCGGACGGCGAATTGCCGCCATCCACCAGCCGGAAGCTATCCGAAGATCAGATTGCGGATTCGGCAACGTCCGGTCCTGACGCCCGCGTCGAACCGGCCAGAAGCAGCATTTCGGCCCACGTCGGCGCACTCGATGGAAGCCTTAGCCCAGCCCCGGCCGGAGTTGGCCCGCAGGCGTCGGAAGACGCGAGTGCCGCCGCTGTGGTCCCCCGGCCCCCGGTAGCTGCCATAAGACGCGCCGAGCCCGCAGTTCCATACGGTCTAGGGCCGAATCAGAAAGCAGTGGACGGGGTGGCGCTTGCGACATCCGCTTCCGTCTACGCCGGCGCCGAGCCGTCCGGGAACGGCGCTTCGGCGCACGCCGATACGCCCGATAGACACCTTCCGCCGTCCCCAGCCGCGGCTGGCGCACAGACGCCGGACATTGCCAGTGCCTCGGCTGTGGCCCTCCGGCCTCCGGTTCCTGCATCCAGCGATACCGGGCCCGCGGCTCCGTGCCGACCGGGGCCGAATCAGAAAGCAACGGACGGACTGGCGCTCGAGGCATCCGCTTCCCGCTACGCCAGCGTCGAACCGGCCGGGAACGGCATTTCGGCGCACGCCGATACGCTCGATGCGCGCCTTCCACCTTTGCAACCCGGGGTTGGCGTCCTGGCGTCGGAATACGGCAAGGCCGCCGAGATATCCCGCCCGGCTCCGGTCACAGGCGCAAGAGATGCCGCGTCCGCGACTCCGTTCGGCCAATGGCCTGATCGGCGAACAGCGGATGAAGTGGCGCCTGAGCGCCACGCCTGGATGGCGCCAGAAGACAAACGGCGCTCACCGGGCGAAAGATCGACCCCCTCTGCGGACTGCTCAAGTCCCGACGCGCGATCCGCGGCGGCGGAGACGCTCCTCCCCTCAAGCGGCGCCGCCGAACCGGCGCCCACCGGTTTGGCATACGCCACTGGAAACGTAACGTTCCCGGCGGCGGAGCAGCCTGCCGCGAAGGAGACGAGGACTGCGCCGGCACCTTCGCTTCCTCCGGAGCCCGCGCCGCAGCCCGCCGCGGGCAAGAGCCCGGTGCGGGACATCAAACTCGGCCTGGAACGGGGCTCCGAACGCGTGGAAGTGCGTCTGGTGGACCGGGGTGGAGAAATTCACGTGGCGGTACGCACACCCAACCAGCGTCTGACACACGAACTGCGGCGCGAGTTGGCCGCCTTGGCGGAGCGTTTGGAAAGCTGCGGATTTGAAGGCGAGGCCAGCAGGGCGGGAAGCGTTCCGAGGAGCGAACCGGTCCGCCTGGCCGCGCGCAATGCCGAATATTCCCCGTTGGGTCAGCCCGCGCCCCGCGAGGATGGCGGCGGGCGGCGGCGAAACCAGAACGAATCAGAGAAGAGCACCAAGAAACCACGAAAGGACTTCGCATGTTTCATGAGTTCACTTGCATAAACGGAGCGGCATTTCCGCAACGGCCAGGGAGGTTCGCATGACTACGCCCGTCTCGGCGGCCAACACAGCCAGTGCCGCAATCACCTCCACGGCAGCATCGCAAACGTCTGCCGCAACCGGCGCAGTCGATAAAACCATGTTCTTGCGTTTGCTGGTGGAGCAGGTGAAAAACCAGGACCCGCTCAATCCGGCCGACGGCGTCCAGTTCTTGACCCAACTCGCGCAGTTCCAGCAACTGGAGCAGAACATCAACATGGGCCAGGATGTCAGCGCCATTCGCCAAAGCCTGGAGTCATCGCAGTCGGCGTGACACGTTTCACGCCAGAAATAGGAGAAAGAAAATGTTCACATCGCTTTCGACTGCCCTTTCGGCGCTCCGCGCCAATTCGACCGCGTTCAGCGTCGTTGGAAACAATCTGGCGAATCTGAACACGCCCGGATACAAAGCGTGTTCGGTATCATTTCAGGACCTGGTAACGCGTTCGATCGGCGCGGGTCTGCGGCCCACCGAGGTGGGCTTCGGAACTGCCCAACCGACCACAATTCGCCAGTTCACGCAGGGCGCCATTCAATCGAGTTCGGGGACGCTCGACGCTGCCGTGCAGGGGGAGGGCTTCTTCGTGATCAGGGACGAAGCCGGCGTCACTTCCTACACCCGGGCCGGAGCGTTTTCCACCGACTCGGCCGGGCGCCTCATCACGACGACCGGGGAGCGGGTTCAGGGGTGGAATGCGGACGCGCTCACCGGCGAGGTGGATACGAACGGCCCCGTTACGGACATCGTCGTGCCGGTCGGGTCGCTAAAGTCGCCGGTGGCGAGCCAGAAGATCACGCTGGATCTGAACCTGAACTCGTCGGCAGCAGTGACCGGAGATGCGGACCTCTCATACCCGGTGCAGGTATACGATTCTCTGGGCACGGCTCACGTGCTGACATTCGACTTCACCAAGACGGGCGGCAACGCCTGGGATTACAGCGTGACGCTCCCAGGAGATGAGGCAGCGGGAGGCGTCGCCGGCACTCCCCTCGAAGTCGCATCCGGGTCCTTGACGTTTGACTCTCAGGGCCAATTGGCCACCCCCGCGGCCGGGGCGCCGATCGCGGTTTCCCTGGCCGGTCTCACCAGCGGCGCCGCGGACCTGGATGTGAACTGGGATCTGTTCACGGACTCGGGCGCGAGCCGCCTGACTCAGGTGGCCGACTCTTCCGAGGTGTCGGCCGTATACCAGGATGGAGCCCCCGCGGCGCAACTGGTGCGGGTCGGCTTGTCAGACGGCGGCACGATCGTCGCGCAATTCTCCGATGAGCAGCATCTGGTGGTGGCGCAGTTGGCGCTCGCCGCCGTGCGCAATCCGGATTCCCTTTCGGCCCAGGGCAACAACAACTTTCGTACGACCGCTTCGACTTCAACTCCGGTGGTGGGATTGCCGGGAACCCGGGGCCGGGGGAAGGTCGTGGGCGCGTCGATCGAGGCGTCCACCGTGGATGTGGCTACCGAGTTCACGAACCTGATTGTTTACCAACGCGCCTACCAGGCAAATTCGAAAGTGGTGACCTCGGCCGATCAACTGAGCCAGGAAACCATAAACCTGATCCGGTAATCCGCCGATGACTCCCTTGGAAGAAATCGCGTCCCTAGCCGACGTGCCGGTAGAAGTGGAAGTAGAACTCGACCGGCGCGTCATGCGGGCGCGCGAGGTGCTCGGACTTTGCGAGGGCTCGGTGATCGCAACGTCCCGGTCCGCAGGCGAGAACATCGATATCTATATCGGTGGCGTCTTCTGCGGTTCCGGGGAAATTGTGGTTATCGAGAACGTACTTGGAATCCGCATCACCGACTTCCGCGATGAAGCGTAAGGAGCGAAGCGGATGGAAATCGCACAGCCAGTGGCCGCGCTGGTCTTGGTCTTGAGCCTGCTCGGCGGCGCTCTCTGGGTTCTGCGCCGCAGATCCGGAATCGGGGCGCTGACGCTGTCCCGGCCGAGAGACCGCCGAGTGGAATGCCTGGAGCGCGTCGCGCTGGGTCCCCAGCACGCCCTTCATTTGGTGCGCCTGGGAGACCGGGGCCTGCTGGTAGCCTCGTTCCCGGCGGGGTGCGCGCTTCTGCGCGATTGCGCCTGGCAGGACTTGAACCCGGAGGCCAAATCGTGAGGCGAGTGCTATGGGTTGCGCTCGCCGTCGCCGCTCCAGCCTCTGCTGCCTCCGCTGCCGGCGCGGACCCATTCTCCCTGTTTGGCATATCGACCGGAAAGTCGGGGGCAAACATCTCCACGCCTCTGCAGATCGTCATTCTGCTGACGCTGATGACGCTGCTCCCGGCCGCGGTTATGTCGATCACTCCTTTTCTGCGCATCGTAGTGGTGCTGCACTTCCTGCGCCAGGCGCTCGGAACGCAGTCCACGCCGTCGAATCAGGTGCTGCTTGGCCTAGCGCTGTTCCTGAGCATCGTGATCATGCAACCTGTCGCCGCGGAAATGTACCACCAGGGGTGGGAACCAATGCAGGAGGGCCGCATTTCTGCGCAGCAGGCATTCGAACAGGCTTCGCCTCCGTTGCGTCACTTCCTGGCGCGCTTCGCGCGCGAGAAAGACGTCCGGCTGTTCGTCGAAATTGCCCACGCGCCCGCTCCCAGGTCGCCCGAGGACCTGGAGTTGCGCGTATTGATTCCGGCATACATCATTTCGGAATTGAAAACCGGCTTTCAGATCGGCGCCATCCTGTTTCTTCCGTTTCTGGTAATCGATCTGGTCGTGGCGTCGGTAACGCTCTCGGTGGGCATGGTGCAACTGCCGCCGGTAATGATTTCCGCGCCTTTCAAGATCCTCCTCTTCGTACTGGTGGACGGGTGGAACCTGGTGATCGGTTCGCTGATGAAGAGCTTCTACTCATGACACCCGACGGAGTGGTGGAAATCGGGCGCCAGGCTTTGATGGCCACGTTCTGGTTATCCGCTCCGCTTCTGGCTATCGGATTCGCGGCGGGCGTTCTGGTGAGTCTGGTGCAAATCGCGACGTCGATGCAGGATAACGCAGTCAGCACGGTGCCCCGGCTTGCGGCGTTCTTCCTGGGCCTGCTCCTGCTCATGCCGTGGATGCTGCAGAAGAGCATGGCGTATACCGCGGACATCCTGGGAAATCTGGCGCGCTATGCCCGCTGATGTTTCGTTTCCGGCCGGCCTATTGTACGGGTTCCTGCTGGTGTTGGCCAGGGTGAGCGGGGCGCTGGCGTTCGTCCCGCTGCCTGGCATCAAAGGGTCGCCCGGCCCGGCGCGCGTTGTGTTTTCGGTGGCGCTGGCGCTCTGTTTGTATGCCCGCTGGCCGGCGGTGGACGCGGCGGGCATCACGCCCGCGCGGCTCGCGGCGGGCGCATTGACCGAGGCGGCGGTAGGACTGGCGATTGGCGTTTCGGCATCGATCGCTCTGGAGTCCATCGCTCTCGCGGCGCAGATAGCCGGACTGCAGGCCGGGTATTCGTACGCCTCCACAATCGATCCTTCGACCGAGGCGGATTCCGGCGTTCTGGTGGTGTTCGCCCAACTCGTGGCAGGCATGTTGTTCTTCGCGGTTGGGCTTGATCGCGAAATTCTTCGGCTTTTTGCTGCCAGCCTGGACGCCATACCCCCGGGGACGTACCCGCGCGCGCTTTCCGCGGCTCCGGTGATCGCCTTGGGCACGGGGCTGTTCTCGGTGGGGGTTCGTCTGGCGCTGCCGGTTGTTGCACTGCTGATGATGCTGGAGCTGTCCTTGGCGCTGCTTGGGCGCCTGAACCAGCAACTCCAACTGCTCACTTTGGCGTTTCCGGCCAAGATGCTGCTGGGCGTCCTCATCCTGAGCTGGGTTCTGCCTCTGGTTCCGCGCATTTTGGCGGGGTTTGGGGCGCAGGCGCTAGCGGCGGCGCGGCGCTCGCTGGGGATGTAGCCCATGGCGGACCGTTCCGGCAAGACCGAAGATGCCACGCCGCGGCGCCTGCAAAAAGCCCGCAAGGACGGTCAGTTCCCCTCTGCCCGCGAGTTCGTGGCGGCTTTGCAGTTCCTGATCTTCGTCGGTCTCTTAAGCGCGGGAGGGGCGCGTTGGATCGTCGAGTTCCGGGAGATCTTTCGCTGGTTGCTCGGTTTCGCATTCACGCCGGAAATCCGCGCACAAGATATAACCAGCCTGGCCTGGCGCGTCTTTGGGGGCGCGCTTTTGCCGCTGGCGACCGGAGGCATGGCGTTGGCGCTGGCCACCATCGCCGTCCGCTTGGCCACGACTCGTTTCGGGGTGAGTCTGAAACGCCTGACGCCGGACGCCGCGCGGTTCAACCCGATTTCGCGAATCCGGGATCTGCCGCGCCAGAACCTCGCTTCCGTCGTGCAGGCGGTGGTGCTTCTGCCGCTCTTCCTTTGGGCAGCCTACGCCATCGCGCGCGAGAAGCTGGAACTATTCCTACTGCTCCCTCTGCAGACGGCCGAGGGAGGGTGCGCGCTGCTGGGGGCGTCTGTAATGGACCTTCTGTGGAAGGCTGGGGCGGTTCTTGCGGCGTTCGGCGCGTTCGATCTCTTCCGGCAGTTGCGGCGCTACAAGCAGGATCTGCGCATGAGCCGCCAGGAGATCCGGGACGAGTACAAGGAAATCGAAGGCAATCCCCAGATCAAGGGGCGCATCCGGCGCCTGCAGCGCGACCGGGCGCGCCGCCAGATGATGCGGGAAATTGCCAAGGCCACCGCGGTGGTGGTAAACCCGACCCACTTCGCCGTGGCCATCCGCTACGAGATGGAGAGCATGGCGGCTCCGGTGGTCCTGGCGAAAGGCAAGAACTATCTCGCGTTGCGCATCCGGGCCAGGGCCGTGGAACATGAAATCCCGATCATCGAGAACCCTCCCCTGGCGCAAGCTCTATACAAATCCGCGGAGGTCGGGCAGGAGATCCCGCCCCATCTGTACCGCGCCGTGGCGGAAGTCCTGGCGTACATCTTCAAGCTGATGAACCGGAATACGAGGCCATAGAATGAGTCCATCCAAAGCGCTCCCCGCGCCCGCCGGCTCCGCCGCCACAATGAAGCTTCGCCTCGACGGGCTCCGTGAACTCGCGGTGCCGTTGGCGGTGCTGGGCATTGTCATCGCGCTCGTAACGCCGCTGCCGTCCTTTGTTTTGGATCTCCTGATTGCCGCGGACATCCTGCTTTCCGTGATGGTGATGATGGTGGCTTTGTACCTGGTAAAGCCGGTAGAGTTCACTTCGTTTCCAACCACATTGCTGCTGCTTACGCTCTTCCGGCTGTCGCTGAACATCTCCTCCTCGCGGCTCATTCTGCTTCAGGGAAACACGGGGGCTACCGCCGCCGGCGAGATCATCGGAGCCTTCGGGAACTTCGTGGTGGGCGGAAATTACGTGATCGGCGCCGTTATATTCCTGGTGCTGATTGCGATTCAATACGTAGTGATCAATCACGGCGCCGTCCGTATTTCCGAAGTGACGGCGCGCTTCACGCTCGATGCTCTGCCCGGCAAGCAAATGTCGATCGACTCGGATCTGAACGCCGGCTTGATTGACGAAACCGAAGCCAGGCGGCGCCGCAAGGAGCTGGCGACGGAGGCCGAGTTCTACGGCGCGATGGATGGCGCCTCCCGTTTCACGCAGCGCGACGCCATCGCCAGCATTCTCATAACGGCAATCAACATCGTGGCGGGGTTCCTGATCGGCGTGACGCAACACGGCATGGACCTGCAGAAAGCGCTCGAGACTTACACGGTCCTGACCATCGGCGACGGCTTGGTGACGGTTATCCCGGCGCTCATGATTTCCATCTCGGGCGGTCTGATCGTGACTCGCGCCGGTTCCGAGGCGCGGCTGGGTGCGGACTTCACCCGCCAATTCTTCCGCGACCCGCACCCGCTGCTGCTCGCCTCCGGGGTGCTGATTGCCCTCGCCCTTCTACCCGCCATGCCCAAGATTCCCTTCTTGCTGATCGGCGGGGGAGCGGGCGCCGCGGGTTGGCGCATGCTCAAGAAGCGGGCCGCGCCGGCGGCCGCCCCGGCGCAATCCAAGCCGGCTGGGACGAAGGAGAACCTGGAATCCGCGCTCAAGGTGGAACCTCTGGCGATAGAAGTGGGCCTGGGCCTCGTGGGAATGGTCGAGGGCGGGCAGGATTCTCCGCTTCTGCGCCGCATCGCGGGCATCCGCAAGCAGGTGGCTACGGATCTGGGCTACGTAGTGCCGCCGGTTCGCGTGGCCGATAATCTGGCCCTGCGCAGCCGCGAGTACGCGGTTTCCATCAAGGGCGTGGAAATTGCCCGCTATGAGCTGCAACAAGGTTGCGATCTGGCCATCCCCAGCGAGGGCGCGGCCGTGGAGGGCCAGCCTACGCGGGAGCCGGCCTTCGGCATGAACGCGCTTTGGATTCCGAGCGAGCGCGCCGAGGCGGCGCGCAAGGCGGGCTGCACGGTAGTCGACCCGGTGAGCGTCCTGACAACGCACCTGGGCGAGCTCATCCGCCGCCACGCGCACGAACTATTCTCGCGTCAGGATGCCAAGCGGATGCTCGACCGGGTCGCCGTGGACCAGCAGAAGCTCGTAGAAGATCTGGTTCCCAAGCTGCTCCCGCTCGCGGCCGTGCAGCGCGTGGTTCAGAATCTTCTCCGCGAACGCGTTTCGGTCCGCGACGCCGCCTCTATTCTCGAGGCGCTCGGAGAGGCGGCCGCCGCCACGCGCAACCCTGCCGTGCTCACCGAGTACGTGCGGCAGATCATCCGGCGTTCGGTCGTGAAGCCTTATGTGAACCGTTCCGGAGAGTTGCCCGCATGGTTTCTCGATCCGGGCATCGAGCACGCCGTGGAAGGCGCCGTGCAGCATGGCGAACAGAGCAGCCATCTGGCCATGTCGCCCGAAGCCATGCGGAGCGTGCTCAACCGCATTCTGAGCCGGGTCGGGACTCCCGAAACGCCGGTCGCGGCGATCACTTCGTCGGGGGCCCGGGCATTTCTGCGTCAGATTGTGGAGCCCTCGATACCCAACCTCTATTTCCTGGCGCACGCCGAGATTCCTCCCGGATTGCGGGTGCAGTCTCTGGGGAACATTCAGTAAGCCGGGGCTACAGAAGGCCCCACAACCCGCCGATAGACGTCACGACATGGAAAGCGCGGAAAGATGCCGTGCCGGGAGCCGTGGCCGATGAAGATTAAATCCTACTTCGCTCGAACGGTGGAAGACGCGATGGCGCTGGCGCGCCAGGAGTTGGGGCCGGACGCGATGCTGGTGAACAGCCGCAAGGCTGCTCCCGAAAGACGCGGGCTCGGCGATTACGAAGTCGTATTCGCATCCGATGCCGGCGGCGGCGACTCCCAGGCGGTGGAACCGAGTGCGCAGCCGTTTGGCGACCGGTTGTCCGCCGAAATCGCCGACTTGAAGCGCGAACTGGAGGGCATGCGGCGCGCCATCACGCGTTCGGCGTTTGCGCCTTCGCAGTGGCTCGCGTCCTCGCCGGCGCTTTCCGAAGCTTATGCCGCGCTGGCGGCCGGAGAAGTCAACCCCGAGCTGGCCCGCGACGTGGTACACGCGGCGGCCGCCCGCGCGGAAGGAGCCTCGCGCGATCACCTGGCCCCACCGGCGTTGGAGGGAGCGGTTTTTCAGCGTGCGCTGGTCGACGAACTGGAATCCAGGATTTCGACCGACCCCTCGGTTGGCCGCGACGGCGCGCGGCCCCGGATCGTCGCCCTGATCGGCCCGCCTGGATCGGGAAAGACGACGATGCTGGTGAAACTCGCCGTCAACTACGGTCTGGCGGCCAAACGCCCCATTCTGCTGCTCTCCATGGGTACGTACCGCGTGGCCGCGGCCGAGCAGCTCCGCTCCTACGCGGGCATTTTGGGCGTGGGCTTCCACGTTCTCGAAACCGTGTCGGCCCTCTCCCAGGCGATTGAGGAAAGCCGCACGAAGGAACTGATTCTGATCGATACCCCGGGGTTCGGTTTTCAGGATATGGAGTGCTCGTCGTCGCTGGCCGGGTTTCTGAGCTCGCGAACGGATATCGACACGCAGCTCGTCCTGCCCTCTTCGATGAAAGCCGGCGATCTGCGCCGCGTGGTGGATGCCTTCGACTGCTTCGGCCCGCAGCGGCTGATATTTACCAAGCTCGACGAGACCGCTTCATTCGGACCCATCTTCAACGAGGCGGCCCGCACCAAAAGACCGCTCTCGTTCTTCGGCACCGGCCAGCGCATTCCCGAGGACCTGGAAGGCGTGGCACGAGGCCGGATTTCCGAGTTGCTCTTGGCCGGCGAAAGCGCGCGTGCGCTGTCGGCGGCCTGATCGAACCGGGGTGAATTATGTACGCCTATGCCCAGCCCGAACAACTAGACGGCGAGGAACGCGAGCGCCTCATATTAGAGCATCTGCCCCAGGTTCGCCTCATCGCCCGGCGCATTCAGGAGCGGTTGCCCGACAGCATCGCGCTCGAGGACCTCATTTCGGCCGGAGTGCTCGGGTTAATAGCCGCAATCGACCACTTCGACCCTGGGCAGAACGTCAAGCTCAAAACCTACGCCGAATATAAGATCCGCGGAGCCATTCTCGACAGCCTGCGCGGCCTCGACTGGGCTCCGCGCCAGAAGAGACGGCGAGCGAAGCAGATCGACGCCGCCATCGCGCAGGCGGAGCAGGTTCTGAAGCGGTCGCCGACCGAGGAAGAAATCGCCGCTCAGCTCAAGATTACGATCGAGGAATACCGGGAATGGCTGCTCGAAATCCGCGCGCTGAACATAGGCAGCCTTGACGCCGCGCCGGGGCAGCCGGGCAAGGACCTGCTGCACTACGTTGCCGATAACGAAGACAAGCTGCCCTCCGCGCTATTCGAACGCGCCGAACTGGAACGCGCGCTGGCCGATGCAATCGAGGGCATTCCGGAAGTGGAGCGCACCGTCCTGAGCCTTTATTACAAAGACGAGCTGACCCTGCGCGAAATTGCCTCCGTCATTGGCGTGCACGAATCGCGAATCTCGCAACTCAAGTCTCAGGCCATCGCGCGCCTGAGGGCTAATATGGCCTCGGGATGGACCGCCAGAAGAGGAGCGCTGAGCGCATGACCCAAGAATCCGCACCCCATGCCCGTCTATCCGGTTCCGACGGCGCCCGGCGGCTTGTCGACGCCTGGGCCGAAGGCCTTAGCCAGTCCATCGAATCGATGGCCGATTCTAAGCCCGAGATCCGCTGGGAACCCGCCGCGCACCCGGGCGCCGACAAGGCGGCCGAGGAAGAACTGTGGTGGGAACAGCCGTTGCAGTTCGTTCCCGGCGCCACCGTCTGGGTTGGCACGCCGCGGTCGGCTTGGGAGTTCGCCGGCGGCGTAACGCTCAAGGCCGCTGGTCTGGACACAGTGGAATTGCCGGAGGCGAGGAATACGTGGCTTGAAATCGTAAGCCAATCCCTATCGGCGATGGCGCGCTCGGCCAGCGATCATTTTGGCGTCAGCGTGGTGTGCGAAGGCGGCCAGGAGAGGGCCCCGGGACCTGAGGTGCGCGATTACGCGTCCTTCTTCGTAACGCTCTCCGGAACCCAAATGGCTGCGTTGACTCTGGCGCTGAGCCCCGCGCTGGTGGAGGCCGCATCCAGGTCTCAAGCCGGCCCGGAGAGTACGGAGCCTGCTGCGGTCCAGGCGCCCGAGCCGCGGTCGCGCACGATGGACCTGCTGCTCGATATCGAGTTGCCGGTCAGTATTTCGTTCGGACGAATTCACCTGCCCATGAAGGACGTCCTGAAGCTCACTACAGGGTCCATCGTCGAACTGGATCGCGACGTAAGCGAACCGGTCGACGTGCTGGTGAATCGCTGTCTCATCGCGCGGGGCGAGGTGGTTGTAGTCGAAGGCAACTATGGGGTCCGAATTCAACAGATTGCCAGCCGGCAAGACCGGCTCAGGAGCATTCCATGATCCTCGCCGCCGCGCCGTTAGCTTTAGTCGCGGGCCTTGCCCTCGCCAGCCTGGCAGCCAGCCTGGCGACACTCTTCTTTGCCAGCCGCGTAGCCCATTCGTCGCGCGATAGCGCAGCCGCCCTCAGGCAGGAATACGAGGCCGCACTTCAGTCGCTCCGCTTGGAGCTCGAAGGCTGCGCTCGCGAGGTGCAGGTAATCCGTGCGGAAACGCCTCCGGCGCCCACGCCCTCCGAATTCAGGTCTGGGATGAACTTGAACAAGCGATCGCAGGCTTTGCGGATGCACCGCCGAGGCGAAAGCCTGGAGCAAATCGCCGGCACCCTCTCCATGCCGCGCCAGGAAGTCGATCTACTGCTAAAGGTGCATCGCATGGTGATCCGGAACCTGTAACGCTGGTTGATTCTCGGATTTGCTTGGCGGAGAAAGGTCCGTGAGCCAGACATGGGCGGGCTGACTCTTGGCTGGCACTAATGCGCTCCGGCAATGCGCCGCACCAGATGGAACCGGGCCCGAGACATTGTGTAACGACCGGAACCCCGGTTTCCAATAACACCGTTTGAACGGAGCCGATTGCGCGGCGGACGGTACGCGTGCGCCAAGGGCGTGCCTACATCCATACTGAAACGTGCTTGCTTCGAAGCAGTGTGCGGTGGAGCATCGACTCGGCGCCTCGCACAGCGTTAGTTCGCGAGTCTCCGGCAGCCGCCGAGGCGTGGTGCGAAAGCACCAAAACACCGTCAAAATACATGCACGGCCGCGTCCGCTGGGAGCGCAAGCGGCCCCTTTCAAACCGCCCTATCGAAACTGCCACGGCGATCAGCATTCCGCGTTCTTCCCAGGATGCCTGCCCCGCGTCACTTCCGGTAGAGTGCGAACGTTTCTTGTCACAACCTGCCGCGCATTGCGCTATCCGGCTAATAGCTCAGCCATGCCCGGAGCAATCCGTCACTCAAGCGCCTGGCCTCGGCCGGGCTGAACGACTGGACTGGCCATTCGAGATGCAAAAGCGCCGCCGGTCCAATCTTCGGGCGCATGATGCCGGCGCTGGAATGTCCGCCCCCTCCGAGCAGCACATGCCCGATTTCGTGCGCCACTATGTAACCGAGGAGTTTGGCAGAGGAGAATTTGGCTCGGTCGGCCAATCGCTGGATATGCTCCGCGTGAATGTAGACGTTCGGGCCTGAGGCAAACCCGAGTTCGTCGTCGGAGCGCCGAAACGGTTTGAGCATGGAGTCCGGCATGAGTCTCAGAAAGCACATCGGTGTCGCCGACGGCCAATATACTGCCGGCCCGGTGTCGTGTCCGGGCACAGGCAGCGCTACCCATTCAAGCTCTATCCCTGCCTTGTCGAAGATCATCGCCACGTCTGTTTGGGTCATCTGCAGTACTTCTGGCGGCACGCCGGCATAGTTGTGGTAGGCGACCACGAACAAATCCTTTTTGTCCGAGCCCTTTCCTTCCCGCGCAGCCCATCCCGCCAGGACTATCATTCCGACGATCAGTGCCTTTTTCATCTCACTCCTCCTGGCCGTAACGCGGGAGCAGCAAAAAAAAGCGGCCAAATTCGGATTTCCGGGGGCGATAATACGTGCAAGCCGCGAAACCGCGGCCTCGAACCCGGCAGGGAGACGGTTATGTCCGATTCCCGAGGCGAGGTGACTCTGCTGCTGGCCGAGCTCAAGCTAGGCCGGAAGGATGCCCTTGCCCAACTGCTGCCCTTGATCTACAAAGAGCTGCGCCAGTTGGCCGGCCACTACCTGCGCGACGAGCGCATCGGGCATACCCTGCAGCCCACGGCCCTGGTCCACGAAGCCTATTTGCGGCTGGCGGGCCAGGATCGGGCCGACTGGCAGAATCGGGCGCAGTTCATGGGGGTGTCGGCCCAAATCATGCGGCGGATCCTGGTGGACTATGCGCGGGAGCGGGTGGCGGCCAAACGCGGTGGCGGGGCGGTCCGCATCGACGAGCGGGACCGGCTCCTGGGCACGACGCCTCAGAAAACGGAGGAACTGCTCGCTGTGGACGAAGCCCTGGACCGGTTGTCCGAGCTGGACGCACAATTGGCGCGAATCGTCGAGATGCGATATTTCGGGGGGATGTCGGTGGAGGAAGCGGCTGAGGCGCTCGGAATCTCGGCCCGCACCGTCAGGCGGCATTGGGCGATGGCCCGGGCTTGGCTGCGCTCGGAGCTGTCCGAAGGGAGGCCGCAATGACCCCAGAGCAGTGGACGCGGATCAAAGAACTCTTCAATGCCGCGCTGGAGAAGCCCGAAGCCGAGCGTGCGACTTTCCTGGACGAGACCTGCGGCTCGGATACGGCCCTGCGCGACAAGATCCAGCAACTGCTCGCCGACCAGGATTGCTCCGAACTGCAAAGCCCCGTGGCCGGCATCCTGGAGCGGGTTGCCGAACCCACTTTCGCGCTGCACGGCACGATCGGCCATTACCGCGTGGAGGCCAAACTGGGCGAGGGCGGGATGGGGGTTGTGTATCGTGCCTACGACACGCAACTGCACCGCCCGGTGGCGCTGAAGGTGTTGCCCAGCGAACACGCGGCAGATCCGGAGCGTCACCAGCGGCTGATCCGGGAGGCCCGCGCAGCCTCCGCGTTAAACCACCCCAACATCATTACGGTTTACGACATCCAGCAGACCGATGGCATTGACCTGATTGCCATGGAGTATGTGGAAGGCAAGACGCTCGACGCGTTGATCGGCCGCAAGGGGCTGAAGCTGAACGAGGCCCTGAGGTACGCTATCCAGATCGCCGATGCGATGGCCAAAGCGCACGCGGCAGGCATCGTGCACCGCGACCTCAAGCCGGGCAATGTGATGGTGACCGCGGAGGGCCGGGTGAAGGTGCTGGACTTCGGCCTGGCGAAGCTGACCGAAGCCGCTGTAAATCCTGAAGACTCCGCGCGCATGGAGCAGGCGTCCGCGGAACTGGGCGCGATCGTGGGCACGGTGAGCTACATGTCGCCGGAGCAGGCCGAAGGGAAGAAGGTAGATGCGCGCAGCGACATTTTCAGTTTCGGGGCGGTGCTCTACGAGATGCTGACCGGGAAACGGGCGTTCCGGCGGGAAAGCCAAGCCTTGACGCTGGCGGCGATTCAGCGCCTGGAGCCTCCTCCGCTTCCCGCCGGGATTCCGCAGAAACTGGAAAGGGTCGTCGCCAGGTGCCTGCGCAAAGACCCGGCGCGTCGCTTCCAGCACATGGGGGACGTGAAGGTTGAACTGGAGGAACTGAAGGAGGAATCGGACTTGGGCCAGCTGGGGCGTGCGGGGTCAAGCCCGGCAAAACGGCCCCGCTGGCTGTGGGCGGCCGGCCTCGCCGTTCTCGCGGTACTGGCGGCGATTATGTTGTACCTCTGGCAGGCGCAGCGTCCTGCGGGGCCTTTCGCTCGAGTGGAGCCCACCCGGTTGACGGACTCAGGGAAAGCCACTGCGGCGGCCATCTCGCCCGACGGCAAGTACGTGGCCCATGCCGTCGCGGACGGAGTCATGAGCATCCTCTCGCTACGCAACGCGGCTACCGGGAGCAACGTGCCGATGCTTCCCCCCGTCCAAGGGACATTCAGCAATCTGCAGTTTTCGCACGACGGCAATGTCCTCTACTACGTATTTGACACGGGCACGCCTCCGTCAACGCTGTACATGATGCCGGTGCCAAGCGGCGACGCCCGGAAGCTGGCGCCGCTCGCCAACACAATGAGTGTGCGCGTCTCGCCGGACGAGAAACGACTCGTCTTTATCAGGTTCGCAGGTGCTGCTGGTTCCGTCCTGTCCATTGCGAAGGTGGATGGCGCCGGCGAACGCCAAGTGGCCTCGCGCCAGTGGCCGGAAGACTTCGGCCTGACGGATTGGTCCCCGGACGGCAAGACCCTGGCGTATAGCATTGAGTCATACCGGGGCGGGTACTCTCACTACCTGGCGGCCATGCCTGCGGAAGGCGGTGGGGAAAAGCGCATTGGAACCCGCACCTGGGGCTTCATTTCGGCGGTGAGATGGATGCCGGACGGTCACGGGCTTATGATCCTCGCCTCCGAACACTGCGGCGGCGGCCCCGTCCAACTCTGGTATGTCTCCTATCCGGGAGGCGCTACGCGCAGGATTACGAATGACGTGAACGAATACAGCGACATCAGCTTGACCGGGGATGCCAGCGCACTGGTAACTGTGCAGAACGATTACACCACTGGCATCTGGACGGGTTCGAGCAGTGAGGTCGGGAGCATTCGCGAGATCACCCGCCGCCTGCGTACTAACTTCGTCCAATTGGACTGGGCCGGCAATGGCAGCATCGTTTTCACGGCCCCAGACAGTACGTACGCCCTGCGCCTCTGGATCACCGCGGCGGACGGTACGAGCCAGCGGCAGCTCACAACTGAGGGCGCTTACGATGCGATTCCAAGCGCTTGTGGCGAGGGCCGCATTGTATTTCTGTCATCCCGTGGGACCGCCAACGCCTGGACCTCTGATCTCGACGGGAACAATGCCCGGAAGTTGACCAACGGTGAGGGCGAGTTCGGTGCGTCCTGTTCCCCGGACGGGACCTGGCTGACCTACGGCTCAGCTGATCCGAAAACCGGGGGCGTGTGGCGAATGCCGATCGACGGCGGCCCCCCGGCCCGTATATGGAACGAGTACGGGTGGACGTCTGTCTCTCCGGATGGAACATTAGTCCTCGTGGACGAATGGTCCGGCGTTCCGAGTAAGGTCAGGATCATCCCGGCCACCGGAGGGCAGCTCATCAGGAGCTTCGATCTCGGAATGGGCAACTGGCGATGGTCCGCGGACAGCAAGTCTCTATTGTTCTGGAAGACCAGCGGCGGCGTGTCGAACGTCTGGCGGCAGCCCCTGGATGGCGGCGAAGCGAGACAAGTGACGAACTTTCAGAGCGATGTGATCAGCGACGTAGCCGAGTCGCGCGACGGCAAGAAGCTGGCGGTAGCGCGGTATTCCGTCACCAGCGACGTGGTGATGATTAGAGATCTGAAGTGAAGAGCCGATCCCGGGATCGGCCGCACCGTCTAAGGCCCGTTCCTTTTTCGCGCTCGCGCTTTTCGGCACGGCGAAAGACGTGTGAGAAGAGCGGGCTAATCCCTGATGTCCACAATCGTAGCCCCGGCCCCGCCTTCCTGCTGGGGGGCTGGGTAGAAACGGGACACGTGGGGGTGGCGGGTCAGTAGTTCTGATATGGCTTTCTTCAGGATGCCCATGCCGTGGCCGTGGACGATTCGGACGCGGCTGGCGGTGGCCATGACTGCCCGGTCCAGGAATTGGTCCACTGCTTCACAGGCTTCTTCGGCACGCTGGCCGATGACGTTGATTTCCTGATGCACGGGGGCCAGTTCGGGGGCGGGGCGGTAAGTGACGTTCTTGGGCAGTTTGCTGTTGGGGGCGCCGGCTTCAGGCAGCACTTCGATTACGTCGTCCAACGACACCTGCATCTTCATGAAGCCGGCATCCACTTCGAACTTGCCGTTGCCCAGCACACGGCGTACGCGCGCCGGGTCGCGGACGTCCCGCAGACGCACTCGCGCGCCTTCCTCGATCCGCAGCGGCTGAATCTCGCCGCGCCGGGAATCCTCGCCGGTTGAGAGGACGGTGGTTTCGAAATCTTCGCGCAGTTCGCGCTTTGCCTTGGAGACCTTGCGTAGGGCCTCCTGTTCGGCCTTGCGCCGGTCGGAGTTTTGGGCGATTTTGCCAATCGTCTCCTGCGCTTGTTCCTCAAAGCGCGCCAGAGCCATGTCGGTGCGGCGCTCCAGTTCTTTGAGCTTGGCCTTCTCCCGCGTTTCCCACTCCGCTGCGATTTCCCGTTCCCTGCGCTCAAGGTGCGCCTGTTGGCTCCGCAGCGTTTGCTCCAGCGCCTGGTTCTGCTCTATGCGCGTTTGGAGTTCGGAGAGAAACCGCGACACGTCGCGCCCGCGGTCGCTCATGGATTCGCGCGCCCGCAGCATGATGTCTTCGGGCATTCCCAAACGGGTCGCAATCTCGAGGCCCGCGGACTTCCCCGGCAGGCCGAGCCGCAGGTGGTAGGTGGGCTCGAAGGTCTGCTCGTCGAAGCCCATCGATCCGTTCAACACGCCTTCCGTGGAGGCACCGTAGATCTTCAGCGCCAGCAGGTGCGTCGAAACCAGCGTGAGGGCTCCCGCGGCGCGGAAGTGCTCCACCACGGCTACGCCCAGCGCTCCGCCCTCCTCGGGATCGGTCGCGGCGCCCAATTCGTCGAGCAGCACCAGCGAATCGGGCGTTACATCGAGCGCCATCTCGCGAATATTCGAAACGTGCGCCGAAAAGGTGCTCAGGTTCTCCTGTATCGACTGGTAATCCCCTATATCTGCTAGCACCTGCTCGAAAAGGGGAAACTCGGCGTCCGCCGCCGGAACCGGGAGCGCGGATTGCGCCATCAGGCTGAGCAGCCCCACGGTCTTCAGGGTCACGGTCTTGCCGCCGGTGTTCGGACCGCTGATGAGCAGCGTGCGCCGCTCGCGGTCCAACTCCAAGGAGATGGGTACGGCGGTCTTTCGCCGCCTTCGCAACACGTCTTCGAGCAGGGGATGGCGCGCGTCTTTCAAGAGCAGCCGCGGTCCGAAACGCGGAATGGCGCAATCGAACTCCATGGCGAACCGCGCCTTGGCGAAGATCAGATCCAGTTGCGCCATTACCTGGCACGACGCGCGGATCGAATCGGCGTAGCCGCGCATCCGGTCCGTGATTTCGAGCAGGATGCGGTGCACTTCGCGCGCCTCGTCTTCAAACAGCCGCACCAAGTCGTTGTTGAGGTCGATGGTTTCGAGCGGCTCGACAAAGAGCGTGTGGCCGCTGGAACTCGCGCCGTGAATCACTCCATCGAGCTTCTTTCTCTGCCCGGCGATGATGGGAACGACGAAGCGCTCGTTCCGGATGGTGACGAACTCTTCCTGGAGAACGCCCTCTTCCTTGTGCGCGCGCAGGAACCGTTCGAGCGATTCCTGGATCGATTTCTTCTGCCGCTCGATATCCCGCCGCAGGCGATTCAGCGCCACGCTGGCGTGATCCGCGACGCTTCCATCGGGGAGAATCTTGCCTTCGAGGTCCTTCAGCAGCGCGCGGAAATCCCCCAGGGTTTGCCCCCGCCGGCCGAGCCGTGGGAACCGCTCCGCGACCGCCGTGAGAACCGATTTCGCGTCCGCAGCGCGATCAAGAAATGAGAACAGGTCGAAGATTTCCTTCGGCTCCAGGCTGGCGCCTTCGATTCGCAGTTTCTGCGCCGCGGGTTCGATATCCGGCAGGCCGTTGAAATCGATACGAATCGCGGCGCCGCGCCCTGCAGCATGCGGACGCGCCGCCGTCCTCGCGTACTCGATGGCCTCGGCCGCCTCGGCCAGATCTTCGGTCAGCCGCTCCAAGTTCGCCGACGGCTGCACACGGTCGAGTTCGCGGCGGCCTCCGGCGCTAGAGACGTAGCGGCCCACGAGTTGCCTGAGCGCGTCGTATTCGAGGATTTCTAAGCTCTTGTTCAAGGGGAAGTCCTAAGCGCTTTTGTATTTCCGGCGCAGGCGGAACGCTTTCTCGATTACAGCCGCCGTTCCTTCGGTGATCTGGAAGCCGGGCAGGTCGCGCCTGGGGGCCCACTCCACGGCGCTGACATCGCTTGCGGCGCGTAGTTCCCCGCCCGCGACCCTACACAGGTAATCAATGAGCACGTAGTGATATTCGGGCCGTCCTTCGGCGTCGCGCATGATGCGCTCGAAGATTTCCACTACGCCCGCGGGTTCGATTTCGAGCCCGGTTTCTTCGCGGGTTTCGCGCCGCACGGCATCCGCGAGCGACTCGCCAGCCTCAACGAGCCCGCCGGGAAGCGACCACCAGCCTTTCAATGGCTCGTTGCCGCGCTGCGCCAGAAGCACACGGCCGCGATCAAATATGATTGCGCCCACGCCGATGAGGGGATGCCGGGGATAGCGACGGCTGCCGGAGTCGGGTTCGGGCAACGCCACCGCCGGGATCTCCCGATTGCCGGCCGCGCCGGTGGAACGGCGCGGACCTCCAGTTGGCGCGCGCTTCATCGCGCGGCGTCTTGCTCCCGCAGGGTGATGTTATTGATCACCTGCTTGACGCCCTTCACCTTCTTGGCGAGCGTGGTGGCGCGGTCCTTCTGTTTCTTCTGTTCCACCTGCCCGCCTAGAGTGACTACGCCCTGCTTTACTTCGACTTGCAGGGCGCCGCCCTTCACTATCTGATCCGTAGCCAGTTTCAGGCGCACTTGATCGTAGATGAAGTCGTCGCTAGGGGCAGCGGCCCGGGCCACGCTGAAAAACGCAAAGAGGAAAGCCGCCAACAACGCAATAAGCGATTTAGACATCGTCTTTACCGGTAATTGTACGCCAGTCGAGAGCGTCGAGGAAGGCCCGCTTCTCCCGCCAGCCGGGTTGCACGCGCACATGGAGGTCAAGATAGATCCTAAACCCGAACAACGATTCCATCTCTTCCCGGGCGAGCGTGCCGATCTTTTTCAACATCGCGCCCTTGGCCCCGATCACGATCGCCTTCTGGCCATCGCGTTCCACGCGAATGGTCATGTAGATTCTGGTGATCGTGGGCGTTTCTTCCCAGGCGTCCACGCTTACGGCCACGGAATGGGGCACTTCCTCACGGGTGGCCAGCAGTATCTTCTCGCGGACCAGTTCGGCCGCCAGGAAGCGTTCCGGCTGATCGGTCACGTAGTCATCGGGGAAGTACGCCGGCCCTTCGGGAAGGCGGTCTACAATCATCCGGAGCAGATCGTCGAGCCCGTCGCGCCGCGCCGCGGAAACCGGCACGTAGTCGGCAAACTCGAATATCTGTTGATACCCGGCGATTACGGGAAGCATCCCCGCCTTATCTTTAATCAAATCGATCTTGTTCAGAACGAGCACCACCGGCCCGCCGGCCTTCTTGGCCAGATCGACGGCGCGCCTGTCCTCTTCGCCCGGAGGGTGCGTCGCGTCCGCCACAAAGAGCAACAGGTCACGCTCGCCAACGGACGCGCGCACCTTCTCCATCAGCCGTTTGTTCAGAGGCGTATCCGCCTTGTGAATTCCCGGCGTATCGAGAAATACGACCTGCGCATCCGGTGTGGTCAGCACCCCTTGTATCGCTGTCCGCGTGGTCTGCGGCTTATCCGCGACAATCGCGACCTTCTGGCCGACGAGGGCGTTCAAGAGCGTGGATTTTCCGGCGTTCGGCCGGCCAATGATGGAAACGAATCCAGATTTATGTTTCACGATTTAAGTTTCATGCGCTACCGCTTCAGATTTGGCTAGCCGTACCTGCAAAACACGGAGATCATCGCTGGCAACCACCTCGATGCGCAGACCGTCGCGCTCGACGTGTTCACCCGATTTGGGCACCCGCCCCAGCCACTCGGTGACAAGGCCGCCCGCCGTGGTGGATTCAATCTCCTCATCCCTATGGAAGAACGGAAACAGGTCCGTGATTCGCGCCACGTCGAAACTGCCCGACACGACGAAGCCTCCCTTACCATCTTCCGCTACATCGCTCTCCGGTTCATGTTCGTCCCGAATTTCGCCGATGATCACTTCGAGCAGGTCTTCCATCGTGGCCAGGCCGGCGGTGTTGCCGTACTCGTCCACGACGATTACCATATGCGAGTTTTCGTGCTGCATCCGCCGCATCAACTCGTGAACGGGCAGCGTTTCCGGCACCGACTGAATGGGGCGCACCAACTCACTCACCACCCGGCCTTCCCGCTCCTCTTCGTCGACCTCAAACATATCGCGCACATGCACGAAGCCGATTACCTGATCGATGTTTCCCTCGTAGACCGGAATTCGGGAGTATTGCTCGTTGATCACCAACTCCCGCAGCTCCTCGAGCGTGGCGCCGGCCGGGATGGCGACGATATTTGGCCGGGGAGTCATGACCTCGCGCACCACCTTATCGCCGAACTCGACAACGGATTGCATCAGCTTGCGGTCCTGCTCTTCAATCAGCCCGCCTTCGGCTCCGGCCGTAATCAGCGCTTCGATGTTCTCGGCCGGAGTGGGCGCTTCGCCCTGGCTCTCTACGTCGTGCGCCAGGTCGGCCAGAGACTGAAAGAAATCGAGCAGCGCCACCCACGGGCGCGCGAGCCAGGCCAATGCTTTCAGCAGCGGCGTCAGGGGCGCCAGCCACTCACCCTTGGTCCGGCGGTAGAGCCATTGCGGAACGGCATAGGAGGCAAAAACCAATGTGACCCAGGCAGCGGCGGCGGACTTCCAGAATGAGGTCCAATCCCAGGGCCGGCCATCCGCAAACCATGCAAAATATAGAACGCCGAGCATCGCCAGCAGCGTGTGCTTCACCAGCGAGAATGCTTCGCCTCCCTGCTCCGTCTTCAGCCCGAGTTTGCCTTGCAGCGTTTCCTTGAAGAACTGCATGGCGAGTAAGTCGCGCGGCCTCAGGCGCAGACTTTCGAGAAAGAGCAACTGAACGACGCTCACTAGCGGAAGCAGGAACAGCGCCAACAGCGTGGCGGCCAGCAATGCCGGGTTCATATCTCCGTCCGTTCAATCAAGCCGTTCGGCAGCCCCAGACGCACGCGCCAACGGCGCTCGGCCCGCGCCATTTTCCCCGAATCGGTCTCGTGATCCAGGCCAACAAGATGCAGCACGCCATGCAGCATCAGGATGCGCAGTTCGTCTTCCGGAGCATGGCCGAACCTGCGCGCCTGCACGCGGGCGCGGGCGTAGGAAATCGCGATATCGCCCAACGGCGCGGCGCCTCGGGAGCGCGGCGCGCAGCCAGGGAACGATAGAACGTCGGTTGCGCAGTCTTTGCCGAGAAACTGCCGGTTGAGGCGCCGCAATTCGGCATCGCCCGTAATTAGACAATCGAATGGCCGGCCCTTGGCAACTTCCGCCTGAAGTTTCCGCGCAAAGGCTGCCAGAGCCCGCGGCCTGAGTTTGGGGAACTCGCGCCGGAATGTTACCGTACTGCCTTCGGGAGAGGACATAAAGGGCGGATCACGCCTGCGGCGGCGTGGCCTCCGCTTGCACCGGGGCTTCCGCTTCGCCGCCGGGTTCGGAAAGCTTCAACGTCAATTGGCGTCCCACTCCCACCGCATCGTTATACCGCTCGTACGCCTTCACGATGCGCTGCACCAGGGGATGGCGCACTACATCGGTTTCGTCGAACTGCACGAAACTGATGCCTTCCACGCCCTTCAGCACCTCTACCGCGTCGATCAGTCCGCTGCGGCGGCCATTCGGAAGGTCGATCTGCGTGATATCGCCGTTCACTACCATTTTGGAGCTGAAGCCCTGGCGCGTGAGCACCATCTTCATCTGCTCGGACGTGCTGTTCTGTGCCTCGTCCAGAATGATGAAGCTATCGTTCAGCGTTCGGCCGCGCATGAAGGCGATCGGCGCCACTTCGATCACGTTGCGCTCAAGCAGCTTTTCCACGCGTTCGCTATCGAGCATGTCGTAAAGCGCGTCGTACAGCGGCCGAAGGTACGGGTCCACCTTTTCCTGCAGCGTGCCCGGAAGAAATCCCAGGCGCTCGCCGGCTTCCACCGCCGGGCGGGTCAGAATGATCCGCGCCACCTGCTTGCTCATCAGGGCCGAGATGCCCATGGCTACCGCCAGGTACGTCTTGCCCGTTCCCGCCGGTCCGACGCCGAACACCAGATCGTTGCGCTCGATCGCTTCCAGGTACCGGCGCTGATTCACCGTCTTCGGGGTCACGATCTTCTTGCCGAAGCTGCGCTGCCTTCCGCTTTGCACGAGGGCCCGGAGCGATACGTCCGGATCAGCCGTCACGACGCGCAGGTAGCTGTTCAGGTCGCCGTTATTGAAAACGTGGCCTTCCCGTACCAGGGTGTTATATTCTTCGAGGATATCCTCGGCCCTCGAAACGCTCGCGGCCTCGCCTTCAATTTCCAGATTGTTTTCGACTAGCTGGGTACGGACGCTCAGGCCGGATTCGATCAGCCGGATGTTCTCATCGCGGGTGCCGAAGAGGCTTTCGACTCCTCGGGTGATGCGCACGCTAGCTTTCATTAATGGTAGTGGGTACCTCCAAACGAAGGGAAACGAAACACAATCGGGTAATTGGTTGGGATCGGCGCGGATCTTCGACAACCCGCTCGCGCGGGCATCTCAAAACCATCTACTACCATTATATCGAGCCGCGCGCCTCGGGGAACCCCCCTTAGGATTGGCGCTCGGCCACGGGGAGGGGTTGGAGCAAATGCAGTTCTCCCGGTTTCGGAATGGAGCCGGCCCAGGAGTTCATCTCTTCTTCGTTTTGCAGCAGATCGCGCAGAGTGGCTTTGTGCAGAACCTGATCGACCGCTACCTGCACGGCCCGCCACAGCGAACGGACGGAGCAATCCACGGACCTGGTGCAGATGGAAACTTGCCCGGAGTGGCTGTCGCAGAAATCGCTTTCGAACAGCCGGCCTCCGAGCACGTCCATCACATCTCCCACCACGATGTCGCTCGCATCACGCGCCAGCGTGTACCCGCCGTCCTTGCCGCGAGCGGCCTTCACGAACCCGCCTTTGCGCAGCTCACGCAGTATCTTGGCGGCGTAAGCGGGCGATACGCCCTCGGCCTGGCTGATTTCCGGAATTGTGAGCCCTTGCCCCTCGTAGCCGGCATAGGCCAGGCGAACGAGGCAGCGAATCCCATACTCTTCGTTGGCTGTGAGCTTCATCCTCGCGGCCTCATGACAGGTAACGTATCCTCGAACCCCAGGGCCAACTTCGCCACATCCGACATCCGGTCCTTCGAATAAGGCGGATCGAACGTCAACTCGACCGACACGTCCGTAACGCCGGGAACCGCCCTCACTGCGCGTTCGACCTCGGCCGGAAGACTGCCGGCCACGGGACAGTTCGGAGCGGTCAGCGTCATCCGTATCGCCACTTTCCCCGTTTCCTCCACCGTGAGATCGTAGATTAATCCCAAGTCATAGATATTGACCGGTATCTCCGGGTCATAGACTCGCTTCAGAGCGGCTGCGACTTGTTCTTTCAAGGTCATTCCGTTGTCGCCGGTTCGTCCGAGTTGGTCAATGCGGATTTGAGCGTGTGCCAAGCCAGAGTGGCGCATTTCACACGCGCCGGATAGTCTTTGACGCCGCAGAAGACCACCAGTTTCCCGAGCTCGCTTGTAACCGGAGAATCCGTGGTCAGCAGATCGTGAAACTTCTCCAACATCTGTAGCGCGTCCTCGCGAGTCTTTCCCTTCAGACTTTCGGTCATGAGCGACGCGGAAGCGGTTGAGATCGCGCATCCCGAACCGACGAAGCTGGCGTCCTTGACAATGCCGTCTTCCACCTTCAGGTACAACTCCAGCTTGTCACCGCACAGTGGATTGAACCCTTGAGCCGTCCCCGTTGCGTCCAGCATCGTGTGACAGTTGCGTGGACGCTTACTGTGATCGAGGATGATTTCCTGATACAGATCGTCAACCATTAGGAGAACACCTCTTTGACCTTCTGCAAGCCCGCTGCCAAGGCATCGATTTCAGCCGTGGTGTTGTAAAACGCCAGCGAAGCCCGCGTCGTTGCCGGAACCTGAAACCGGTCCATGATCGGCTGCGCACAATGGTGGCCGGTGCGAACCGCGATGCCCATCCGGTCGAGCACGGTTCCTATGTCGTGAGGGTGAATGCCCTCGATGACGAAGGAAACCACGGCAGCCTTCTCGCGAGCCGTTCCGATAATCCGCAGGCCCGGTATCTGGGAAAGCGCCGCCGTGGCGTATACCAGCAACTCGTGCTCGTACGCCGCAATGCGATCCATTCCGATAGCGGTCACGTAGTCAACGGCTGCGCCGAGCCCGATTCCGCCCGCGATGTGCGGCGTTCCGGCTTCGAACTTATACGGCAGTTCGTTGTACGTGGTCTTTTCAAAGGTGACCGTGCGGATCATGTCGCCACCGCCCTGCCACGGAGGCATGGCATTCAGAAGCTTGCTCTTGCCGTACAGTATGCCGATGCCTGTAGGCCCGAAAGCTTTATGTCCCGAGAGGGCGTAGAAATCGGCGTCGAGCGCCTGAACGTCAATCTTGAGGTGAGGGGCCGCCTGCGCGCCGTCGATCAGCGCCAGCGCGCCCGCCTTGTGCGCCATATCGATCATCTGCCGGATCGGATTGATGGTTCCCAGCGCATTGGAGACGTGCCCCACCGCCAGCAGCTTCGTGCGCGGATTCAGCAGCTTCTCGTACTCTTCCAGAATCAGCTCGCCGCTATCGTTCACCGGGATCACGCGCAGCTTTGCGCCTTTTTCCTCGCAGAGCATTTGCCAGGGCACGATATTGGAGTGGTGTTCCAGGCCGCTGACAATGATTTCGTCCCCTTCCTTGACGCACTTCCGGCCCCATGTTTGCGAGACGAGATTGATCCCCTCTGTGGCTCCCCGCACGAAGATCAATTCATTCTTCGTGCGCGCGTTGAGGAACTGTCTTACTTTGCCGCGGGTTTGTTCGTAGGCCGCCGTCGAGCGCTGGCTGAGCTCATGGACGCCCCTGTGTATGTTGGCGCAGTCCACTTCGTAGAAATGACGAATCGCATCGATCACGCTCTGGGGCTTCTGCGCCGTAGCCGCATTGTCCAGGTACACGAGCGGCTTGCCGTGAACCTTCTGCTTCAGGACCGGGAAATCCTGCCGTATCTTCGCGACATCGAAGCCGGCCGGAGCCGTATTAATAAGGGCGTTCATGGAATTTCTCAATGAGAATGCGCTCGAGCCAGTCCCGCAAAGGCTTCGGCCGGACACGGTCGGCGACATCCTGCGCAAACGCGTACGTGAGAAGGCTGCGGGCCTGGCGCTTGCCGATCCCGCGCGACTGCAAATAGAACAGCGCCTCGGCGTCCAACTGGCCGATCGTAGCGCCGTGGGTGCAGCGAACGTCGTCGGCGAATATTTGCAGCTCCGGCTTGGTATTAATGACCGCGTCGTCGGAGAGGACGAGGTTCTTGTTCGTCTGCTTGGAGTCGGTCTTCTGCGCATCTTTCCGCACGAGGATACGCCCGTTGAACACGGCCGTAGCCTTACCGTCGAGAACCCCCTTGTACAGTTCCCGGCTGGTCCCGTGCGGCTTGGCGTGGTCAATCGTGGTGTGATTGTCCACGTGTTGGGAACCGTTGGCCAGATACAGCCCGTTCAGGCCGGCCTCGGACCCTTCGGCCAGCGTAACCGTAACGTCGTTACGCGCCAGGGCGGCGCCGATTGAAATCGAGGTGGAGGTGAAATTAGCGCTGCGCCCCAAGCCGGCGTAGACGGATCCGACGTGGAAGGATTCGAGCGATTCCATCTGGACCTTATAGTGATCCACAACGGCGCCTGGGCCTGCGGCAATTTCGGTAACGGCGTTCGTGAAATAGGAGCCGGCGCCGATATAGCTTTCGACGATCGTCGATTGCGAATCCGGGCCCGCAACGATCAACGTGCGCGGGTGCGCGGCTTGCGGCCCTGCTACCCCGTTCGCGGTTGTCAAAAAGACGAGGTGGATCGGTTGCTCCACAACGACTCCTCGATTAATCCGGACAAACGCTGCATCGGCGAGGAACGCTGTATTCAGAGCGCTGAAAGGGGCATCGAGCCCCGCCTGGCGTCCCAGGTAAGCCGCCGCTTCTTCGGTCAGATTTCCGGCGAAAACGCCTGGCGGAACCTCAGAAGCGGCGCTCGCAAAGAGCCCGTTCACGAAGACCAGCCGCACGCCCTCCGCGAACGGAGCCAGCACGGCGGCATCCGCCTCTGCCGGCGCGGCGGCTGAGAAGACCGTCCTCGCGATGGGAGCCACGTTCGTGAAGCGCCAGTCCTCTTCGTGAGTCGTCGGGAAGCCGGTCTCGCCAAAGCGGGCGAACGCGGCAGCCTTCAACTCCCGCGCCCACGGCGCCGAGGGCCGCTGTTCCGTGAAGTTTCTTAGCCAGGCGCTGGCCTGCTCTGCTGCGGCCGTCATGCTTTTCCGACCGCCTCCTCTACTTCGTCGATGCCGAAAGCGGCGTAGCCGCTTTTTTCCAGCTCAAGAGCCAGCTCTTTGCCGCCCGATTTCACGATCCGCCCTTCCGCTAGCACGTGTACGTAGTCGGGGACGATATAGTCCAGCAACCGCTGGTAATGCGTCACGACGATCATGGAACGCTGCGGGCCACGGAGCAGATTCACGCCCGATGCAACCAGCTTCAGTGCGTCGATATCCAAACCGGAATCGGTTTCGTCGAGGATCGCCAGCGTCGGTTCCAACACGGCCATCTGGAAGATCTCGTTGCGCTTCTTTTCGCCACCCGAAAACCCGGTGTTCACGGGACGGTTCAGCAGCGCGGTCTCCATCTTCATCAGGTCGACCTTCTCGCGAATGTAGTCGAGAAAGTCCATCGCGTCGAATTCCGGCAAGCCGCGATGCTTGCGAACCGTGTTGAGCGCCGCCTTGAGGAAGTACTGATTGCTGATGCCCGGAATCTCAATCGGATACTGGAACGCCAGGAAGATGCCTTCGCGCGCGCGGTCCTCTGGAGATAGTGCCAGGAGATCTTTCCCCTGGTAAGTCACCTGGCCGCCGGTTACGGCGTAAAGTTCCCGCCCGGCCAGCACTTGGGCCAGCGTGCTCTTCCCGGAACCGTTTGGCCCCATGATGGCATGCACTTCACCGGCATTCACCGTGAGGTCTATGCCCTTCAAAAGTTCTCGTCCGCCGACTTGGGCGTGCAGGTCTCTAATCTCTAGCAGTGCCATTCCGTTTACCCAACGCTTCCTTCCAGGCTGACTCCCAAGAGCTTTTGCGCCTCTACGGCAAACTCCATCGGCAGTTCGCGAAACACTTCCTTGCAGAAGCCGTGAACGATCATCGAAACGGCGTCTTCCGTGGATATGCCGCGTTGCCGGCAATAGAAGATCTGGTCCTCGCCAATCTTCGAAGTGGAGGCTTCGTGTTCCACCTGCGACGAGGTGTTCTTCACTTCTAGATACGGGAACGTATGGGCGCCGCACTTGTCACCGAGGAGCAGCGAATCGCATTGCGAATAGTTCCGCGCACCCGTAGCCCCTTTGAGAATCTTTACTCGCCCCGATACGTGTTCTGCCCGTGGCCAGCTGAAATACCCTTGGAGACGATGGTGCTGGTGGTGTTCTTCCCGATGTGAATCATCTTCGTGCCGGTATCGGCCTGCTGATAATGGTTCGTCAGCGCGACGGAGTAGAACTCGCCCACGGAGTTTTCTCCGATCAGAAGACAGCTCGGGTATTTCCAAGTGATGGACGAACCCGTCTCCACCTGCGTCCACGAAATCTTCGAGTTCACTCCGCGGCAGGCGCCCCGCTTGGTGACGAAGTTGTAGATGCCGCCCTTGCCTTCTTTGTCGCCCGGATACCAGTTCTGCACCGTCGAATACTTCACCTGGGCGTTGTCCAAAGCAACCAGTTCGACCACTGCCGCGTGCAGTTGGTTCGTATCGCGCATCGGCGCCGTGCAGCCCTCAAGGTAGCTGACGTACGCCCCTTCGTCGGCCACGATCAGCGTTCTCTCAAACTGCCCCGTATCCTTCGCGTTGATGCGGAAGTACGTGGAAAGTTCCATCGGGCAGCGCACGCCTTTGGGCACGTAGCAGAACGACCCGTCGCTAAACACCGCCGAGTTCAGCGCGGCAAAGAAGTTGTCCGAGGTGGGAACCACTGTGCCCAAGTACTGCCGCACCAGATCAGGGTGCTCCCGAACCGCCTCCGAGAACGAGCAGAAGATGATGCCCATCTCGTTCAGCTTTCCCTTAAACGTCGTGGCCACGGAAACGCTGTCGAATACCGCATCGACCGCAACCCCGGCGAGCAACGCGCGCTCCTGTAGCGGAATACCGAGCTTTTCGTAGGTCTTGAGCAGTTCCGGATCTACGTCGTCCAGGCTTTTCGGCCCATCCTTCGTCGATTTCGGCGCGGCGTAGTAAACAATGTCCTGGTAGTCGATCGGTGGGTAATGCACGTTCGCCCACGTGGGCTCTTTGAGCGTCAACCAATGGCGGTAAGCCTTCAGACGCCAGTCGAGCATCCATTCGGGCTCCGCTTTCTTGGCGGAGATCAGCCGGACGACATCCTCGTTCAGGCCCCTGGGAATCGCGTCAGACTCTATGTCTGTGACAAAGCCCCACTTATATTCCTGCTTGGCAAGGGTCTCAATCGCGTTGCTCGACTCGCTCACTGGTCGCACTCCTAAACTGTTGGCCTAAAGTAAGGTTATCTAATCTGTACTTCTTAGTCAAGATTACCAACTGAATGGATGCAGCGGGCAGCTAAACGGCTTCGAAACCGGGTTGACGTGGATTGTGTGGGTGGTGCCGAAGGTGGGAGTCGAACCCACACGAGAAGTGAATCTCGACGGATTTTGAGTCCGTTGCGTCTGCCAGTTCCGCCACTTCGGCCCGAAGTGTTGCTCTCCATTGTACCGAATTCACGCGCCCGAGTGAATTTGGATGCGAAGCCGGCGATGATTCGCAAGGGTGTGCAGGCTACGCTTCTCCGTGACAACAAACGCCGAGTGAGATAGGATTACGGATGAATAATGACCGATGTGGCCTTACAGGCTGGTTCGCCCGAGATTCCAGATAAGCTTTACTTCAAGATCGGCGAAGTAAGCGAACTTCTGGCGGTCGAGCCATACGTGCTGAGGTACTGGGAGACGGAGTTTCCTCTCCTTTCGCCAAAGAAGTCGGGGACCGGGCACCGGCTGTTCAGGCGTAAGGACGTGGAACTCCTCCTACGGATCAAGCACTTGCTGTATGACAAACGTTTTACGATTGAAGGGGCGCGGCAGGCTTTGCAGCTAGAGAGCCGGTCGCCAAAGCCACGCATCAAGAGCTCCCAGCAGGAACTCTTCTCGTCAGATCCGCTCCCCGAGATTCGCCGGGAACTGTCGGACATCCTCCAGTTGCTGAAGTAGGTTACTCTTCCCCAACAATTACGGCGTAGAGGCGATCCAGATCCTCCGGTGAATAGTAATCGATCTCGATGCGGCCCTTCTGTTTGGCCTTTTCGATAATGCGGACCTTTGTGCCCAACACGCGCTCCATCTCCTGAATTGCGGCGCGCACGTTGGGGTCGGACGCCACTTCCTCCACGTGCTTGGGCTTCCGCCCTTCCATCATGCGCTGAGTAGTGCGCTCAGTCTGACGCACCGACCACGCCTGCGCGACCGCCTTTTCGGCCACCTCGCGCTGCAAATCCGGCGTAGGGAGCGAAAGGAGGCAGCGAGCGTGTCCGGCAGACAGGCGGCGCTCAGAGACGAGTTCCTGCAGATCGGAAGGCAGTTGCAGGAGGCGCAGCGTATTGGCGACAGTAGTCCGATCTTTCCCGGTTCTCTGCCCTATTTCCTCGGCGCCCAGGTTCAGCTCCCGCCCCATACGATCAAAGGCGACGGCCGTCTCGATTGGGTTCAGGTCTTCGCGCTGGATGTTTTCAATCAGTGTGATTTCGAGCAGACGATCATCTGGAACATCCTGAACGACGACGGGTACGATGGCGACCGCGGCCAGCTTCGCTGCCCGCCAGCGGCGTTCGCCGGCAACCAATTGAAACCGATTGCCGACCTTCCGAACGACGAGAGGCTGAATAATGCCATTGGCGCGAATCGATTGCGCCAACTCGGCTAGCCGCTCGCTGTGGAAAACCCGGCGTGGCTGGAGGGGATTCGGATCTATCGCATCAATCGGCACCGTGCGCGGTGAATCCGCCGCCGAGGCCTGCTCGACGTGCTCGGGCGCCCGGAGCGGCAAGCGGGTCGGGAGCAGCGCGCCCAGCCCTTTACCTAGTGCTTTGCGCGGATTTTCGGATTTGTTCATGGTCGAGAAGTTCTTTAGCCAGTTGAATATAGCTTTCAGCGCCGCGGGAACGAGGGTCGTAGGCCAGGATCGATTTGCCGAAACTGGGCGCCTCAGCCAGTCGCACACTGCGGGGTATCGACGTGCGAAAGACCTGGTCTCCGAAGAATTGGCGCAAGTCGGCGGCAACTTGGCGAGTCAGATTTGTTCTATCGTCGTACATCGTCAGGAGGATGCCGCCGATCTGCAACTGGTGGCTCAGCGATTCCCGGATACGGTCTATCGTATCCATCAGTTCGGAAATGCCCTCGAGAGCGAAGAACTCGCACTGAATGGGGACCAGGACGGCATCCGCCGCAACTAGCGCATTCAGAGTCAGGAGGTCTAGCGCTGGCGGACAATCGATCATCACGAAATCATAGTTGTCGCGGATGGGAGCCAGGCGTTCACGCAAGCGGAACTCCCGGTCCGGCAGGCCGATCAGTTCAAGGTTCGCCCCAACAAGGTTCTTGTCGGCTGAAATCAAGTCCAATCCGTCGAAACTGGTTGAGACGATTGCGTCGGCCGCGGCGGCCTCACCCAGTAGGACGTGGTAGATGCTGGGGCGCGTGGGCTCTTTGACGACTCCGAGTCCGGTGGTGGCGTTGCCTTGCGGGTCCGAGTCCACGACTAGAACCTTTAGGTCGTTGGCGGCTAGCGACGCAGCCAAATTGATGGCAGTCGTCGTCTTCCCGACACCGCCCTTCTGGTTAGCTACTGCGAAGACTCTGCTCAAGCGGCTTATCCTAACACGATCGAGAGTTGCGGGAGGAATCCCGTTTCACGTGAAACACTTCCGACAGCATGTTTCACGTGAAACACTACTTGCCCGTCATCCTCTCCCCAGAACGGAGAAACCGCGCTCTCGCCCATGGCAGTGGCACGGGCGCGCTCCACTCAAACCCCATGCCTGCCGGAGGTTCCTCGTTCCCAGTCAAGAGATCGGCATGCGGCGCAATATTCTTTAGAACGCGCCCCAGATCCTTGTAGCTGACCGCCCGAGAGACCGCGACGTCGAACCCATCGCATAATTCCTCCGCGCGCCCCGCAAACACCCGCACGTTTGGCAGCCCTCTGCACGCCTCCCGGAGAAAAACGGCCTTCCGTTGGTGGGACTCAACTAGCGTAATTTCACAATCCGGCCGGCACACTCCGACCACAAACCCCGGAAAACCGGCCCCCGAACCGATATCGGCCACGCGCTGCGACCCCGCGGCCAATCTCGCCGCAAGAAACACGCCTTCGCAGTAGTGCCGCTCCACGGCTTCCTCTTCACCCACCACCGTCGTAAGGTTCAAGCTGCGGTTCCAACGCACTAGTAGCCTGTAATGCCGCTCCAACTCCTCCAGTTGGCCCGCATCGAGAGCGGCAACACCGCTCAATTTCGCTGTCAAGATCTCACGAAACACGATTCACACTCAGATAGACATCCAAAACCGCAATTGCGGCCGGTGTCACGCCCGGAATTCGCGCCGCCTGACCCAGCGTCACGGGTTGCACTCGTTCGAGCTTCGCCTGAACTTCCCGGGAGAGGCCGGGAATACCTGAGAACCTAAACCCCCGTGGAATCGCACGCCGCTCCGCAGACTTCAGCCGCTCAATTTGGCGTTCCTGCTGCCCGATATAGCCGCCATACTTGATCTCCGTCTCCACTGTGCTCAGCACCCCGCGGACCGGTTCCTCTCCGAGCGTCTCCACGACCCATTTGCCGATCTCACTCAGTTTCGCCTCGGGGCGCTTCAACCACTGGCCGTAGCGATGTGAGGTCAGCGCCGCGATCAGGCGTCCTTTCTGAGCAACTTTTCGACTGAACAACGCCCACCGTACATCATCCACTAGTCCCGCCTGCCGCCCAAACCCCGTGAGCCGCTCATCCGCATTGTCGATTCTCAAATGCAGCCGGAATTCAGCGCGCGAGGTGAACATCCGATACGGCTCGTCGGCGCCCTTCGTCACAAGATCGTCGATCAAGATCCCCACATAACCCTCATTGCGTCCAATGGTTACGGCCTCGCACTGCCGGATCCGAAGGGCCGCGTTCATGCCGGCGAGCAATCCCTGACAAGCCGCCTCCTCATACCCGGAAGTGCCGTTAATCTGTCCCGCCAGGTACAAGCCTTCAATGGATTTCACCTCCAGAGAGTGATTCAACTCCCGCGGGTCAATCGCATCGTACTCTATGGCGTACCCGGGCCGAATCATCTCGGCATTCTCAAGCCCCGGCACAGACGCCAGCACGGCAGCCTGAACGTCAATCGGCATGCTTGTGGACATGCCGTTTACGTACACCTCATGCGTATCCAATCCTTCGGGTTCTAGAAAAATCTGGTGACGTAGCCTCTCTGGGAACTTGACGATCTTGTCCTCGATCGAAGGGCAGTACCGAGGGCCGATCCCCTCGATCTGGCCGCTGTACAGCGGGGAGCGAGGGATGGCCTCTTTCAGAATCCGGGCGGTCTCCTCCGTCGTATACCCGATGTGGCATACGATCTGCGGCCGGTCTATCTTCTCCGTCAGAAACGAAAACGGCGTTGGCTCCGGGTCGCCCGGCTGACTCTCAAACTTCGCCCAATCGATCGTTCTCCCATCTAACCGCGGCGGCGTCCCCGTCTTCAGGCGCGTCCACTGCAATCCGAGAGACCGCAGTTGCTCGCCCAGTAATTGCGACGGGGCTTCGCCATTGCGCCCGCAGCTATACTTCATTTCGCCCACGTGAGCGAGCCCATTAAGAAACGTCCCCGTTGTGACGACCACTGTCTCCGTGAGCAGCATCCGCCCATCCCGCAAGCGGACGCCCCGCACCCTGCCATCCTCAATCGAAAGCCCGGCGACCTCCGCCTGCCTGATCCTGAGATTCGCTTCCGCCTCCAGAACCTGGCGCATCCGCACGCGGTACTGCTTCTTGTCCATCTGGGCGCGTGGCGACCACACCGCCGGGCCGCGGCTGGTGTTCAACAGCCGGAACTGAATCCCCACCTCATCCGCCACCTGGCCCATCACTCCGCCAAGCGCGTCAATTTCCCGCACCAGATGCCCTTTCGCGATTCCTCCGATGGCGGGGTTGCAGGACATCTGCGCGATCAGATCGAGATTCATGGTGACCAGCGCCGTCTTCATGCCCATGCGGGCGGCCGCCCGAGCCGCCTCGCATCCAGCATGGCCAGCGCCGATCACCACTACTTCGTACTTCTCGTGCATTGATATCATTATCGGATGAGAATACTCGTTCTTGGCGGCGGCGGACGTGAGCACGCGCTGGCCTGGAAGCTCGCACAATCACCGGGAGCTTCCATCTTCGCCGCGCCCGGAAACCCGGGCATCGCACAGGTTGGCTCCTGCCTCGACGCCAGCGACGGCTCCCCCCAAGCTTACCTCTCACTTGCCGAGCAGATCCGCGCCGATCTGACGGTGGTCGGACCGGAAGCGCCACTAGTGCGCGGCGTCGTGGACGCATTTCGATCCGCGGGCCGGCTCATCGTCGGTCCGGATAGCTCCGCCGCCCGCCTGGAAGGCAGTAAGGTATTCGCAAAGAACTTTTTCGTGCAAAGCAATATCCCTACCGCCGGGTACGTCACCGTGGACAATCAGGCGGATGCCCGCCGCGCCCTGGACCGCTTCGGCTTCCCCGTGGTGCTGAAAGCCGACGGGCTTGCGGCAGGCAAAGGCGTGGTCATCGCTCACGACCGCGCGGAAGCTGAAGCCGCCATCTCCAGTCTGAAGCCCCCACTCGTGGTGGAAGAGTTTCTGACGGGAGAAGAAGTAAGCTTCATCGCCCTGTGCGACGGCCGCGATGCCCTGCCCCTCGCGCCCACTCAAGATCACAAGACGGTCTTCGACGGCGATACCGGGCCGAATACGGGCGGCATGGGCGCCTACTGCGACTCCGCCATCCTGACGGAGTCCCAAACGCGAGAGATTCTCAACCGGGTGATCTATCCGACGATAGAGGCCACCCGCTTTACGGGCTTTCTCTATGCGGGGCTGATGATGACGACGGCAGGCCCGAAGGTCCTCGAATTCAACGTGCGCCTGGGGGATCCGGAAACGCAACCGCTGATGCACCGCATGGCCTCTGACTTTGCGCCAGCGCTTGAAGCGGCGGCTGAGGGCCGTCTCGCCGGCGTGAAACTCGAATGGAACGCCGGGCCGAGCGTATGCGTGGTATTGGCTTCGGCTGGCTACCCGGGCCCTTACGAATCCGGCCGGTTGATCACTGGCTTGGAAAACGCGCAAGCGAAGGGAACCACGGTTTTCCATGCCGGCACGCGCATGGGTCCGAACGGCCTCGAAACCGCCGGCGGCAGAGTCCTGGGAGTGACTGCGGGCGGCGGCGATCTCAAGCTGGCGATTGAAAACGTCTATGCCGGCGTGCGGGAGGTGCACTTCGAAGGCACGCACTTCCGCAGGGACATTGGACGCAAAGGCCTGCGCAGGTACAATGGGAAGACAGCGGGCACGTAGCTCAGATGGATAGAGCGGTCGCCTCCTAAGCGACAGGTCGGCAGTTCGAATCTGCCCGTGCCTACCACTCAACCTCGGCGCGAGGTCGCGCCCTTACGCGCAGCTTCTCCAAGACGCCGGGCCGGTCACCCCGAGATCTTCTCGATTGCATCGGGGCCGCAGATTTCGGCCACCTGGGCTTTGAATTCCTTGTCGGCGCGCACCTTCTCGGGGATGTCCATGATCACCGAAAACTCCCGCGGCAGGTCCAGGCGGAGCCGAACGAGCGTGTCGCCCGGCTTGCGCAGGATCAACTCGTGCAGGAGTTGCGCGCGCTCCTGCGCGGTCTTCCCGTTCCGGCCCAACCAGAGGCGGATGGAAATCGCAGCGGGCATGTCTACGCGGGCATTATCCAGGGCCACAATCTCCTGAACGGAGATCTTGGTCGAGCCGCCCTCTTCGGGCATCGCCAGGCCGCGAATGAAAGCCGGCTGGTCTTCGATCACTTCGGGCGCCAGCCGTTCGTAGCTCGACGCAAATATCATGGCCTCAATGGAACCGGTGCGGTCTTCTATGATGAGCGCGGCCCAGGGCTTGCCCTCCTTGTTGCGCTTGCGCGTGACCGCGGTGAGCACGCCACAGAGGGCGACTTCCACTCCCTTGGCGAGGCCATCGAGCGTGGAGCTATCGTGGGTGGCTAACTCCGAGATCTTGTCCAAATAGCCATCGAGCGGGTGGCCTGTCACCCAGAACCCCAGCAACTCTTTCTCGCCCGCCAGTTTCTCCTTATCGCTCCACTCGGGAACGTTCGGAAGCGGCGCCGGGAGATGCTCTTCCGCGGCGATCATCTCGCCGAAGAGCCCCTCCTGCCCGGAAGCGCGGTCGCGCCAGGCGCGCTGCCCGCCTTCCATTGCAGCCTCAACGGCGGAGAACTTGGCAGCGCGTCCGCCTTCGAGCGAATCCATGGCTCCGGCGCGGATCAGGCTCTCGATCATGCGGCGATTGACGGCTCCCAGGTCCACTCGCTCGCAGAACTCATGGAGCGAGCGGAACGGGCCGGCTTCGTCGCGAGAGCGCGCAATCGCCTCCACGGCCGATTGGCCCACGTTCTTCACCGCGCCCAGGCCGAAGCGAATGGCCTGCCCGTCGGGAGTGAAGCTCCAGTCGCTATGATCCACGTCGGGCGGCAGAATGGTGATGCCCATATCGCGGCACTCGTTGATGTACTTCACCACCTTGGCGGTATTGCCGGTTTCCGAGGTGAGCAGCGCGGCCATGAAGTCCACCGGATAGTGCGCCTTCAGGTACGCCGTCACGAACGCCAAGTACGCGTACGCCGCCGAATGGGATTTGTTGAAACCGTAGCCGGCGAACTGCTCCATCAGGTCAAAGATCTTCTCGATCTTCTTCTGCGGGAAATTGCGTTCGAGTGCGCCTTGAATGAAGAGCACCCGCTGTTTGGCCATCTCCTCGGGCTTCTTCTTGGCCATGGCGCGGCGGAGCAGGTCCGCTTCACCCAGCGAGTAGCCGGCCAGGCGGTTTGAGATCTGCATCACCTGTTCCTGGTACACGATGACGCCGTAAGTCTCTTCGAGCAGTTCCTTCAATTCCGGCAGATCGTACTGCACCGTGCGCCGGCCCCACTTGCGCTCGATGAAATCGTCCACCATGCCGCCCTGGATCGGTCCCGGACGGTACAGAGCGTTCAGCGCGGTCAGGTCTTCGAGGCGGCTCGGCTGGTAGCGGCGAAGAATGTCGCGCATGCCCGAGGATTCGAACTGGAACACTCCGCTGGTGAATCCCTTGCAGAAGATTTCGTAGGTGGCTTTGTCGTCCAGAGGTAGATCCTCGGGGACCAACTCCACGCCGTGCCTCTTGCGAATCAGGTTCAATGCTTCATTGATTAGGGTGAGAGTGGTCAACCCCAGGAAATCCATCTTAAGGAGCTGAAGTTTCTCCAGGCCGTTCATATCGAACTGCGTGACAATTTCGTCGCGGTTCGTCTTGTACAGCGGCACTAGTTCCTTCAGCGGTTGTGGGGAAATCACCACGCCGGCGGCGTGCACCGAGCAGTTTCGGGCAAGGCCTTCCAGGCGTAGCGCCACCTTGAGAACCTCGGCCACGCGCGGGTCCTTGCGCGCAGCTTCGTCAAAGCCGGGCTCCTGGGCTATGGCTTCGCCAAGGCTGATATTGAGGACGTTGGGAACCATCTTGGTGATGCGCTCCACGTCCTGAAAGGGCATTTCGAGTACGCGCCCCACGTCCTTGATGGCGGCCCGCGCCCCGAGGGTGTTGAAAGTGATGATCTGCGCTACCTGCTCGCGGCCGTACTTCTGTGTGACGTACTGAATCACCTCGCCGCGGCGGTTCATGCAGAAATCGACGTCGATATCGGGCAGCGTCACGCGCTCGGGATTGAGAAAGCGCTCGAACAGGAGCCCGTACTGCAGCGGGTCGATATCGGTGATGGCCATGGCATACCCCACCAGGCTGCCCGCGGCCGAGCCGCGGCCCGGGCCCACCGGAATGCCCAACTGTTTCGCATAGCGGATGAAGTCCCAGACGATCAGAAAGTACCCGGAGAACTTCATGTTCTGAATCATGTGGATTTCACGATCCAGACGTTCCGCGTATTCGGCGACGTCGTGCTTCAAGATGCCTTTGGCGCGCATGGATTCGAGGCGCGGCCGGCGTTTCTCGAAGCCCTGCCTGGCGACGTATTCGAAATATGTATCGGTGGAGTGCTCGGCGGGAACGTCGAACTTTGGGAAGGGTTCCTTGACCTTCTCCAGCTTGACGTTGCAGCGCTGCGCGATTTCCCAGGTGCGGTCAACGGCGTCCTCGAGTTCGCCGAACAACTCCATCATTTCGTCGCGCGTCTTCATGTAGAAATCGGGATTCGGCCACCGCATACGGTTGGGATCGTTCATCCCTTTGCCGGTTTGTATGCAGAGCAGAATCTCGTGCGCCCGCGCGTCTTCCTTGCGCAAGTAGTGCGAATCGTTGGTAGCTACCAGTTGCAGTCCCGTCTCTTGCGAAAGGCGGTTCAGCTCCGTGGTGAGCCGGCGATCCTGATCGAGGTGGTGGTCCTGGATCTCGAGGAAGAAATTGTTTTGGCCGAAAATATCGGCGTAGGTGTGGGCGAGCCGGCGCGCCTCGTCGCTGCGGTCGGAAAGAAGGGTCTCCGGAATATGTCCCCGAAGGCACGCCGACATGGCGATCAGGCCTTTGGAATGCTGTGCCAGCAGGTCTAGATCGAGCCGCGGTTTGTAATAGAAGCCCTCGGTATAGGCGGTCGAAACCAGGTTGATCAGGTTTCGGTAGCCTTCCTGGCTTTCGCACAGGAGCACGAGGTGGTTATACCGGTCGGTATCCGATCTGGTCTTGTGCCCTTGCTGCGAAACATAGACTTCGCAGCCGATGATGGGTTGGACGCCGGCGGCCAGCGCGGAATTATAGAACTTGACGGCGCCGAACAGGTTGCCGTGATCCGTCATCGCCACTGCCGGCATCTTCTGCTCGGCGGTGATCTTGACGAGCTGCTCGACGTCGCACGCGCCATCGAGCAAAGAGTAATCCGTGTGGCAATGCAGGTGAACGAAGGGCATGTCTAGGCAAAACTCCTAACGCTCGGCCGGGCATTCCACAGCCGCACAGGGGAGGTGGGCGCTAACGAAGTATCATTCTACCGCGCGCGCGGCGGTGGGAGAAACCGGAATGGACGCCGAAAGTCAGGCCGTAACGGAGACCGCTTTGGCCGACGAGGCGCTGGAAGCGGACGCTGCTTTTGCGTAGTGCGTCAGAACGTACTGGATCTTTTCCTGCTGTGTCACCGTGCCGTCCTGGTTGAGGTCCTCGGGATCTGCCGTGGCCGTGCCGCTGGCTGCCGCAGCCCCGCCAACGCCGCCCGCCGGGCCGCCTCCGGATGCTCCGGCCGCCTTGCCCTGGGTTGGCTGAGACTGCGTGGCCTTCGAGAGGCCGTCTTCCAGATCTTGCTTGGTGAGGTAGCCCTTGCCGCCCTGGTCGAGGAGATTGAAGATCTCCTTGACGCTGGAGCTCTGTTTGCCTCCGGCAGCGTCGATTGCGTTGCCGAGTTCCGCCTCGGTGATCTTGCCGTCGCGGTTGGCATCCGCCTTTTTCATGATTTGGTCGGCAGCTTGCGATCTAGACGCGCTGGCCAACACGGCGTTATAGGCGCCGCTACTGATTGATCCGACCATGGGGCTCCTCCTAAGCGGAAGCTGTCTCCGCAAATAACTCATCGGCTGAAAGGCTAGGAATTTGACGAAATGTGCAGGCCGGCCCAGAAGAGGCGGCTTGGGACCCGGCGTTGCTCAGGGGGCGCGGGTGAAAAGGTGGGCTTTATGGAGCGGGAGACGGGATTCGAACCCGCGACATCGACCTTGGCAAGGTCGCACTCTACCAGCTGAGTTACTCCCGCCCGTTGGGAAATCACTATTCTCCTTCAGAAACGTTCGCGGTGTCAAATTCCGAAACATTCGCAGACCCAAACGTTTCCCGCAAGTTACTGAAACGCGATACCCTTATAAACTTGCCGGAAATGCACAACGCTGTGCTAGACTACTTTCTCGGTTGGTCGTTCGCACGTACAGCCAGCCGCGGCGCGGCTCGGAGGAAGCCGGCTGACATCTTCTGATTCCGCTGTCAAAGCGATCCCACGCCGCTGTGGAAAACCCTGAGGAATTGGTGTCTATAACCTTCACGACGAAATGAATCTCTGGGATCAAATACGCGATTATCTGAGGCACAAGGTAAGCGCGGAAAGCTATGACAACTGGATCAAGGGAACCGAGTTCGTCAGCATGGACGGAGACACCATGTTCGTCTCCGCTCCGGACTCGGAAACGCGCGCTTGGCTTGAGACGGAATACTCGTCGCTAGTGCGTGCGGGAATCAAGGAACTCCGTGTTCCCGTGCGCGAAGTCCGCTTCGAAGTCCAGCCCATCAGGGGCGTCAGAAATCAGGCTCTTGCGGCGGTGGACGGCTCCGAGATCGAGGCCCCCGCCAATTTACTGAACCCGAAATTCACGTTTTCCTCGTTCGTTGTGGGCTCGTGCAATCAATTTGCCCACGCCGCGGCTCGCTCCGTCGCCGATAATCCCTCGCGCAGCTACAACCCCCTGTTCCTGTACGGCGGGGTGGGGATGGGCAAGACGCACCTGATGCACGCCATCGGCCGGGCGTTGATCGATCGGTTTGGCTCGATGCGCATCATCTACACATCGAGCGAGCGTTTCATGAATGAGATGATCGCCTGCATCCGCACGGACCGCATGCAACAGTTTCACCAGCGGTACCGCGAGGCTGACGTGCTCCTGGTGGACGACATTCAGTTGATCGGCAATAAGGAACGCACCCAGGAAGAGTTCTTCCACACCTTCAACGAGTTGCACGATCATCAGAAGCAGATCGTGATTTCGAGCGATTCGCCCCCAAAGGAAATTCCCGGGTTGCTGGAGCGTCTCCGCTCGCGTTTTGAATGGGGCCTCATCGCCGACATTCAACCTCCCGACCTCGAAACGAAGATGGCCATCCTCGACAAGAAGTCCGAGGTTGAGGGTATTAAGCTGCCGGACGACGTGCGCTCGTTCATGGCGTCCAAGACCAAGTCCAACGTCCGTGAACTCGAAGGCGCCCTGATCAAGCTGATTGCCTACTCCTCCCTCACCGGCACTCCGATCACGGTACAGATGGCCCAGCAGGTCTTGAAGCACCTGGTCCACGTGCAGGACCGCAAAGTAACCATCGATTCCATCCAGAAGGCGGTAGCCGAACGCTTTCAGGTCAAACCGGCGCAGTTGCGGGAAAAGAGCAATACGAAGAAGGTCGTCTACCCGAGGCAGGTAGCTATGTACCTGATCAAGGAACTGACGGACGCCTCCCTACCCGAGATCGGCAGAGCGTTCGGGGGAAAGCATCACACGACTGTTCTGCACTCTATAAACAAAATCGAGCAGTCGCGTCAGAATGATCCTGATTTAAACAGGCTACTCCACAGCCTAATGGACTCATTGCAGTAGACTTATCTTATTTTTCCACATAAGGGCTTCAAACGCCCGTTGGAGAGAGGTGGAAAAAGCGGCCCAGTCGGACTTCTTAGTGGTTTGTCCGCATCGGTTTCCGCAAGTTTGTGTGGCCTAAAGTAGTTGAATTTAGTATAATTTAGGAAGCTTTCAACGTTTGCACAGGCCCGATGAATACGGTTCTTATAGTGCCCATCTATACAGTCTCAAAACAAGAAGAGTAGAGGCCTTATGGAATTCACCGTCAGCAAAGCCGATCTGGTACGGGAACTGAGTTTGTCGCAGGGCGTCGTCGAGAAGAAGACGACGATTCCCATTTTGTCCAACGTCTTGTTGGAGGCCGCAGGCGATCGGTTAACGCTAACGGCTACGGATCTTGAGTTGGGCATCCGTTGCTCCTGCCCGGCTCGGGTGAAGAAGGAAGGGTCGGGCACGGTTCCGGCTCGCAAACTGCTTGATTACGTCCGCCTGCTGCCTGAAGGCGACGTAAACATGAAGTTCCTGGAGAACCACTGGGCCAGCATTACGTGCGGCCGGTCGCGCACCAGGATTGCAGGTATGTCCCGGGAGAGTTTCCCCGAGCTTCCACAAATGCCGGAGCCGTTGGCTCAGATCCCGGTTCGCATCCTGTCTTCCATGATTGCGCGGACGTCGTTCGCAATCTCCATGGAGGAATCGCGCTTCACCCTGAACGGGGCTTTGTTGCTCATGCGGCCTGAAGGCATGACGATGGTAGCCACTGACGGGCACCGGCTCGCGTTCGTGCAAGCGGCGGGCGGCGAGAATGCGTCCCTGGAGCAGACCTTCCGGGCGTTGGTTCCGAAGAAAGCTATGGGCGAGTTGGTAAAGCTGGCCGAAGGGGCGGATGCCGACGCTAAGGCGATTCTTGCCGGCGACGACAATCACCTGTACTTCCAGCTCGGAGAGCGCCTGCTGATTACGCGGAAACTGACAGGCAATTTCCCGGACTACGAGCGTGTGCTCCCGAAAGATCACTCGATCGTGGCCACCCTGCAGAAGGACGAGATTCGCGCGGCGATCGAACGCGTGGCTCAGTTTGCCGACGAACGGTCTCGCGCGATCCGCGTGCAGTTTACCAAGGGCGAGGTGCGGATCTTTTCGTCCTCGGTGGAAATGGGAGAGAGCGAAGAGAGCGTACCGGGCGAGTACTCCGGACCCGATCTGGAGATCGGCTTCAACGCCCAGTATCTGCTGGATTTTCTCCGCGCCATTCCGCAGGATCACGTAGCTTTCGAATTGAAAGACCAGAAGAGCGCCGGCGAATTGCGCCCGGCGGGTGAGAACATAACGGACCAGTACCGCTATGTTGTCATGCCCATGAGAATTTGATCAGAATATGCCAAACGAAGTTAACTCCAGCCCCACACCGGATGTGTACGATTCCAGTAGTATTAAGGTCCTCGAAGGCCTGGAAGCGGTGCGCCTCCGTCCGGCGATGTACATCGGTTCCACCGGAGAAATGGGGCTGCACCACCTGGTCTACGAAGTTGTGGACAATTCGGTGGACGAAGCTTTGGCTGGCTATGCCAACGAAGTCAGCGTTACCATTCACGACGACAACTCGGTAACCGTCATCGACAACGGCCGCGGCATCCCGGTGGATCTCCACGAGGAAGAAGGGGTATCCGCCGCGCAGGTGGTCATGACCAAACTGCACGCCGGCGGGAAGTTCGATTCCAAGAGCTACAAGGTTTCGGGCGGCCTTCACGGCGTGGGCGTGAGCTGCGTGAACGCTCTTTCCGAGTTGCTGGAACTGGAAATCTGGAGGGACGGCTACACCTGGCAGCAGGAATACTCCTGCGGCGTTCCCAAGGCGCCACTGGTGAAGGCGGGTAAAGCGGGCCGCAAGACCGGCACGCGCGTCACTTTCCGGCCCGACCCTTCGATTATGCAGGCCACCGAGTTCAATTACGACACGCTGGCCCAGCGCCTTCGTGAACTGGCGTTTCTGAACAAAGGCCTCAAGATCACGCTCACCGACGAACGCACGGACCCCGAGAAGACCTCCGAGTTCATGTACTCGGGCGGCATCGCTGAATTCATCAAGCACCTCAATCGAGGCAAGACCGTTCTGCACGATAAGCCCATTTACTTCGAGGCGGATCGCGACATGCCCAATGGCGCCTCGATGTCGATGGAAGTGGCGATGCAGTACAACGACGGCTATTCGGAAAACGTTTTCAGTTTCGCCAACAACATCAACACGGTCGATGGCGGCACGCACCTGAGCGGCTTCCGCTCCGCGTTGACCCGCACGATCAACGAATTCGGCAGGCAGGCGGGCCTCTTCCGCGACGTGAAAGAGAACCTCTCGGGTGACGACGTCCGCGAAGGCCTGACGGCCGTAGTGAGCGTCAAAGTTCCGCAGCCGCAATTCGAAGGGCAGACCAAGGGCAAGCTGAACAGCGACATCGCCGGCCAGATGACCCAGTTCGTCAACGAGAAACTGGGAGAGTATTTCGACAAGAATTCGGCCGTAGGCAAGCGCATCGTTGGCAAGGCCATCGAAGCCTCTCGTGCGCGCGAGGCGGCCCGCAAGGCGCGCGACCTCACCCGGCGCAAGGGCGCCCTCGAATCGGGCGGCATGCCGCACAAACTGGCGGATTGCCAGGAGCGCGATCCGGAGCGATGCGAACTATTCCTGGTTGAGGGCGAGTCGGCAGGCGGCACGGCCAAACAGGGCCGCGATCGCCGCTTTCAGGCCATTCTGCCGCTCAAAGGCAAGATCCTCAATGTCGAGAAGGCCCGGTATGACAAGATGCTCGGCCACGAGGAAATCCGCACTCTGATTACCGCCCTCGGAACCGGCATCGGCAAAGACGATTTCGATGCAACGAAGGTCCGGTACGGCAAGGTCATCATCATGACCGATGCCGACGTGGATGGGTCTCACATTCGCACCCTCTTGCTGACGTTCTTCTTCCGGCACATGTTGGAGTTGATCCTGCGCGGGCGCGTCTACATCGCGCAGCCGCCGCTCTATCGCATTAAGAAGGGCCGCAGCGAGAAGTACATCAAGGACGAGAAGGAATTCACCCGGGAGATCATGCGCCGGGCCACGGAGAATCTCACCGTGGAGATTCAGTCCTCTGGAAATGGAGCGGGTCCCAAGGCTGTGCTCGATGGCGGCGAGTTGCGCACTTTCCTGCTCAGCCTCGATGAATACGAGCAGATGTTTCACAAGGTGGAACGCAAACTGCGCGACGCAAGGGTCGTGGAGGCGCTCGCAAATACGGACTTCCGAGTGGACCACAAAGCCGAATTTCAGGAAGAGGCCAACCTGGTTCCCGTGCTCGAAGCGCTGCGAAAGATCGGCGTGAATCCGGAAATGCGCCGCGACGAGGAGCACTCTTCCTTCGCCGTGGTGTATCACGACAGCACGAACGCCGAGCGCAGCATCGGCCTGGCGCTCTCCTCCGCTCCGGAATACCGGCGCTTCCGCGCGCTGGCCCGGGCGATCGCACGCTTCAACACGCCACCCTTCGTGGTAGTGAAGAACGAACGGCGCGACTCCCAGGCGAACTGGTCCGATCTGCTCAATTTCGTCAAGAACGAAGGCAAGAAGGACGCCTCCGTGCAGCGCTACAAGGGCCTCGGAGAGATGAACGCCGGGCAGTTGGCCGATACCACCATGAACCCCGAGAAGCGTACGCTCCTGCAAGTCCGCATGGAAGACGCCGTGGAGAGCGAAGAGATTTTTTCAACGCTCATGGGCGAAGACGTGGAAGCCCGCAGGAAGTTCATCGAAGACAACGCGCTCGACGTGAAGAACCTCGACGTGTAAGCTAAGCGCCCGCATCGGTGGGGCGGGCCCCCCGGCCCGCGCGCCGACCCCCTGGTCGGCGCTACTCGGAGCTTCAATTCCTGTTCGGGCTTAGTCGGACCAGAGCGGCCGGCGCGGACGAGGGCGTCTGCCCCACAACTACGCCAGCGCTTCCGCCGCGGCCCGGCGAACGTCGTCCAGCAGTATCTCCATGTCACGCTCCGTAGTTCTGTAGTTCAACACGCAGCCGCGCAGCGCAAAGCGGCCCGATATTCGCGCATTCGAAAGATAGCTGCTGCCGCCGCGCTGGACGATGCCGAGAATGCGCTCATTGAGCGCATCCAGATGTCCCGCGAAGTTCTTCGGCGCGTAGCGGAAGCAGAAGATCGAGAGCTCCACCGGCGCGAGCATCTCGAAATCGTTCGACTCTTTCACCAACTGTTCGAAGTATCGGGCGCAAACGATATTCTGCTCAACCGCCTCGCCCAGCCTCCGTGCGCCGGCGAATTGGAAGAGCAACCAGAAATTCAGCGCACGAAACGGCCGCGAGAGCTCCGGTCCGTAATCCCAGAATGCAAAGGCCTCGCTGCGCTCGCGGCCGATCACGCGAATGTACTCGGCGTCCTGGCTAAAAGCTGCGCGGGCCGTGGCCGGGTCTTTGTAGAGCACGCAGCCGCAGCCCGCGGGAAGGTAGAGCCACTTGTGCGGATCGAGCGCAATCGAATCGGCCGAGCCGACGCCGTCAAAGAAATGCCGGCATGAGGGGGCCACCGCCGCGAAGCCGCCGTACGCGGCATCGATGTGAAACCACAGGCCGTAGCGGTGGGCAATTTCCGCAATCTCGGGAATCGGGTCCACCGCGCCGGTGGCAACGGTCCCCAGGTTGGCTACCACGGCAGCAGGCAAGTATCCGGCATCCAGGTCGGCGCGGACCAGGCGCTCGAGGTCGGCAGGGTCCATCCGCAGCCGGTTGTCGGTCTTCACGCTCCGAACGGCATCTTCGCCGAGCCCCAGCATCCCCGCCGCCTTCCGGATCGAGAAATGCGCCTCTTCCGAAGCGTAAAGGCGGAGCGGACGGACCGAAGCCGCCACGCCCCGGCGAACCACATCGGGCGCCTTTGCGCTGCGCGCGGCCGCCAGTCCCGCGAAGTTGGCCATTGAGCCGCCGCTCACGAAAAGGCCGGTCGCCTTCCCGGAAAGGCCGAGCATCTCCTTCAGCCAGTCGATTGCGACGAACTCCAGTTCGGTGGCGGACGGGGCCGAGCGCCAAGCCGTGACGTTGGCATTGAGCGCGGCTTCGATCATGCTCCCCAGAGCCGCAATCGGCGCGCCCGGCGACGCCACGTACCCGAACATGCGCGGGTGCCCGTTGTGGCGGCTGTAGCGCAGGATCACGTCCCGCACCGTCGCGAGCAACTCCGGCAGGGCAGTCCCTTCGATCGGCATCGGGCCAGCCAGAGCCGCCCGCAAAGCCGCCGCAGAGGCGTGTTCCAGCACCGGCCGTTCCGCAAGGGAGTCGTAGTAAGAGGCCACCAGATCGGTTACAGCCTCGCCGAAAGCTCGCAGGTCCTGGGCGGAAAGCGCTAGCGTATCGGACATCGAACCATCCAGCGTATCAGGTCAGCCCGACGTGCGCCGGCAGGAAAGGCTGCCTCCGGAACCGGCCATCGATGAACACAATCCAGGGTTTAGTAGTGCTGGAGCGCACAAGCCTCGCAGGACGCTAACGCTACCATCGTCGATGAGGTGAGTAGATGCTCCGTCCGGCACTTCTGCTCCTCGCGCTTGGGGTGGGCCAAGTATTTGCCCAAGGCGTAATTGCCGTCACGGGACGGATACCGTGCTCCGGGCAACTCCAGGTGGTCGATCCGGGCAACGCCATGCCCTTGGTAAGCTCCGGCACACTGATCCGTCTCAGTGTGATTCCAGGCCAAACCGATCCCAGGCCCATCGTTTTATCGGTGCGCACCAACTGCGCCTACCGGATCACTGCGGAGTGGTCGGGTCCCCCGGCCACCGCCTTGGGTATCGTACCAGCGAGAGCCGAGCCTGCCGCCGGCATCGCGCACCTGGCGCGGGGCGCTCTCGATGCGGTGATGAGCGCAGCGGAACTAGCGCCCGACGCCGTAGCCGTCTGCGTGCAGGGCGTCCGTGTCTCCAGCGGAGGCAACAATGTGACTCCCGATAACGCAATCCTAGTGCGCCTGCTTCCGTCGGTTCAAGCAGCCGGTTCCGGGATCGTCAGCTTTCAGTTGAACCTGGGCGGCTGAGCCTGCTTCGTGTGGCAGCCTCTAATCCGGCTGCCTGGGTTGCCGGTACACCGAGGGCTTCTCTTCCTGCTGGTTCGGAGTCCTGCTCGCCGGCGGCGTGGGCGGCGGAGGCGGCAGGGTCACCGTTTGCGCCGGGGCGCGGATCTCAATCACCGGCCTCGGGGGAACGGCCAACCGGAACTTGACGTCTCGCGATGCAACGCCTGCCTCCACCCGAACCACAACCGAGGCCGGTTGGGGTGCGTATCCCTCGGGGAGACCGTCGGGGTCGAGATGCAGGGAATAGGTTCCCGGCGCGAGGTCACCCAACAGGAACCTGCCGTTCATTTCCGAAAACGTGTCCAAATCCCCGCTTGCCAGGATGTGAACGTCCGGCAGCGGCTTTTCCACGGGCTCGTCCGGGTCTTCGCCGTAGTCGAGGTAAGTGACGATGCCCTCGATCTGTCCGGTCTTGATTGCGCGGACATCGAACCGGTTGTCGCGGTTCGGAAGAGCTGCCATGGTTTGCAGGCCCGATTCGGCGAACACATAGCCTGCCGGAACGCCATCCAACTCCGAACGCACAACGTGTCCTCCCGGCATCACGCCATCGAACCTGTAATGCCCGGTGGCGTCGGTCAGGATCTGGCGCCCATTGTCCAGCCACACGCGGGTGTCGGAGATCGGCCTGTCGCCGGGGCCGAGCGAGCCGTTGTAGTCGGTGTCGATGAAGACGAATCCCGAGATACTCGTGCGCGCGGCGGCCAGCGGCGCGCCCCTGCTGTCGCGCGAAAGCTCTTGCGGTTGAATGAGCTTGCCTCCCAGCCGGACCTGCAGCGTGTGCATTCCCGGATCGCGGACATACGTCACGTCCAGTACGTGGGTCCTCCACAACCGCAGCCGCAAACCCGCCAGCGGCATAAGGCCCGCCTCCCCGGACCTGGCCTGCAACAGATCCAGTCCCGCGCGGATATAGCCGCCCCCGCGCCCTAGCTGCAGATTCCACTCGCCGCCGGCCCGGCGGCTGGCGTGAAACTGGTTCTGCAAGTGGAGATCCAGACGACCGAAGCGGTACAAATTCACTCCCGCCACGCCGTTAAGATTCGACGTCTTGGCCCCGGCCGCTATGGTCTCCGAGTAAAACGCCGATGCGGTGTACCTGCCCAGGGAGGGCATCATGGCGGAGTATTGACGAAGCTCCAATCGCCCCGGGCCCGCCGGGTCCAGCAGGAGCGTCCGCGACACGCTGAGTTGCGCGGGATGCCGGCCGGGCAGCACAAAACCCGCGCCGGACGAATAGCTGCGCGACGGGCGTCGGTCGCCCAGCAGGTATGTCCGGGAACCGGCGCTGCCACTCAGCGTCAGGAGGCGAAAGGGGCGGAAGCTCGCGGCCAGCGCGCCGCTCGAAGCCGCGTTGAAGCGCGCATCGTCGCCGGCCGTCAAGAAGGAACGCGAATAGTAATCGAACTGCCCGCTCACAGAGAGGCGAGAGGAAGGCAAAAAGGCCTCCGAAACGCTGAGGCCGTAGGCGGGGCCTTTGACTCTAGCGAACTGGCTCCCGGATACGGCGACGGCCGGCGAGGTTCCACCCGCCTGTGCCGCGGCGGGAGGGGTTGGCGACGAGCGCCGACTGAGGCCTGAAAACGATCCGCCGGCGAGCTGCAGTTTGAATTGATTCCACCCCTGGTTCTGGCCGAACGCCAGCCCTGCCGTGGCGCCTCTGGCGCGGGGACCGCTGAACCAGTTAGCTCCCGCCGAAAAAGACCGCGTTTGCGTCTGCTTCTTCAAGCTGATCCCCGCCAGATTCGTATCGTAGGAACTGATGGACGACCCGAACGTGGCCGCCGTGGTTCCAATGCCGCGGCCCGCATAGACGCTTGCCCGTAAGGAACCGAGCGGCTGCTCATAAGCCGCGCCGCGAAGCGAACTCGTCAACGCCTCCACGCCCGAATAGGCGCCCTGGTCCCCCAGCAGAAACGACCGGGAATCCGGCAGGCCGGCGCGCACCGCTGCCTGATTCAGGTAGACCGCCTGCCCGCCGGGGATATTGCTTGCCTGGAGCGAACCGGCCAACGTGACGTTGCCCGCCAGTGCCTGTGCGCCCAAGTTTCCACCCTGGGAGAATATCGCCCCGTTACTCACCATCGAGTAGCCGTAGTCCAGCCCCGTGAAAGCAAACCCGTTTCCAGCGGAGGCGGAAAAGGCTCCGCCAGGGAGGGAATCCAGGTAGAGGACATTCCTCTGGTCGTCAAGGCGGGCGGTCAGGCCCAGCAGGGCGACCATCCCGGGGACAGGGAACAGCAACTGGTCCACATCCGCTGCAATGCGTACCAGGCGAAAATTAGGAACCTGCCCCACCGTGGTTGCGCCGAGGTGGATCTCGCCGGTGCGGCCATCGTAGACCAGTTTGGCGCCGTCCGCCCGGCGCACGGTCAGGCTCTGATCCTGCACGGCGGAGACGTCGGCTCCGAGCGCGCGCGCCACCGGCCCGAGTGGAATCTGGAGTTCGCCTCCGACTTGCTGAGAAGGCAGGGTAGCCGTGAGAGGCGTCCCGTTCACAACGATGGCGGGCTCCTGTGCCGCGGCGCGAATTCCGCAGAGCGCCAGAAAGCATCCGGCGATCCAGAGCCGCTTCATGGCAACCTATTGCGGCTGGGCCGTGCTCTGACCAGTGTCGGCTCCCGGGGCTGGGCTGGAGATTTCGACCGTCCTCACGATCGACTGAATTGGCTTGCCGTCACGGAAGTCTGCAGCCATCGATAACTGATAGCGTCCGGGCGTGGGCAAATCGGAAAGCGGGATCGGTTCCGCCAGAGTAGAGTGCGGCAGCAGGACGGTGGTCTCACGGGAAATATCCTCCATCTCCACGTGCCCGTCCTCGGCCCGCAAGCTCCATGTCACGTAGGGACGAACCAGCGCCGACCCTTCATTGCGCATACGGCAAACTACGTTGAGGCCCTTGCCCGAGACCTCCAACACGGCATCGAGCAGATGGGGATCGGCCGCTACCGGGGGCACGATGACATACAGCGTTTCCATGTAGCGGAAATGAAACGCCACTAGATGCTCCCCGGCCTTGGGGATGATGGTTGGGGGCCGCTCCTGAACCAGCAATCCCGTTCGATAGGTACCGGGTTGAGCATCCTTGGGAACATCCACTGTCACCCGGACCAGCGCGCGCTGGCCGGAAGATATGCTCACTGCCGAGGGACTGAAAGTGATCCACTTGGCGGCGGACATGGGCTCCGTCCCGGAATCCGACAGCGTCATGGAGCCGTCTTCCTTAAGCCCCCAATCCGTGAAACTAACCAGGACACGGCCCCGCACAGTCTCCTCGGAGGGCGGGGCTTCGACGTAGAATCCCACGGTCTTTTGCCCACCCGGCTTGACCTCGATCTCCAGCCTGCCCGGGTTCAAGCCCAAGCCTGCCGTGGCGGACCAACCGGGCAGACCGCTCGCCACAGCAAGGATAGGCAGCGCCCAAAGCGCGGCGCTGCCGAACAGATTCTTGCCCCGCTCCTTCACGATCTCAGTTGGAGGAGATAGTCAGAGTGACCACGGACGCAAAGCCCGCGGGCGTAAAGTACTGCGGCAACATCGCGAGGCCCACCTTGTAATTTACAAAGTTCGTCTGGGTCGCAATGTTCCCCTTCGTGCTGATGCGCTTTCCCGATACGACTTGTGCGCCGTCGTTAGCGCCGCTGATGTCGTTCAGCGTGGCTTTCGAAGCGGCTACGAAAGGCGACAGGCCATCCGCCGCGGCCAGGGAAAGATTACCGGCGGCTGTGTAATTGAACTTGGCCACCACCGTGTGGTCGCCCGCCAACTTGTTTGCGACATTCGCTCCCGTGGCATCGATTGCAGTAATTCCAAATCCGATATCCGTCACCGCGAGCCCGTCGCCGCCGTCGGCCGCTCCCTCGGCGCTCTTAGTGAACGTCGCGGATGCGTTGATCTTGTAGGCCTTGTTGCTGCGAACCCGAACGTCAACCGGCGTGATCGCGAGCATGGTGGCGTTGTTGGCAATGGTCCAGGCGCCCAATACGGTACTCGAAGCCAGGTTACCGTCGGAGGAACTCAAAAGCGAAAATGCCTCCGGAATGGTTCCGCTGATGCCGATCGTGCCGCTGGTCTGGGCCACGGCGGCCAGAGCGCACGCGGCAAATAGAACTAGAATGCGTTTTGTCATCTCTTCCTCTTCTTCTCTTCTTTCTACTTCACGGGCCAAAACGGCCTGAATTAGTTCTTCTTAGAGCCCATTCGCAATGGTCAGTGTAATCAACGCTGAAAAAGTCGATGGCGTGAAGTACTGCGGGACCACGCCCAATGTCATCGTCACCGCGACGTACCGGCTATCGTCCGTAGCCGTTCCAATCTGCGAACCGCTCAGAATCGTACGGCTCAAAGTCAGGTCCGCGAGAGTCGCCTGCCCGCTGGCACGACCCGTGTACGGGGTCACGCCACCGGGCGCCGCCACGCTCCCCGGGTTATAGTTGAACCCGGTTTGAATGCTGTCCGTGCCCGGCATTGCGCCACTGCCGCGCGCAACCGCGATTCCTATGCCGACATCCGACAGGGCGATTCTGGAACCGCCTTGGTCGGTGACGCCGGGGTTTGGGGTCACAGTCAACGCTGAGCATTGAGCGTCCAAGTGGTACCCACACCTATTCCGGCTCCACAGACGGAACTGCGTCTGAAGAGGAACGGCCGTGGTATTCGCACCCGGCGCCAACGACCCGAACGACACCACGTTCGCCAGTGTTCCGTTGGCTGCATTGGTGATCATACGGTTCTGCCCCAACATAGGAAGACAAAATACGAAACCAGCCAGTAATCGCCATGATTGGGATTGATATACGATCAGTTTGGGCTGATGGGGATTAGGAAAAACACGCAAGGCAGGGACGGATTTCCAGAAAAGTGCCCGCAGGAGGCCTCGCTCCCCCAACGCACGGCGAGGCGCCAGCGCGCGGTGGTGTTGTTGAAGAACTGCCGGCGCATGACGCGCCGGCCCTTCTACTACTTGATTCTCTCGTCGCGTTCCACTTTGCCGTCGCGGACGTGAATCACGCGGTGGGCGTGGAGGGCGATATCGGGCTCGTGTGTCACCAGAATGATCGTGTTGCCCTGCTGGTACAACCGTTCGAACAGGGCCATGATTTCGTTGCCGGTGGCCGTATCCAGGTTGCCCGTAGGTTCGTCGGCCAGCAGAATCGAGGGGTTGTTCACCAGGGCGCGGGCTACGGCAACGCGCTGGCGCTGGCCGCCGGAAAGCTCGCTGGGCTTGTGGTACATGCGGGGTTCCAAGTCCACCTGCTTCATGGCGTTCTTCGCCATTTCGAGGCGATTGGCCGGCGCGATGCCGGCGTAGATCAGCGGCAGGTCCACGTTATGCAGGGAGGTGGCGCGCGGCAGCAGGTTGAACGTCTGGAAAACGAACCCAATTTCCTTGTTCCGGATGCGCGCCAGGTCGTCGTCGGTCATCTCGCTGACCAGATTCCCGTTGATGAAGTATTTGCCGCTCGAAGGAGTATCCAGGCAGCCGATCAGGTTCATCAAGGTGGACTTGCCCGAACCGGACGGACCCATGATCGCGACGTACTCGCCGCGCTTGATCTCAACGTCCACCCCCGAGACGGCGTGGATCTCGGCATCGCCCATGATGTAGGTCTTCTTGAGATCGTAGGTGCGGATGACGATGCCATCCCGCTTCAATTGTTCGCCGCGCTTGAGTAATTCCGACTTTTCAGTGTCAACCGCTGACATGAGATGATTCTCGTTTCTTTAAGACTTGTCCTGCGTCACGGGGGCCGTGTTGTCTATCTTCACCTGGGCGTCATTGCGAATGGTACGGATTACCTGATAAGTACCGGTGATAATCTCGTCACTTTCGCCTAAACCGCTAAGCGCCTCAATATCCGTGGCGCCCGTTATACCCGTCTCCACCTTGCGAAAAACCGCCTTGCCAGCCGAAACCACGAAAACGCCCTGAATCTCTTCCTTGCGGGCCTTTTCGGCCACCGGATCCGGTTTCGCTGCCGCCCCGGCGCCGGATGTAACCGCCGGTTTGGACTCCAAATCGCCCTTTTGCCGGATCGTAAGCGCCTGGATCGGTATTGTAAGGACGTTCCGACGGGTGGCTGTGGTTATCTTTGCCGTGCAAGAAAGTCCGGGACGGATCTCTTCCGGGGGCGCCTCCAGGGCGACAACCACCTTGAAGTCCTTTGCTTCCTGGCTGGAAATCGCGCTTTGTGAAGCTGCTACACCCGTAGAACGGAGGATCGCCGTGTTTCCGATCTCGGTCACCCGGCCCTTGAAGGTCCGGTTGGGGATGGCGTCGATGGTGATATCGGCCGGTTGTCCCAGTTGCACGTTGACGATATCCGTCTCATCCACCTTGACCTCGGCCGTGATCTGGGACATGTCGGCGATGGTCATCATCAACGTACCCGTTTGATTCTGAAGGCCTGGAACGACGGTTTCTCCCACCCGCACGGGCAAGTTCGTTACCACTCCCTCCAGCGGAGCGAAGGAGTTGCGCTTCTGGAGAACGTCATTGAATCGGACGAGGTTGGCCTTCGCCTGAGTAATGCGTTTTTGGGACGATGCCAGATTGGCGGCGGCCTGTTCCCGCTGCGCCCGGGCCTGTGCGATGCGCATCTGCGCCTGTTGCACGGCGGATTTCTGCCCCTCATAGGCGAACTTGGCGGAATCGAAAACCTGGCGGGCGAGGAGTTGCTCCTTGTACTGGGCCTCGGCGCGGTCGTAATCGGCTTTGAACCGCTCCAGATCGGATTGGCTTTGGGAGATCGCGGCCTGCAGCATCTGGATATTCTCGTCGGCGGCCTTCAGGCCGGCTTCCGAGGCGGTAGTGTCGGCTTCGGCGGCGCTCAGCGTGGCCTTCTGGGCGTCCACGTCGGCCACCGGCTGCGTGTCTTCGATCCGGGCCAGAAGTTGTCCCTTGGCGACGCGCTGGCCCTCGCGAACGGGAATCTCCGTGATCTGGCCCATCGCGTTGGCGCCGATGTTGATATAGTTCTTAGGCTTGATTTCGCCGGAGGCGGTAACCACGCTGGCCAGGTCCTGGCGGACCACTCGCCCGGTTTGCACCGTCACCACGCCGCGTTTACTGTACCTCACGCTGGCGTAAACGCCAATCGCCGCAACAAGAACCGCGGCCAGCGTGATGACAACCTTCCACTTTGAGCTCAAGACGCAGACGCTCCCTTCCCATCAAACAAGACGCAATACGCTGATTGGGAGTTCAACTTTCATTCTACCGCGACAGGGTTTCGACGCCTGTGGCGGTCAAAGCAATCAGACGCGCGCCGAAGCCAGACCTTAGCTCGGCCTGAAATGGACGCTCACTTGAGCCAGCGCACCGACTCGGGCGGGGTATTCTCGCATTGATTCGATTGGGTCACACCCGAGGCCAACTGCGCGCAGGCGTTGGTAACCGCGGTGCGCAGCGCCCCCTCCTGCGTGGCCGCGGACGCGGTGCGGCAGTCTCGCCCGCCATCGAAGCTCATGCAAACCTCGCAGCTCACGCGGGCCCCGCCCAGGCTGGAATAGAGCACGAAGCCCACCACGGCGACCCCGAACAATACGGCGATCCACGTGGTCTTCTTCATGCGAAGAAGTTTCCCATACCGCGGAACTTGGCGTAACGCTGGTCAACCAGAGCGCGCCCGTCGAACGCGGAGAGTTCCTCCAAGCGGGCGGCCAGATGCTCGCCTAACAGGCTGGCCGCGGCGGCCGGGTCTTCCTGGGCCCCTCCGGGGGGCTCTGGAACAATGCCATCGATCAGACCCAACTCTCGCAGGTCCTGCGCGGTGAGGCGCAACGCCGCGGCGGCCTGCTCGGCTTTGGCGGCATCGCGGTAGATAATGGCCGCGCAGCTTTCCGGCGAGATCACGCTATAGACCGCGTTTTCGAGCATCAGAACCACGTTGCCCACGCCCAGGGCCAAAGCGCCTCCGCTTCCGCCTTCCCCGATGCACACGGCAATCACCGGCGTGGCCAGGCGCGCCATTTCGCGCAAATTGCGCGCGATCGCCTCGGCTTGCCCGCGCTCCTCGGCGTCGATGCCCGGATACGCGCCGGGCGTATCCAGAAGGGAAATCACGGGGCGGCCGAACTTAGCCGCGGTCTGCATCACGCGCAGGGCCTTCCTATACCCTTCGGGCTTCGGCATTCCGAAATTGCGAAACACCTTCTGCTTGGTGTCGCGGCCCTTCTGCTCCGCCACTACCGCGACCGGGCGGCCCCGGAACGTGCCGAAGCCCGCCACGATGGCGGGATCGTCGCCGAACAAGCGGTCGCCGTGAATCTCATCGAAATCCGCAATCAGAGCCTGGATGTAATCGAGCGAGTGCGGGCGCTTCGGATGCCGCGCCAGCAATACCCTGCGCCATGCCGGATGCGGCTCCCGGGCGCCCTGTTCAGCTTCGGGGGTCATTCCCAACATATTACCGCTTCGGAAAGCCCCGCCCCTAAGCCGGCGCCGGCCGCCACCCGGCGGGGGAGCGGCCGAGCGGGAGGAATTTGAGGTTTTAGGCTAAACTGAAGAACTCGGGTTCTCAGATAGCTTGATCGATCTTCACACTCACAGCAACCACTCCGACGGATCGTTATCTCCGCGCGAGTTAATCGAGGAAGCCGTTCGCGCGGGCGTCGAAGTCCTCTCCATCACGGATCACGACTCCTTCGCTGGCTACGACCGCGCCGTTCCCATCGCCAGGGCGGCCGGCGTCGAACTGCTCTGCGGAATCGAGCTTTCCACCAAGCTGGACGGGCGTTCGGTGCATCTGTTGGGCTATTTCCCGGTGGCTCCGGGAGACGGCTTCCGGGCGTGGGTGAGCGAACTCCAGATTACCCGCCGGGAACGCAACGTGCGCCTCGCCGCACGGCTGCACGAGTTAGGGTTCGATATTCGCGTGGAAGAAGCCGAGGCACTGGGACGGGGGATGACGGGCCGCCCCCATTTCGCCAAGGTGATGCTCGATAAAGGGTACGTGAAGAACCTCCGGCACGCTTTCGACGAATACCTGGACGAATCCGCCAAAGCCTACGTGCACAGGCTGGAACCCAGTCTGGAAGAAGGCGTGAAGCGCATCCGGGAAGCCGGCGGAATCGCCTCCGTCGCACACCCGTCGCGGCTCCACGGCCGGTTGGAAGATGTTCTGGAGAGGATGCGCCCGCTTGGCCTCGAAGCGCTTGAGGCTTACCACAGCGATCACGAGCCCGGCCAGACGAGCCAATACCTGCAACTCGCCCAGCGGTACGGCATGAAAGTCACGGGCGGTTCCGATTATCACGGGGCCATGAAGCCGGAAGTCCGCTTGGGCACGGGCCACAACAACAATCTGGCGATTCCGCGCGCGGTTGCGGACGCCCTGCTGGCTCACTCCACGCGCACGTAAGCGAGCGCCACGGCCGTTCCGAATCGCGGGGAGTAAACCGACGAAGTGATCTCGGCGTTCTTCCCATCCACCACCAGCTTGTCGCCGGGCGCGGCTGGTTCCGCCGAAGGCAAATCGATGCGGGTGAGCTTCCGGTTGACGTGGCCGCGCGCGCGAATGCGCTCCACGATTTCCTGGCCGAGATAGCATCCCTTGGTAAAGCTCACGGCATGCATCTGCCCGGTCTCCTGAGGCAGGCATGTATCGAGGATGTCTTCCCCATAACGTGGCACGCCATTTTCGATGCGGACGATTCGCGCTTCCTGCTGCGTGGCCGGCCGCACACCGGCCGCTTCCAGCCGAAGAACCAGTTGGCCCATTCCTTCCGCAGGGCCGATGAGGCGATAGCCGGGCTGGCCGGTGAGGCTGGCCTTGGCGACGGTGAAGCCTTCCCACTCCATGTGTGCGTAGTCGTTTTCGGGCACGGGGGCGTGGAGGGCGGAAAGCGCGCCGGCCGCGTGCGGACCTTCGAGCGCAATTTCGGCCGTTTGGCCGCTCGCGTCTTCGAGCGTCACCTGGTCCCCGATGATATAGCGCTGCAGGTACGCTTGAACTTTCTCGCGCAGTTCCGGCTCCGTCTCCAACAGGAAACGGTCCTCGAAGCAGAGCAGCAGCGCATCGGCCTGAATGCGCCCCTGCGCATTCAGCAGGAATGCGTAGCAACCCGAGCCGGGCGTGAGGCTCTTCACATTGTTCGTGGTCAGGTTGTGCAGGAAGCGGGCCCGGTCGCGCCCGCGCACCACGATCCGGCCGCGCTCGGAGGCGTCAATCCAGCCGGCCCCGTCGATCAGGGCCTTGTATCCCTCGCTTGTTTCCACACTTTAGAAGATGCGGTGGAGGTAGCCGGCGATGAATATAATCACCAGTCCGGAAATGGCGGCGCCCAACGCCAAGCGGCTCCGGTTACGGGGTCCCGGGGAAACAATCAGCGCCGTAACCGCGAATACGTGCAGCGCCAGAAGCAGCTTTACTCCGAGCAGCGCGTGGTAACGCGCGCTGTGTCCGGGCGAGGTGGCCAGAACGTAAGCTCCGGAGAGCACCAGCCCTGCGATTGCGGCGAGGCCATACGGCCGAAACGCCGCGGCGGCGCCTTCGCTCAACTTCTCGCGGCCGTCGGCCGTCAGGTCCGCCGATGCGCGCCCGAAGGTGAGGCGCGCGAACAGGTTCCCGCCGACGAGCATTGCCATCGACGTCAGGTGCATCCAGCGCATCACTGCATTCAGCAATTCGGGCATAAGGCGAGTATACGCCCGGGGGGTGTCGCGTTGGCCGGGAGCCACTTCAACCAGAACCCGGCTCGGCGCTCGGGCCGGGGCATTCTTCGTCTGAACGCGCGGCCCGCTCAACAACGAATTGGGCTTAGAGCGCGCCGTCCCAGATCACGCCGACGCGCCACAGCCGCGGTTGGCCGATGTTGGGCGTGGGCGTGAAGGCCGTGTAGAACTGCCGGCCGAGGGCGTTATCCATCGCGAATTCGAGCGATAGAGAAGCCGCTACCCGCTGGCGCGCAAGAAGTTCCACTACCGCGTAGCCGGGCAGGCGGAACTGGTTCAGATCGTCGTCAAACTGGTAGGCCGACGTGCGCACGCCCAAAGAGGCCGTGGCGCCGTTGCGCGAGTAAACTACTTGCGCCGAACCCTGGTGCTTGGGGATTTGCGCCACACGCAGACCCGTGGCGTAGCGCGAGTCCGCGAAGAGGTATTTCAACTCCCCGGAAAAGTTCCCCAAGCGCCGTTCCACTTGCGCTTCCACGCCCCGGCTGAGCGCGGCCGCCGCATTCGCGCGCTGGCGAATAATCCCGGCGGGTGTAGAGGAGAGCGTCACGTTCGTAATCAGGTCGTGCAGCGAATAGCGGTAAGCCGTCACGCGGAGGGAGTAGCCCTCGGCAGTCCAATCGGCGCCAGCTTCCTGGCCGCTCAGCGTTTCCGGAAGCAGGTCGGGGTTGGCCCGCGTCTCGGCGTTGCCCGCGCGGAAGGTCCGGAAGAGTTCGTTCAGCGTCGGCGCCCGAAAAGCGCGGTACGCCGAGCCGCGAACCCGCAACCGTCCGCGCTCGATGGAGACTCCCCCGCTAGGGCTCAGGAACGTTCCGCCCTGGCCCGTGAAACTATGCCGCAATCCGCCGAAGAAACGCGCCGGGCCCAGCTTGGCGTTGGCCTGAGCGAAAAGGCCGTGCTGCAACTGGCTGCCTCCGCCGATGCGGAAGCCGGTGGGGATGAGCCGGTCCGTGCTCGTGCCGGATGCGCGCTGAATGTCGGCTCCCGCCGTAAGGTTCCACGCGCTTTCGCTATGGCCCCAATACGCCGCGCCGCCGGTAGCCTGTGCGGGCACGGTTTGCTGGAACGTGAGCCGCTCGGTGTTGCGGTCGGCGGAAACCGAAGAGAAGGTGCTGCGGAAAGCCTCCCGCGTGTGGAACCCGACAAGCGAAACCGAGTCGTGCGCGAAAGCGCGTTCGTAGCGCAGGGATACGTCGCCCAGGCTGGTCGAGTTGTGCGTCAATGCGGTGCCGTTTTGGCGATCTTCGGCGAGCGCGTCCAATTTCAGATAGAGATTGCCCCAGCCCGAGTAGCGAGCAACGCGGACGTCTCCCGTTACGAAGCGAAGGCTCGCGCGCCGATCAACCGCGCCGCGCAACTGCTCCGGCACGATGAAGTATCCGTCCGTTCGGAGCGCGCGTCCCGTGCCGGAAAGCGACAGCCCCTGCCATACTTGCGAGAACCCCAGCGTCGCGTCCTGGGAATCGCGATTGCCGGCCACAAACTCGCCGGTGAGATGGCGCCTCTCCTGCGGCCGCGAGAAGAGGCCGATTGAGCCGCTCATGGCGCGGTCGCCGAAGACGCTGGTAGCCGCGCCTCGCGAGATCTCAATGCGGCCTGTATCGAGCGGGATGAAGCGCGTCCAATAGACCCAGCCGCCGAAGGGATCGTTCGCCGGAATTCCATCCCACAGCACCAGCGTGCGGCTGGCGCCCGAGGAGCCGATGCCGCGCAGCGAGATTCCTTGCGTGGTGGGATGCGCCACCAAGCTGGACGTGCGGCGGAAGAGCGTAAAGCCCGGCACGTCGCGCAGGCGGTCATCCAGGTTCACGCCCGGCGTCTCGCGAATCGCCGCAGTATCGAGAGTGGTGACGTTGGCCGGTGTTTCCGCGGTGATGTTCTCGACTACGGTGATGGAGGTCTTGACCGGTTCAAGCGCGGTCCGGTCCTGCGCCGGCGCCAGGAAGGCGCAGCACATCAGGAGAGACAAGGCGCGCGCCCAGCCAGCCAGCGTCGATAAACCTCCGCGGCGAGGGAGTGAACACGATTTTAAAGCTGTTTTCCTCAAAAGGCGGTTCCGCTCCATCTGCATGTTGGGGAGAAGCCAGAGCTAAGTACTTGAGAATAGGATACAAATCGCCGTCTTCGGGTTGCCGGAACTCGTACCCCTGGGACCGAAAGTGTATGGAAACGCCCCGATTGGAAAGATTCCAGGCGAGGTATGCGCAGCAGTCGATGGCGTGCTCGAACCAGGCATCGAGCTCCGCCGGGATGTCGCGGTCCAGGAACATTTCCACGGTCTGCTCCTGTTCGCGGGCAAACTCCCGAACCTGAAGACTGCCCACGTGCGCCGAAGCCTTCCAATCCACGTGCCGCGCGCTTTCGAACGCCTCGTAAGGGCGGATGCGGTAGAAATCCTTGCCTAGGCCGCGATAGTGGGTTTCGATGTCTCCGGAGACGCCCGCCAGCATGTCTTCGAATCCGGGGTGCGGGTCAAGCCGCGGATAGATCAGCGTGTCGCGGCGAAGCGTCACGCGCGCGGTCCTCTCCAGGAATCCGAACGGGAACGAGGTGGAGAAAGCGAAACTATTCTCGCGGTACGTCCCCCGGCGCGGGAAGCGGACGTCCACCATTCCTTCGAGCGTGGCGCCGCGCGGCACCAGGGGAAAGTACACGCCCGAATCGAGCGTGGGGCTATCGGGATTGCGAATCGCGTCCACGTGGATCGAAAAGGAAGGCATAAGCCACTTTTGGTTCCGCACGAAGATCTTGCCCAGAACCTTCCGCCCGGCAGGGATGTGATCGGGTACGAGGAAATCGAGCTGCAAAGCCGCGAGGCAAAGCCGGCTCACGAGGCCGGAAACCAGCAGCGTGGCCAGCATGGCCGACAAAATCAAAAAGAGGAGATTATTTCCGGAAACGATTGAGGCAACTCCAACGGCCACGGTGGCCGCGGTGAACAGCGCCCCCACGCGGGTGATGCGGTAGCGTATGCGGCTCCGAATCGCCGCCCTAAGTTGTTCCCAACGTTTCCTCACGCGCCGCTTTGATTGTAGCGCCGCAAGGGCGGGCGGCCGTGCCGAGCTGCGCGAGCGCGTTTTACACGGCTTGATCTGAGGCAGCGCCGCGCGGCGCTACCTCGATTCAAGTTCTGAACGCTTACGGCGCCAACAGCCCGGTCAGTTGCTATGCGCGCGCAACCGCCGGATACCCAGCAGGCAAAGGCCGGCCGCTGCCAGCAGCACTCCGGAAGGCTCAGGGACGGCGCCCCCAACTTCTGCGTCGCTCAGGGCGCCGCTATAGATCCGGAGATCGTCTATCGAGCCGCCGAGGTACTCCCCGTGAACGCCATATTGACGTCCCAGCCTGGTATCTGTTCCGGTGCTTACGGAAACCGTCAGTTCGGAACTGAGCGTGCTCTGGAGGGCCCCGTCAAGGAAGAACTTCGATACGCCTCCCCCGACCACTAGAGCGTACTGGTGCTGCAATCCGTCGGTGGGGTAAACCACTCCCGTATCCGTCCACAGGTCGCTGGCGCGCATATGCCCCGTGCCCTGTGCGGCGCCGATGTACCACCCGTATGTTCCGCCCTGGGAGATTGCTTCAAAATTCCCTCCCAGCGAGGCCGGTCCCTGAGCCAGGAACGTGACGGAGTAACTTCCCGTTGGAATCAGGTGCGTCGCAAACTGCACGTAGCCGTCAATCCCATCGAGCGCCAATACGCCCCCGCTGACCGAGGCGCCGCCCATCAGAACGCCGTTGTCCGTTCCTACGAGGTCGTTCACGTTGCTCAGAAAATCGTAGCTGTGTATCAGTGTCGCGCCGGTTGCGGGGAAGAACATCGCCAGGCCCAGCAGCGCACACGCAAGTATTCTGCTCATGCACATCCCTTCTCGCCGGGCGGTCCAACTCTTCGCCTCCCGACCCGGCCCACCGGTTTGGACGTCCCCTGGGGGCCAGTCTCGGGAAGGCGTTCTTCGTTCCCGGATCAAATGAGTATACACGGTTTCTGGACCAAGAAGGTCCGGATTCCCTCTTATCGGCCGTCCGAGAAGGGCCTTCCTGGAATAGGAGTACTGTTACCCGTCCAGTTCGAAAAGCGGGTCGGATGATCCCTACCGCTGGTTGAACTTCAAGACCTTCTTACGAAGGCGGATCGATTGCGGAGTTACCTCCACGTACTCGTCGTCGCGAATGAACTCGATCGCCTGCTCCAGATTCAGAATCCGGGGAGGCACCAGGCGAATGGCTTCGTCCGCGGTGGAAGCG
>CAIYHG010000105.1 GCA_903925975.1 uncultured Acidobacteriia bacterium | reverse complement strand
TTGTCGCTCAGCGCCAATGACGACTACCCTTCGGTGGTCCGCAAGCTGGACGCTGGGCTTCCCTCCGAAGATCGCTGGCGCTCGGACACCGGCGAGTTGCAGTACCGTCTTCTGCGCTTCAAGGACAAGCCCTACACGCTCATCCTGATGGGCCCGGACCGCACCAGCGCGCACTACATCGGCGCCATGAACAAGGACTGGAAGCCCGTCGATTCCGTCGAGATTCCGGGCGGCGGCGATAGCATCGTTCTACTCCGCGGCCTACAGAAGTTTTAGTAGGGGCATGGCGGCGCCGCGCCCGAATCGGGAAGACCGCTCTCTTACGTTCGCGGCTCAGATCGGAGTACTGGAGCCGGGTATCAGCAGAGCCAGCGCAAGACTGAGCACCAGCCCGCAGTAGACTAGCAGCACTCTTTGGTCGCCCTGCGACGGTGAGCCCTTCCCGGCCGCCTGGAAGACGGCCGCGGCCAGCAGAAAAAGCAGGAACGTCTCGCGCGTCACGGCCCAGGCGGCCGCGATCGCCAGCGCCGCCATCCATCGTTGCGGACGGCTGAGGGCCGAGAACCCGCGCGCTCCGTCCAATTGCCAGACCGGGATCAGGTTGAACAAATTGATCCATGCCGCGAAGTGCGCCACGGGGGCCAGAACAGGAATGCCCGTCACCCAGTACAAACCCCAGGTGACGAGGGTTCCGGCCAGGCCCCAGACCGGTCCGGCCAGCCCGATCCGGGCGTTCTGAGCGACGCTCGCCGGAGCCTGCTTCATCCGAACGAATGCGCCCAGCATGGGGATGAACATCGGCGGAGACGCCTTGACGCCGCAGCGGGTCAGGGCATGGACGTGTCCCATCTCGTGAACGTAGATGGAGAGCACCAGGCCCAGCGCAAATTTCCAGCCGTACGCAAGGGCATATGCGCCAAAGGAAATCACCATCGAACCCAGAGTGCCAATCTTCGTCAATCCCAGCAGAAGGAGCTTGCCTTTGCTCAGCAGCATGCCCACAACAGCTAGCGGGCCGAACCGCTTGGCCCACGCCGAAGTTCGCGCTTGCGGAGGTCCCGCGGGAACCCCGTCCGGAGCAAGCAGGCTCAGGGCCGCGACTTTCTCCCGAATGGTCAGGCACTGGCGCGTGTCGGGCGGCAACAATGCCAGCGCCGCGCGCCACTTCGCAAGGGCCGTGTGCGGGTCGGAGGGCTCCGCCTGTCTGGCTTCTTCGGCGAGCCGACTCAAGGCCGCCGCGTGGACGAGCCGGTGGCAGAAGGGACAACTCAGCGCCGCGGCAGGCAAGGGGGCATAGCAATCCGCGCAGGCGGAGGCAGCGGACGGCGCGCCGGTGTCAGGCCCGCTCACGGCTTATCCGGCTGCCTTCAAGAAATGCGGACCGCTCAACACCAGTTGCGGACGGCGGTTGAGTCTCCACGCCTCATACAGGCCCAAACCGATGATGAAGAGTCCCAGGATGTTGTGATAGCCCGCCAGAAAAGGCGCCGCCAGGGATATGACGAATAGGATCAGCAACCCTAGAATGAGCCCAACGCCGGAGGTTCCAGAAGACGAAGGCTGCTGCAGCGCGGGGCGTTCCGTGGTGGCCGCGACCGATTGACTCTGCTTCGCGACGATAGTCTTGAGGGCAAGCGGCACGTAACTGCCCACGATAGAACAGTAAGTGAGCCCGACCGCCAGCGCCTGCAGCTTCCATCCACCGCATCCATAGCCGCCCTTGCGAACGGCTTTTCCCACCAGCCAGCCGACCCCCACGGCGATGAAACCGATTTCGTAGCCCGAGATCGCCAGGATGGCGAAATACACGATCGTCCCGAGGAGCGCCGCGCCCGCGCCGTACAACGCCGCGCGCAGGAGGCCCTTCGTGCCCGGCTCCGGCGGCTTCGTCGCGTGAATCCGATCGGCGCAATTGATACAGATAAGCCTGCCGCCCGCGGTGAAGTAGGTGTCACGGATCGTCGCGTTACAGCCCGCACATGTCCTCGGAGTGGCATCCGGCGCGATCGGCTCGGCGCGATCGAACTGCATGTCGGGACCTGTACCGGACGGGGTCGGGCTGTCCGATTGGTTGGAAGGCGGCATCCTGCTCATCATACATGTTCCATTCGATACAATCCGATGAATGAAGAGAATGCTCGGCCGCATCGCCTGGGTGGGTGTCTCGGTTGCCGCGGCGTTTTTCCTTGCCGCGATTGCGGCCAGCCGGGACGAGCCCATCAACAGCGTCTGGCTGGTGCTCGCCGCCTCCTGCACGTATCTCGTCGGGTTTCGTTTCTACGGGAAGTTCATCGCCGCCAAAGTCCTGATGCTGGACAACCAACGCGCCACGCCCGCCGAGCGGCTCCGCGATGGGCACGACTTCGAGCCGACCAACAAGTGGATCCTCTTCGGCCATCACTTCGCCGCGATCGCCGGACCGGGTCCTCTGGTAGGTCCCACCCTGGCGGCGCAGTTCGGCTACTTGCCGGGCACTCTCTGGATCATCCTGGGGGCGGTGTTGGGCGGCGCCGTCCAGGATTTCACCATCTTGTTCTTTTCCATGCGCCGCGACGGGAAGAGACTCGGCCAGATGTCGCGCGAGGAAATCGGCAAACTGGGCGGCATCATCGCGCTGGTCACGGTCCTGCTGATCATGATCATCCTGCTGGCCGTCGTAAGCCTGGTGGTTGTAAACGCCCTCACGGGGAGTCCCTGGGGCACGTTCACCATCGCCGCTACGATGCCGATCGCGGTATTCATGGGCCTCTACCTGCGCTACTGGCGGCCCGGCAAGGTGCTCGAGACTTCTCTCATCGGCTTCGTCCTGGTGATGGCCGGGATCTTCGCCGGCCAGTGGATTTCACAGTCGCCGCAACTGGCGCCCTGGTTCACGCTGAGCGGAATGACGCTGGCGGTGGCCATCATCATCTACGGGTTCTTCGCCAGCGCGCTCCCGGTCTGGCTGCTGCTCGCGCCGCGCGACTACCTGAGCACTTTCGTCAAGCTCGGCGTGGTGTTGCTGCTCGCTGTGGGCATCGTGCTGGTGCGGCCCCAGTTGTCGCTTCCCGCATTTACGCGCTTTGT
>CAIYHG010000104.1 GCA_903925975.1 uncultured Acidobacteriia bacterium | reverse complement strand
CGAGCCAGTAGGCGCTGAAGTTGCCGGCCACGAAGCCGGAGAGAATGTTCAGCGACGCGCCGCCTTCCCGGGAGCTGGTTACGATTTCACGCACGTGGCGCGAGTTCGTGGAGGTGAAGACTTTGACGAATTCGGGGATCAGTGCGCCGGCGAGCGTGCCGCAACTGATGATGGAAGCCAGCTTCCACCACATCGAGGTGTCGCCGCCGAGCGTGGGGATCATCATGGAACTGATGATGTAGGTGAGGACGATGGAGAGAATCGAAGTGAGCCAGACCAGAGTCGTGAGAGGCGCTTCGAAATTCATCTTGTCCGAGTGGGAGTAACGCGCTTTCGCGATCGCGCCGTTCACGAAGTAGCCGATTCCGGAAGCGATCATCATCATCACGCGCATCGTGAAGATCCAGACCAGCAGTTCGACCTGCACCAGCGGCTGTTTCACCGCCAGGAGGATGAACGTGATCAGGGCCACGCCCGTGACGCCGTAGGTTTCGAAACCGTCGGCCGAAGGGCCAACCGAATCGCCGGCGTTGTCGCCGGTGCAATCCGCGATGACGCCCGGGTTACGCGCGTCGTCTTCCTTGATCTTGAAAACGATCTTCATCAGATCCGACCCGATGTCGGCGATCTTAGTGAAGATGCCGCCGGCCACGCGCAATGCTGCCGCGCCGAGGGATTCGCCGATAGCGAACCCGATGAAGCAGGCGCCGGCCAGTTCGCCGGGGACGAACAGCAGGATGAAGAGCATGATCATCAATTCCACCGAGACGAGGAGCATTCCGATGCTCATGCCCGCCTGCAGCGGAATCTCGTAGCACGGGAACGCACGTCCCCTCAGGGCGGCGAACGCGGTTCGCGAGTTCGCGAACGTGTTGACGCGCATGCCGAACGCAGCCACCATAAAGCTGCCGCCGATGCCGACCACGCTGAAGAAGAGAATGATCGCCACCTTGTAGGCTTCAAAGTTCAGCAGGAAGCCGAAATAGAACACGATGATGATCGCGATCAGTCCTTCGAGCAACATCAGGAACTTACCCTGCGTCGCCAGGTAGGTCTTGCAGGTTTCATAGATCAGCTCGGAGACTTCGCGCATCGATTCGTGAACCGGCAAGTCGCGCAGGCGGACAAAAATAATCAACCCGAAAACAAGACCAAGGGCGCTGATCACCATTCCGCCCAGCAGCAGATTGTGACCGGTTATGCCGCCCAGGAAGGATGCCGTCCCTAAGTCGGGCAATTTCAGGTTAGCTTCGCCCCCGCCTTCGGATTGCGCCATCAGCGGCACGCCGCAAGCAAGCAAAGTTAGAAGAAAGAGAGGTATCAGTCTCAGCGCGGCGCGAACGGCGCGTGCAGTGGAGCCTGCGCGCCGCACACCTATCGTGGCGTTAGTCAACTTTACAAATCCTCCTCAGGATTTAGCCGTTCTGTTACGCCGCCGTTAGAGCAAGGCGGGACAGCGGCCCCAGATGAGTATGATCGAGACGTAATGGAATGTTTAGTATAAGGAAAAGTGCCGGGAATTTCAACTCGCGGCGTGTCTACACATGCACGCCAAGGGCCTGCAAACCGACGCTGCAAACAGTAGCCACAGTGGGCTAACGCAGTTGTGTTTTCAAACGCTTGCGGAGCGCTGGCGGCGAGGTTCACGACAAATTCCACGCTTGCTTCGGCGTACGAACTCCACGATAGCCCGCAAGTCTTCCGAGCCCGAGCCCTCGGCTTCAATTTGCTCCAGCGCTTCGCGGCTAAGTAGGCCTGATCGGAAGAGCGTTTTGTAGGCTTTCTTGATTACGGCGATGCGGGCTGGCGCGTAACCCGCGCGTTTCATGCCTACCAGATTCAGACCCACCACGTCGGCGCGAAACCCGGCGCAGGTAACGAATGGCGGCACATCGCTGCTAACTCCGCTATTTCCCGCAATCATTGCCAGCCGGCCCACCTTGCAGTACTGGTGAATCGCTACATTGCCGGAGATAAACGCAAGGTCCTCCACTTCGACGTAACCCGCAAGTAAAGCGCAACTCGCGATGACGTTGTTGTTCCCTACTTTGCAGTTGTGCGCGATATGACCGGAACTCATGATGTAGTTGCCGTCGCCGATTTCGGTGACCGACTCGGGCGCTGTCCCACGCGAGATAGTGTAGTGCTCGCGGATGATGTTTCCGTTTCCGATGCGGAGGTAACTTCGGTCGCCCTGGAAGTGCTTATCGAAAGGATCGGTGCCCAGCGCGGTTCCAGCGGAAATCTCATTCCGCTCGCCCATCGTCGTCCAGCGCTTCACGAAGACGTAAGGCTCGAGCCGCGTTTCCGCGCCGACCACCGTATCCCGCTCAATCACGCAAAACTCGCCGATTCGGACGCCGGGGCCGATGGATGCTTCGGAATCGACGCGGGCAGTCGGCGCTACGCTCGCCGATGGATCAATGGGCATGAATCCGTATGATAAAACCTCGCGCGGCCGATTGATACAGGGGCGGAGTTTTGATCGCCGCTTGGGATCTGTCCGGAATGCGGGTCCGGCGCGAGATGAAGTCGTTCCGTGGCCCGAGAAAAGGAGCTCCAAACGCAGCCTTCGCGAGAATTTCCCCCTGCCGGTTGCTACCATTTGGAGGAATGTCTTGGTTTAAGCTCCGTACGCCGGCTTCCAGCGCCAACCTGGGACCGGGGTTCGATGCCCTCGGGCTGGCGCTCGGGCTATATCTTACCTGCCGTTTCCGCCCGAGCGATCGCCTTTCGATCACCGTCCGCGGACGCGACGCCGCATGCATTCCCACGGGACCGGACAATCTGATATGGCGCACCGCCGCCGCTGTGGCCGAGGACCACGGGGCCGCCATGCCGCCCATCGAACTCGAAATCGATAACGACATTCCCATCGGGAAGGGCCTGGGCTCTAGCGCCGCCGCGCTTACCGCGGGCGTAGTGATTGCCGATCAGGCGCTCGGCCTGGGTTGGAAGCCGGCCCGGGTGCTCGACGAAGCCGCGCGCCTCGAAGGCCACCCGGATAACGTCGCCGCCTGTACGCTCGGTTCCATCGTGGCCAGCGCCATCGATTCGGGCGGCGTGGCACGCGCGGTGCGCCTCGATTTGCCGCGCCATTTCGGCGTGGCGGTGGTGATTCCCGATTTCGACCTGCCCACTTCCCTGGCCCGCTCCGTGCTGCCGGATTCCTACAGCCGCGCCGACGCCGTCTTCAACGTGCAGAGGGCCGCCCTGCTGATTGCCGCGCTGGCCGCCGGAGCCCGATGGGCTTTCCCCGCCGCGCTAGAGGATCGCTTCCACCAGCCGTATCGCATTCCGCTGGTCCCAGGCCTAGGCGACATTTTGAAACTGCGCGCTCCGGGGCTGTTGGGCTGCGCCTTGAGCGGCGCCGGCCCCTCCATCCTGGTGTTCTATGAGCGCGGCAGCGAATCGGTTTGCGATCTGGTGCGGCAAATCTTCAAACTCAATGGCCACGAATCGGAGACGCTGCTTTCCGATATCGCGGACCACGGGTACGAGTTGACCGAGGAATAGGCGAGGCGCCTCACCAGATCATCGGCATCAACTTGTATTTCACCCGGCGCGAATAGTCGGCGTAGCCATCCAGTTCCTTCTGAAGGGTGCGATCTTCCAGGAAGGTTCGCAGGACGCTCACAGCCGCCGTAACCACCGCGGGCACGAACGCCCATCGCGAATTCAAGATCAACGGCGTGGCCAGCGTGAACGCCGCCATTCCGGCATAGCCAGGGTGCCGGACGAGACGATAAGGACCGCCCGTTGCGACTACGTGCCCGCGGTCCTTCTGAATGCGGACCACCGACGAGAAGAAATTGTTGGCGCGCATAGCCAGCACGACCAGAGCAGCCGCAAGCACGGCTACGATAATGCCTGTAACGAACGTCAAGGCCGCCATGCCATTCGACCACTGAAATCGGCTATCCAGGCCCGCGGTGATCCAGGTGGCCACAGGGCCCAGCAGAACCACTACGGCGACGATGGGCTTATCCCAGCTCTTACCCACCTTGATATTGCGACGCTCTGCGAGCAACTCGGGGTTCCGCGATACCACTGCCGCCGACGCAACGCTGGAGGCAAAGTTGAGCCCCAATAGAACCCACGCATTCCACCAATCCCACCGGCCGACCGATCCGAAAAGACAAATCGATGTAATGGCTAGACTGAAGACTACCGGGACGAACCGCCTCACAATTGAAGTGCGCCTCCTGTCACCAGAAACCGCATTGTATGCCCATTGCAGAGCGTATTCAGCGGTAACGATGAGAGGCTTCTAGGCGGGCTCGCTGTTCAGTGCCGTTGTGGCGCAAGCTTCAGCTTGCAGAGCCGCGATTCGTCGCGGCTTTTCTTTGCGCGGGGATGAGGAAAACCGCGAGCCGGCACGAAAGCGGCTCGGCATGCTCGAAAGCGGACGTCAAAATGCGGGTTGTGGCGAAGCCAACGGGTTCGGTAGACGCCCCCATCAGCCCCGCCATAGCTGCCTTCCAGAATCGACCCAGCCGCGACAGGCTACGCGGGAGGACGCTGCGAAGTCGGCGCCACTGGCCGCGCCGGTCTTAGTTTTTCAAAATCGCACACCACGCTGGCTATGGGCGCGCCCCGTACTTCGATGCGCTTCAAGTCCGCGGAGCCAAGGCCACGCTGTTCGGCGAGCATGAACTGATTGTCGCCGTCGAAACCCTTGTCACCCTTTACCGACCGCGGGTCGTATCCCATCACTGCCGTGCCGACCGCATCGGTGCATACCGGGTTGAACCCCGCAATCAGCACGTTGGGCTTGATCTGGACCGTGTTCCTCGGCAGTTCGGCGCCGGCGATGGATTCGATGCCGTCGATGATCGCCAAGTGAATCGGCCGGGCCGCAATCAGATCCACAATGACACGCGGCATGCGGTAGCCCATCTGGTTATTGGTCCCGAAATTGAGCTCTCCCGGCGAGCACTTCGAAGGCGCGCGCACCCCGGTGTGGCCCACGGCCGCGCGATTGGTCTTGGGGTTCTCGTTTGGCTCGTCCACTCCCGCATCGCCGCCGTAGATCGAAGCAGGCAGGCAGCCGAAGAGGTTCTTCATCGCAAGAGTGACCGCCGTCCCGCCGTGGTTCTTCATCTTGCCGATGCTCACAAAGACGTCGGTCTCCGCATACGAGTGGTTCATGTCCCAGGCCGGGAACATGTACGCGCCAGAGCCTACCGGCAGGCGGAAGTACTTCTTCCCGAGCCCCAGGTTGACGGTATTCTCGAACTCCACGAGTTTCGCGGCGCTCTGGAGAGCTTTGATGTCCCAACCTCCCTTGGTCAGGAAGTCTTCCAACAGTTCGTTGGTGTTAGCTCCGCTCTCGATGATCCGGACCCTTTTCGCTCCGGCCTTCCCGAATAGATAGGTCGCAGCCCCGACCACGGCGGGATGGGTCCAGTGCGTAATCCCGGGAGCGATGCCATTCATCCGGTTCGTGGGCGCGCCGGTCAGGTTGAGTTTGATTGCGACGGTCTTGTTCTTAACAAGCTTCTCGATCCCGCCAAGCTGCTTGAACATCGTCTCCAACGCGGCCGTAACCGCCTTGTTATCGTAGGTGGCGATTTTGGCGATTGACACGGGGGAAGCGGGAGCCGGTTTCGCGCTACCTTGCGTCTGGGGGGCCGCTCTCAATAACGGCGTAGCGGCGGCCATGGCAAGCAATTCTCGTCTAGTCATGCTGGGTCCTCATTTCTCCGGGAACGCGAGCCGGCTTGGCGTACATTCCCTTAAGCCAGGATTGCCGTTCCGCGATCCTGGATAATCGTTAATTGTACGCCCACTGGAGTGGTTTCAGAACCCCGGTCCCCATCACCCTGTCCAGCCGACTTGTGCTGAAATGACCCAATGTCGTGTTCTGGCGCTCTGGCTGCAGGCAAGAAAAGGCTGGTGAGCACACGGGCAGGATGGACCGACGTGTACCGCGCGCCCCGTGAGAACCGGCGCGTTCGAGGACCCATGACAGCGCTGCGAGTGGCACGTGCGCCACCAGAGTAAACTATTCGACCGCCAGTTCCGCCCAGCCGGGCAGCGTGGCAGGCCGGTTGTTCAGGAATACGATGCGCCGCGTCTTGGGGAACGGCAAATTGCTCCCCAGCGCGCGGTTGTAGAGCGCGAACTGCTGCAAGAGCTTACGGTAGTCTGCGTTGTTCGCATCGAGCCAGGCGCTCTTCGTCGTTAGGCCGCCGCCCCAGCCAAGGCATAACAGACACGAACCCTTTTCGCGTGCCGCTGCCAAGCGCTCTTCGAGTTCCGCTAGACTCTGATCGAGCAGGCCCATCCCAGCCCAACTGGCGTATTGCCTTTGCAGGGCCAGCAGTCCCGCCGCGTAGACGTTCGCTGCTTCGAAGAAGCGCCCGCGGTTGAGCGATTCCGGCCAGCGCACGAAGCGCCGCGCCTCGGGCTGCAATAGGAACGTCTTCTCGTTCCAATCGCCCTCGAACGTCGCGCCGGGAACGGCCATTTCCGCGAAGGTGGGAGTGCTCAGTTCGGGCTTGCCGCCGTCTACCGCGCCGCGCGGGCTCTGTTTCCAACCCAACCCGAACCCTCCGGGACGGGGCTGCAACGTGGAAGTGCGCAGCAGGTACACCTTGAAATGGGATACGGGAACGGGTTTGGAATCGCCCGCGCCCAGAAAACGCATCCGGTCGGCTCCGCCGGGGCCCAGCGTGTGCTCTTCCACCGACTCCGCGGGGCGGCGCGGCGTGCGGTCCGTCTGCATGCGGTTGAGCACGTCCTGCAACATCCCGTCGCGCCAGTGCGCGAAAACCATGCCCGTGCGCAATGCGCCCTTGATGGCGGCGCCGGGCAGATAGGGGCCCGAAGCGCCCGCCGCGAACGTCGGAATCTGCAGGCTCTCGCCCACCGCGTTGTTCCAATAGGCCGAGTAGGCGGGGCTTTCAAATGGAATGCGCCGGTCGGCGAAATTCTGGGCGAATCCGCCCCAGGACGCGAAATCGAGCTTGTCGGCCTTCTTGAGCTGCGCCAGGTAGCCGTCGAGGCGAGGGCCCTTGGCCAGGAGGCGGAAAATGCGCCACTGGTCGAGCACGTTCACATGGTCCTTCCAGACCATGTAGTCGATCGGGCTAAGCTTGCGCCCGTCGCCAACCAGCAGAGGCGTCACGCACGTGAGGCGATACCGCATCAGGCTACCTCCGCGGGCGGCGCTACGCCGTTCCGCTTCCGTCCGCGTTCGCCGTGCTTCCTGATTTCAAGCGGCAGCGGAATCGCCACCGGGAAGCCCGCGCGGTAAACCGGGTGTGGGAACCCATCGGGGCTCACGTCGGCCGCGGCGCCGCAGAGCGGGGTGGCGGCGAAGAGAACGGAACCTTCGGCCACCATGCGAATTTGCTTCTTGGGCTCGCCCCAGCCGGCGGGGCTTTCAATCCGGCCGCCGCGCGTGAGCAGCGCGTAGTTGCCCCGCTCCCAATCCACCGCATCGGCGGGGGCGGGAGCGAAAACCGAGAGAAGCCAGTATGGCGACGCGGAATCGCCTGTGAGCGCTGGTTCGGCAGCTAGGGGTTCCGGAGCCACTACCAGTGGCGCAGGCTCCTCAGAAGCCAGCACTGCTGCCTCCGCCGCAGGCGTCTCTTCCGAGGATTCCTCAACGGGCGATTCGGGAGCGACTGCCGCTTCGGTAAGGGGTTCCTGCGTCGGCCGTTCTTCAACTGCTGGAGCGGGCGGTTGCTCAACTGGAGCCACCGGCTCCGCCGCCGCGGATTCAGGCGGACGAACTTCTTCGGTCGCCCAGCGCTCCGACCCCGGCATCACCAAGCCCGGCAAAGAGCCTTCAATAAACTCGGGCGCCTGTGCGCGGCCCCAGCCGCGCGACCGCTCGCCGCCAAAGCCCGTATCGGCCAGATACCGGAATGCGGCCTTCACACGAGCGAGCCACGCGTCGCGCGCGGCCTCGTTACGGAACGAGACCACCGTCCATAGGCCCGCATTGGAGCGGAACTCGATGCAAGCCGTTCCATGGCGCTCGGTGGAACCAGTAAGACGGTCCACCGCCGCGCTCCACCGTAGGCTCGTCCGGAACGGACCGGCAGCGCCGGCAGGAATCAGGCACTCGCTAGGCCCGTCAACGGCCCACTGGTTCTCGTTCACGCGTCCGCCGGTGAGGATGGCCCGCACCACGGTCGCAGGCACAAACCGCGCGCTCTTCCACCTCACGCGCGACCCAGCCACCGGACCAACCGGAGGCCAAACCGTACGCGGGGGAACTACGTAATCGATATCGTCCAGAACCGGGAAGAAAGAGCTAAAGCGGACCGCCGGAGCCGCGGCCCGCGCGGTTGCGTCGAGCCAGTCTTCGAGCGAACCGAACCGCGCCATCGCCGACGTGACCGCCGAGTATAGCGCGTCGCTGTGATAGACCGCGTCCACGCGGTTGCGCGCTCCCGAATCGGAGCCGATCCGCCACGGTCCATCGGGACGGAGTTTAACCACCAGTCCCGGGTTCATTACTCCTCGCGCAGGAAGGCGAAGCCGGATTCGGCAACCGCGGCCTGAATAGCCGCCAGGTCCGCGCCCGCGCCGATTTCCTTTTCCGGGGCGCCGGAGGCGTAGTACGGCCTGCCGCGCCACACCAGCCGCAGATTAGCGAAACGCACGCGGCCGCTGCCGCGCGAACCGCCGCCGCCGAGCGCGTCGTCCTCGAGCAGCCGCAGCCCTTCGAGCACGCGCTGGAAGAGCGGAGCGTCTTCTTCGCAGAGCACGTCCATCACGAAACGCGTCTGGAACCGCGCCCCAGCGGGCACGCGCTCCAGGGTGCGCGGGTTGGCCTGCGAGGTGATGCGGTCGATGGCGTTCTCGCTCTTGACTTCGGTCAGCTCATCGTCGAGGTTCTCGCGCATTTGCGCGGTGATGCTCTCCGGGTCGAGCGGCGCGTCGAACACCGCCAGCCGCGCGGGCGTGGCCTGCGAGCTATCGAGCGCCTCGCCCTGCACGCGATCCATGCGGCCGGGATTGCGCCCGAACAGCAGGCAGATTTCATCATCCGGCCGGTCGCTCTGGTGGATGCGTACTTCCTGCCCCTTGCGGCGGGAGAGGTAAACCAGTTCGCCCGGCGACGCCAGGCCGGAGGACTGCTCCAAGAGCGAGCGGATCTTGCCGCGCAACGAGCTCCCCGGGACGTAGGGGCGTCCGAACGCGTCTTTCACCACGGGATTATCGGATCCGCCGATTTCGAGCGAACCTTTCCCCGCGCCCACGTGCAGCCCGGTCTCGCAATGCAACTCGCCTTGAAGAATCAGCTTGCCGATGAGTTTCAGCTCGGTTTGGGAGGTATGTGCGCTCATTGCTCGTTACTCGTTGTAGGCCACGATGGCCTCGAATAGGTCCTTGAACCTGTCGTACCCGCGGTTATCGTTCTTGCGGGTCACCTGCAGCAGAAGACGTTCGAGCTGATCGAGGCTGCGAAGCCCGTGCCGCGCAATCGTATAGGCAAGCCGCGCGCGCAGCATGACGAACTCGTGCTGGCGCTCCGATTCCGGCGCGCGCACGGCGCGACGCACGGCGCTGTAGAGCCGGCGTAGCTGGCTCTTGGTGCCCGAATCCATATCCCGCATCCGGCTCACGATGGAGTGCGCCTGGTTGTCGAGATACAGGCTGTCCGCAATCAACTTATCGATGTCGATCTCGGGCGGACCCTCGGGCCGGCCGCGGTCCCGGTCGCCGCCCCGGCGATCTCCGCGATCTCCACGGTCGCCCCCCCGGTCGTCTCTCGGACCCCGGCTGCCCTCGCGCGGGGGCCGGCTTTGCGGGGTGCGTTGCTCCTGCTCTTGTGCCATGTGCTAAACCTCTGTCACCAATCTGGCCCATTCCAGGGCCACCAGGCCCGCGGGCCGCAGTTTGACTTCCGCCGATTTACGCCCCCCGATCTCGGTGATCAGGTGCGTACGCAACTTCTGGAATTCCCGGTCGCGCGTGCCGCTCAGAATGCGGTTGAACCGCCGCCGGAAGCGCCAGGCGCGCTGTGTTTCCGCGCCGCCGTCGCTATATGCGTCATGCCGGTAGAGACTCCGCAATTGATACAGGAACTGCTTCGACATGCGAAAATCGTGCACCAGTTTCGTGACGGTGTCTTTCAATTCAGCCGCATCGGCCAGGCGGCGCCACTCAATGACGCGGCCTAATAGATAAATGCAATCCTTATCCGCGGCTTTGGCCATATCCAGGCTACGCCCCGCCTCCTCGTACACCGCCGCAAGCGGATAGTACGTTTCGGGCGCGAGCGAGATGGCCATCGAAATCGTCTTGCCCTCGGCGCCGGGGTAGTCCTTCAAATTCTCTTCGGTGAAGCGGTGGAACAGGCGCTGTACTTCACGCGCCAGGCCGATCAACGCATCCCACGATCCGTAGACCGCGAAATCGTCCCCGCCCGAATAGATAATCGTGACCTTACGCCAGAACTCGGGGAGCGAACACAGCACTTCTAGTTCGCCGGCGAAGAACTGCTTATAAAGCACGGAAAGAGGCACGTGCTCTTCAATGCTATGGATGCGCCGGAGGCGCAGGCCGAAATCGTCCACGTCGCCGCGCAACACGCCCCAGATGGAGCGCCCTTGCGCGCGGCGCCCCAGGGTCTGCACGGGCGCGACGGACTTTCCATCATCGGAGGGGGCCGCGTGCCGCGCCATCATGATGCCATCGGGCGAAAGGTTCGACGTCAGCGGCCAGGAGTGTTTCCCTTCCCCCGGCGTCACTTTGCCTGGATTTTCCGGCGACCAGCCAACGCGCCCGGCTTCGCGAACCTTGGCGCCCAGTTCCTTGGCGAAATACGCGTCGGCCTCGGTGTTCGATATGCGTGCAAAGGGCTGAAAGGGATTTGAGCCAGCGGCCGGGAAGCCGGCGAGCGGCGCTTCGCGCTTGCGCTGGAGTTCCTCGTTCAGGCGCTTCCGGATCACGGCCCAGTCGCCCAGGTTATCCGTAACGCCCCAAATCAGCTTCACGCACCCCGAACTCAGTGCGGCGATCTGAGTAGCCGCGGCGCCTAGAAACTTCTCGGAGGGTTCACGGGCATCGCCCGGCAGAATGATGAGAAACTGGCCCCCGCCGCTGGCCCCCAGCAGCACCCGCGGCAGGCCTAATTCGGCCAGCAGCGCGCGCGGCAGCGCCTCGCAAAGCAGCGTAATCCATTGTGACCGGCCCGCCAGCAGGTCCTCTCCGGCGGAACGCGCGGAACGGCCTTCGGCAGCGGCCCCCAGTAGGAACGCTTCCGTACCCAGTAGTTTGCCTTGAAGCAGGATCTGTTCGGGCATCGAACCAGAGCTCTAAAGAAACCCTAACTCTAGCACAGAATTGTGAGAGCAACGGCCGGCTTCGGCGACTGTATAAGTGCTATGCGGACAGACAGATTAGGCGTGGTCTTATTGGTGCTGGCGTTATCGCTCTCCACCGCGGCGGGCCTTCGAGCCGCGCCCCAGACGGGCTCCGGCGCTGCGAAACAGCCGCCAAAAGCTCCCGCCCAGCGTTCCGATGCCGAAATCGAAGCCGCTATTCGCGCCAAGTTCGCGGCTTCGAAGATCAATGAGGACAAGTTCCAGGTCCGCGTGCAAGGCGGCGTGGCCAACATCGAAGGCCGCACCGACGTGATTCAGCACAAAGGCGTAGCCACCCGTCTGGCGAAGACCGGCGGCGCGAAATCCGTCAACAATAAGATCCAGATCGGCGACGCCGCCCGCGCCAAGGCCGCTGCCCAACTGCAGAAAGGGCGCGTCCGCGCCCAGGTCAAGCGGAGCGAACCGCGCTCGCAGGTGAGCACACCGGCTCCCAAGCGCAACTAGCGGGGCGTCTGCCTCACTTCGGTTTGGCTAGTCTTCCGCTACGGAGCGCTCTGCCAGTTCGCCGAACAGGGGGAGCGAATACCGCTGCTCGTGGGCGGCCTTCACGATCATGACGATGGACATGATCAGGAGGATCAGGCCGATCACGTTGTGAAGCTGGAACCGGCCGAACGGGCCGCTGAAAGGCTCAATCACCCACTGGTTGATCAGCCAGGCAACGAACAGATATAGGCCCTGGAAGGCGTGGAAGCGCACCACACGGTCGGCGCGGAAGCGCTCGGCCGCCAGCACGAGGATAGCAGCCACCCAACCAATGCCGGGAATGTAGCAGAGGATGGAGGCCGTCCGCGGGCTTATGTCTGAGAAGGGCGTCTTGCCCGCGCCGGCATGTCCGGCAGCGGTTCCAACCGGCTGCGAAGCGCCGCAGCGCCCGCAGTACGCGTCGGCAGGCCCGACTTGATTTCCGCACTGGCTGCAATAGGGCATCTTACCTGTACTTACGTTATTCCGAGGCCGGGTGTTCCCGCAATATGTAACGGGCGGGAGGGGCCGCCCGGAAGTGACGTTATTCGATCACTTTCTGTTTGCGGAACCAATCCACCAGCACGTCCCGCAACAGGCCGGCGTCTTGGGGGAACTGGAGGCCGGTGGTGCGCAGCTCTGACGGGGCGCTCTGGTTGGCGGCCGTAAAGTCGCTGACGGCCAAGGTGTATTCCTTATCCGGATCGATCTTCTGGCTGCCTACAACGATGGCCGGCAACGCTCTGCCCCGGAACTTGCCGACTACCAGCACGTTGTCGAAGGGCATGATATTCCAGATGTGCCGCACCTGGATCTGGCCCTCGGGCAGCACATCACGCACGCCGCCGGCGTTCATGTACGCGAAATCGGAGCCCGTCTGCTCGCGCATAGCCCTCTCCATGAGCAGTTTGAGTTCGGCCTTATTGAATGCGCGGCGCGAAACGGCGAGCGGCTGGTCCACGCGGGCCGTCACCTGGTCTTCCCAATTCTTCACTTGCGCGGCTACGTCAGCGGCCGGCGCGATAGACGTGGATGTGACGGGGATCACCTTCCAATTCCAAGAGACCGGAGCTTTCTTCTGCGTATCGATCTGAAGATCGAGCCGCCCCAATTCCTTGGCGTCGTTCTTCACGCGAACGAGCACGCGGCCGTCTTTCGACTGCGCCTGTTCGAAGCCGTTATGCTCATGCCCGTCACGATGATGGGAATCTCCGGAACCGTTTCGAGGAACGTCTTCTCTTCGCCGGCCGAGATATGACCCAACAGCACAATGACGTCGGATTTGCCCCGCACTTCCGCGGCGGCCTTCCGCACCGCGGCCACTACCGGGGTGGTCTTCCATTCGCCCATCTGCTTGGGCGTTACCAAAGTCGGCATCAGATCCGTGAGCCCGCCGATCACGGCCACGCGCAGGCCGTTGACGCGCAGGATGACGTAGGGCGCCGTGAAGAGCGTCCCTCCTTCGTTGATCACGTTGGCGGAGACCACCGGATAGCGGGCCGTCTCCATGAACTTCTTCGCCTGCATCCAGCCGTAATCGAACTCATGATTCCCGAGGGTCCCGGCGTTGTAGCCCAATAGGTTGGCCACTTCGTAAACGGGAAGGCCGTGGAACACGGTGGAGACCGGCGTGCCCTGCACCAGGTCGCCCGCGTTCAGCAGAATGCAATGATTGCAGCCAGCGCGTTCGCGGCGGATCGTGGCCGCCAGATACGCGAGGCCGCCTTGTCCATTTGGCGCCGGAGAGAGCCGCGCGTGGATGTCGTTCGTGTGCAGAATGGTGAGCTGCCGGATCTCCGCGGGAAGAGCGGAGCAGACGAGAAGAAACAGCGCGAGGGCGCGGCATTTGCTGAGGCGCATAGAGTGCTTATTGTAACCGTCGGAACCCTTGTGGATTTCCACGCTAAAATAGGTAGCCGTGGACCAAGATCAGCTCATCGTAGCCGACGCGCAGCCCGAGGAAGCGCCCCAGCCTTCCGATTCCGGGGTTGACCGGGGGTTCGTCGCCGAGTGGACGCTCACCGTTATTTTGCTGTTGTTCGGCACGACCGCGCTGGTGCAGGCGTTCGTCATCCCCACCGGGTCAATGGAAGACACGCTCCTCATCGGAGACCATCTGCTGGTGGACAAGCTGGCCTATGCGCCCGCCGGCCCGTTGTCGCGGCTGGTGCTGCCATATAAGGATATTTCGCGCGGCGATATCATCGTCTTCCGCTACCCGGTGGATATCGAGCAGACTTTCGTGAAGCGCGCGATCGGCATACCGGGCGATCACATCCGCATGATCAACAAGCAGCTATACCTGAACGGCAAAGCGGTGGAAGAGCCCTACGTTTATCACAAGACCGGGTATTTCGATTCGTACCGCGACAATTTCCCGGCCGACCCGAACGTGCCGGTGTCGGAAGGCGCGCACGACATGCTGGCCAGTCATGTGGAGAACGGCGAGGTGGTGGTGCAGCCGAATTACTATTTCGCCATGGGCGACAACCGCGATTCCTCGCTCGATAGCAGGTATTGGGGTTTCGTGCCGCGGGAGAATATCATCGGGAAGCCGACGATTGTCTACTGGTCGTTCAACGCATCCACCGAGGATTTGTCAAACCCCGGAATCTCGGTGCAGCACCTGATCGACCTGATCACGCATTTTCCATCAAAGACGCGCTGGAATCGCACATTTCGGTTGATACGCGGATATCCGCTGAACTAATGAACTCTCATCATTACGGCCTGATCCTCGCTGGCGGACGCGGAACGCGTTTCTGGCCGCGGAGCCGCAAGCGCTCCGCCAAGCAAGTGCTGAACGTGATCGGGCAGCGTTCGCTGATCCAGGCGACAGTCGATCGCCTGGCGCCCGTGATTCCTCCCGAACGGATCTGGGTTCTCACCAACGACTATCTGCGCGAGATGATCGCCTCGCAGTTGCCGGAGGTGCCGAAGAGACAGATACTCTCGGAGCCGCTCCAGCGCAATACCGCCCCGGCAATCGGCCTGGCGGCCCATATCCTCAGTTCCCTCGATCCCGACGCGGTGATGGGCGTCTTCCCTTCGGACCACGTGGTCAGCAAGCCCGCGGCTTACCGCGCGGTTGTGAAAGCCGCGCTCAAGGGCGCCGCCGATGGAAAGCTGATGGTTGTGGGGATTCAGCCACGATGGCCTGAGACGGGGTACGGGTACGTGGAGTTTCCGCGCGGCGCGGCGGCTGGGTCGAAGGACGCGCTGCCGGTTCGGCGGTTCCATGAGAAGCCGGCGCTTGAGAAGGCGCGGCGATACGTGGCCGCGGGAAATTTCTATTGGAACTCCGGCATGTTCTTCTGGCGCGCCGAAGCGCTGCTCGATCAACTGCGGCAGCACCTGCCCAAGACGGCGACCGTACTGGCCGCCCTGCCCGCGTTCGGGAAGCGCAATTTCGACGCGGCCCTGAAGCAGTGTTTTCCGCTGTGCGAGAACATCTCCATCGACTACGCCGTTCTTGAGAAAGCCGCGAATGTCAGCGGGATCGCCGCGGGCGATTTCGGCTGGAACGACGTGGGAAGCTGGAACGCCGTCTACGAACTGCTGCCCCGCGACAAAGACGGGAATGCGGCTGGACGGGATTCGATTTGCATGGCGTCCCAGGGCAACTTCGTGGACGCCGGCAAGAAACTGGTGGCGCTGCTGGGAGTGAAAGACCTGATCGTGGTGGACACCCCCGACGCGCTGCTGATCGCGAGCCGCGACCGCGCGCAGCAGGTAGGCGAGGTAGTGAAGCTGCTGGAGAAGGCGAACCGGGAAGAGTTGCTGTAGGGTGTACTCAAAGCTCGCTGGGTTCTGTTGACGCGGAGCCGCAGAGCCGCGAAGAAGAACGCGGAGAAGACTTAGGCGTCTCAAAGTCAAAACCTGAGAGCGCGGAGGAAGCGGAGATTTCGTGCTTCGGAGAGACTATTGGCGTTGGCGTTGCTTCTTGCCACGCGGAACGCGCTTCGGGGCGGGGCCCGCGCAACGCTAACAGGCAACGCTTCCGCTTCATTCAGAGCCGCGACCGACGAGGGAGCGGTGCGTGAACCATCCCCGAGGCCGGAAGCTGAAAGCGGCGCGAATCCCCCGGGCAGAGTGCTTGCCTGTAAGTTAAGAGCCTTCCTTTTACGCGGGTACGCAGGCGCGCGTAACCCGCGGCTCCGCCGATCGGTCCACGAATCGCCGTCTCGTTAGTTCGCCGGCTTGAACAGCAAGGGAGCAAAGGCCGCCAACTGCGGGCGCCAGAACGTCCAGACGTGTTGGACGCCCTCCGGCTCCGAGTAGTTCGTAATCTTGATTTTGCGGGCTTCGAGAAACGCCTTGAACTGGCGAGTCAGGTTCAAGTGGTCATCCGCCGTGCCGCAGGTGATATAGAGCAGCTTGATCTGGCTGTTGGCAGCGGCCTCCAGTTTCGGGAAGTTCGCTTCAAACTCGCCGGGTTCGAGCAGCGGACGCTGCCCGTTCACGGTGCGTTCCATGGCGGGAGTGCCCCACCTGGGAGTGAACATATCGAAACCGGGGCTGAAGCTTCCGATCCATTGAAACTTGTCGAGGCGATTCAGCAGCAGGAGCGACTGCGCAGCGCCGGCCGATAAGCCGGTGATCGCGCGCTCGGACGCTTTGCTGGTTGCGTTGTACTGCTTTTCCACCTGAGGCAGAATCTCCTCGATTAGGGCCCTGGTGAAATTGGGGAATCCCGCCGCGGCGCCGCGGTTGCCCTGCGTATTGCCGTTTGCCGCCGGGGAGATCAGGATCATCGGCACGGCTTTTCCCTCGCCGATCAGCGTATCGAGCGTCAGGTTGGCTCCCCCCTGCGCGATCCAGTCTCCGGCCGACGCGGCGGTGCCCGCGGCAAGGCCGTGCAGCGTCACCAGGACGGGATACGCCGCCTTGCGTTTCGGATCGTAGCTCGGCGGTGTGTAGACATAGTACGTTTCCGGCCCGCCGATGATGGCGGATTGATAAACGTGCTTGGCCACGGCTCCGTGAGGAGCGTTCGAATTGGTCCACGGTACGCCTGGAATCTGGAGATAGCTGGTTGCGCCCATAATGCCCACCCCGGTGTTCGTCATGTTGGAGGGGTCGGGAATCCGCAACCCGTCCACCGTGAAGCTGTAGGAATAGATATCTGGCGCGAGCGCGTTGGGCGTAGTGGCAGACCAAACGCCATCGGCGTCCTTGGACATAGCCAGCGGCGCGGGAATGCCAGCGACGCTGACCTCGCGCGCTCCAGGCGCACGAAGCCGGAATGTCACGCGCCCGTCGGCGGCGATCTCGGGCGACACGAGAGCGGCGGCCGGCGGCTGCGCGGGGGCGGGCGCGGGCGCCTGGCCGGAAGCCAGAAACGGCAGCCCCAATGCTGCGACGAATAGAAAGGAATGCGTTGTCTTCATGCGAATCCTCATTATCTTGAGCCGTGGGCACCTCCATCTCAGCTACGCCGCGTTGCGATCATCAGGTTCGCGGGGCCGGGAAGGCGGACGCGGTGGATCTCGCCGAATCCGGCCTGTTCCAGCCATCCGGCGTACTCGGGTTCGCTATAAGAGGCGCCGCCGCTGGTTCCAACCAGCATGTTCAATGAGAAGAGCGTGGCCTGCTTGGGCGCCGTCTTCTCGGGCTCCAGAATGAAATCCTGAATTACCACGCGGCCGCCTGCGGCAAGCGCCTCGCGGCCGCGGCGCAGAAGATCGAGATTTTCCTCGGGCGTCAGCATGTGGCAGATAGCCGAGATGAAGACCATGTCGTAGCCTTCGCCCAGCTTGCCCGCGCGAAGGTCGCCTTCCCGGAGACAGATGCGGCCGGATAAGCCCGCGCGCTCAACATGCTTGCGCGCGATGGGGATCACGGCGGGGACGTCCAGGATATCCGCCATCAATTCGGGGTTGGCTTTGGCGAAGGCGATAGAATAGGCGCCCGATCCGCCTCCAACATCGAGCATGCGGCGGACCGAACCCGCTCGGGCGGCGCGCGCCACACCGCCGGCGCGTTCGGAGGCGTTGCGATGCATGGCCGCGATGAAAGCCTGCGTCCAATCCTCCGCGCGCCCGCCTAGCTCGCTCGGCACAACAGCCGAGCCCGTGCGCACGCACTCCGTCAGAGTAGACCATCGCGTCCACAGGTGCGCGACGTGCATCAGCGCGGGCTGGGCGT
>CAIYHG010000103.1 GCA_903925975.1 uncultured Acidobacteriia bacterium | reverse complement strand
TCATGGATGGCTCCTTCCGAACTGGAATCGTGGTTATGGGGATAACTGATTCCAGTGTGAAGGAGCTGTCCGCCCCTCGATCACGGGTCAAATACCGCGAAGCGGTTTAGTTCACCGGCGCAGGGCGAGAAGATAGTACGGCGCGGCGGCGGAACTGTTTGTTGAAGGAACCCCGGCAGGCGAAACCGCCTGCCCCACCTGGCCGGGCGGGGGCTAGAGGCGGGCGATTTCCCGCATGATCTCGGCCATGGCTTTGCGGAAATCCTCGGGCTTATAGACGTCGAAGTAGCGCGGGCCGAGCGGCTTAATTAGCGGTAGAAGGTCGTCCATGGGCGGTGGGCGCAATGTCAGTTGCCCAACGGGCGCGTTGGTGCTGCCGATCGCGGAATATGCCAACTGCATACGAAGCGGTTGGCGATAGCGGATGTAGAACACCCTGCCGTGCGATTCGTCCCCGATATCGATGGGAGTTGAATCGTCGCGCGGCCCGAACTGCACGGCTTCGCTGAGCACAATCAGGGCGATGGGGGGCGCATCGGCGCTCTTCCGCTCGTCGTCAGGCCCGGGCAACACCTTCCGCCGCACCTGGTCCACGAAGAATTGCGCGTTCTCACTGCTGCCCTGCAGCGAGGCCACATCTATGGTGTTGGGGTTGGCCTGTATCAGTCCCGCCTTGAGTTTTGGCCAATCGAGGGGGTGCGCCTTATCCACGCGAGACTGGGTGAAGACCGCCTGGCGGCGGGTCAAGTCTATGACGGACGCGTTGACGGACCCGCCGGACAGCGCCATCTGAGATAGTTCCTTGAAGCCGGGCACCATCGCTCCCAAACTCTGGTTGTTCATGAGCATCGAGCGGCGCCTGTCGCCTGGGGCGGGCGAGGCGTTGAGCAGCAGTTCGACACGAACGGGACGGCGCGTTTGGACTGGGAGGCGCAGGGTTCCCAAGAGAGTGGGCTGGTACCACACGTCCGGGCGGTCCCCCGGCATGATGAGTTCTACGGTGGGCAAGCCTTGCCAGGATGCCGGCAGCGGATCGCCGCTCAGAGCCGCCACGTGCAACTTGCGGGTGGCTGCCGCGTGTTCGCCGGTGCGGCTATCGAGGATCGCGTAATCGACCTGGTATTCCCCCGGAAGGAGGAGCGCGCGAACGCTGTAGACGGCGTTCGAGGCAGCCGCCTCCTCGGTCACCTTATCGAGCGAAAGCACTGCGCGAGCGGTGTAGTGGCGGGCGGCCTTATCGGTAATCCTGACGAGGTAGGTCAGAATGCCCTGCCCCCGGCGCCGCACCAACTCCTTGCCCTCCAGAACGATCTCCGCGGTGACGCTCAATCTCTGTTCGACGGAAAGCGTGGGCTTGGAGACCCGCGTCTGCCATTCGAAGCGGGCCGGGTTACGCTCGGCCAGCCATGCGTCCACTGGGAGTCCGCGGCTCGGACGGGCAGGCGGGGAGTTCTGCGCACAGACCAGGGGTACGGCAACCAGAACCAAGGCTAGGCCGCGGAGCATGACTCGATTGTACTCTTTGAAGTCAGGCTATCGAGCTGAAGCGCGCGGCAAGATGGCGGGGATGACCGCACGGCACTTTCGAAAAAAGAAAAGCCGAGACGAATCTCGGCTCTGCAGGCCTGGAGGGCCGCGCCACAGATGGGGCGGAATACCGGGTCAGGCTGGGGAGGCCTGACCCACGGGTTAGCGTTTCGTGGCCTTGAACTGATGCGTGGGCGGATCGTAGCTGAAGGTGTAGAGCACCTGAGTCGCGTTCAGCGTCATCACCCGTTTCCACGCAGCTTTGATCTGCTCGGCTTCAGCTTCATCCACCTCCACAAAGCGCCCCCCGATTACATCGGGCATGTCCCTGACCGTCTCCGGAAGCGGCGCTTCGCAGTCGAGTTCTGCCGATATATCGGTTGGCTTCAAGGCGTTGTTCAGGTAAATCGAGATACTTTGTGGACCAATCATCGCGGTCTCCTCGCAAGCAGTCTAACCGCGACGCCAATGCAGTTCAAGGACTAAATCGTCCGAAATAGGCCGCACCGCGAGGCGCGGCGGCGGCTGATGGGGCCGACGTAGTGGGCTGTCACCGTCCGGCGCATCCCCTAATTGACATCCACTTTACTGTGGTGCTACCTTGAAATCGGGCTTACCCGCCCGAAATCCATTAATAGAACCAACCGGTTCGGGAGATTTTGCATGTTTAAGAAGATCGCGATTTGCGCATTGCTGGCAGCCGGAATCGCCGGCGCCGAGACCTACAAAGTGACGCTGTACCAGCCTTCGGTGGTGAAGGGAACGCAGTTGAAGCCGGGCGACTACCGCCTGAGTGTGGAAAACAACAAAGCGACGTTCCTGGTGGGCAAGAAGAGCGTGGAAGCGGCGGTGAAGGTCCAGAGCGGCGACCAGAAATTCGATGCCACGACAGTGCGGTACGTCGGCACGGCCGGTTCGATATCGGAGATTCGCGTGGGGGGCACAACTACCACGCTGGTGTTCGAGAACTAGCCGGCTTCGGGGTATCAGGAATAAGGCCGCGGGTTGTTCCGCGGCCTTTCGTGTTTCTGGGGTGGGAAGCAAGCGGCCTGTGCCGCCCGTGGTCCGGCAAGCCCCGGGAGGACACGGCCCCTAGCCCAGCTTCCGCAGTTGGGGCCGGAGGAAGGGTTTTTTGAGTCGTCTTTAATGGCGAGGCGGCGCTGAGACAGTTCGTTGCCCTTTTGTTTCCAGCGCGGCTTCTCCGCAGTTT
>CAIYHG010000102.1 GCA_903925975.1 uncultured Acidobacteriia bacterium | reverse complement strand
CCCGGTCCTGGTAAATGGATCGCCCGTGACGACGCCGGTTATCAACACCCTTGGCGGCGGCAATAGCCGTAACGTGCGCCGGCCCGACGTAGTCGCCGGCGTTGACCCCTACCTCCACACCGGCATGGGCTGGGTTAACCCAGCTGCCTTTTCGATTCCCCTGCCGGGAACCTTCGGCAACTCTTCCCGGAATAGCCTGGTTGGCCCCGGCCTAAGCCAGATCGATCTGACCCTAGGCAAGAAGTTCCCGTTTGCCGAACAGAAGTTCGTTGAGTTCAAGGCTGAGATCTACAACATCTTGAACCATGCGAATTTGGCCAACCCCGGCAACGTCCGCTTGCAGCAGATCATCCCCAGCGGACCCGGCGCTTCCGGACTTCAGCCCGGCCAGGCGTTCACCACGGCTACCGCCGGAGCCAATTTCGGCGCACGCACCTCGACCGTATCGAACCAGATCGGTCTCGGCACGAACCGGCAGATCCAGTTGGCGCTGCGCGTGAACTTCTAGCAGGTCCACCCCAGCCCGGTAGTTCCCAGGGGAGGCTTGGCGTAATACGCCGGCCTCCTCTTCTTTTTGTTGGAGCCTGATACCAACCTGCTACGCTGTACCGTGAGCGGGTCATGTGGCGCATCCTCATGCTTGTCTGTGCTACCGGATTGGGAATCTCCCAAAGCTATGCGGCGACTCTCGCGGATGTTGGGTTCGAGTTCCTGCACAATCAGATCGTTCTTCGCGCCACCATCGGCGGAAAAGGGCCGCTCAACTTCATCCTCGATACCGGCACGCGAACTGCCATCATCGACCTGCGCCTCGCCCGCGAGCTGAAACTGCCGCTTGGCCCCGAGGGGCCCATCGCCGGCGTAGGCACGGGGCGCACGGCCGGGCGCCGTACCGTCTGCCCGGAGCTGAAGATTGGCGATCTTGCGGTTCACGATCTGGAGGTTTCGGCAATCGACCTTTCGGCGCTATCCGGTTCGCTGGGGCGCCCGCTGCACGGAGTTCTGGGATTTGGGTTTCTGAGCCAGCGCGTGGCGCAGATCGACTACTTCCACCGGCGTATACGGTTTCTGGACTCCGCGCCGTCGCCCGCTTCGACGGGGGACGGCCCCGAGGCGACGTCGTTCCCCATGATCCTGCGGGGAACTTCCGTGCTGCCGCTGCTCGAAGACTGCTACGTAAATGGCATTCGGATCTCCGTGACGCTCGATACGGGATCTAGCCTCGGCCTCATCCTCTTCCCCAAGGCAATCGACAAGTTGGGACTCCGGGAACTCGCCAAAGCGGGAACGCCGGTGCAGGCGACCGGCACCTCGGCCGGGCGCGGCTCACGAAAGGGTGGGCAACTTCCGTCAAGCTCAACGCCATCGACCTTGGAGCGATTGAAGTGGGTTACGTGGAAAGCGGCTATGGCGAAGACGAAGAGGTTTCCCAACGCGGCGGAAATCTGGGTAACGCCGTCCTTCAGGATTTCATCCTGACGCTGGATTATCCCGGCCGCATGGTCCGGATCGAGAGCGTGACGGAATGAGACGGGCCGCCCGGTTCTTGATTTGCGCCGCCTCGCTGGCGATGTTGATTCGGCCGGCGCTCTCACAGGTTCTGATCAACGGCGCCGGCGCGACGTTCCCGTATCCCATCTACGCCAGGTGGTTCGACGAATACCACCGCCTGCACCCCGATGCCCTGCTCAACTATCAATCCGTCGGGTCGGGAGCCGGCTTGCGGCAACTCCGGGCTGGCGTTCTGGATCTCGGCGCATCCGACATGCCGCTGACCGATGCGGACGCGGCGCTGTTCCCCAACGGCGTGCTCCATTTCCCCACAGTGATCGGAGCGGTCGTCCCCATCTACAACATCCCGGGCGTCAGCAAAGAGCTCAACTTCAGCACGGAGACGCTCGCGGGTATCCTGTCGGGAACGATCGTCAACTGGAACGACCCGGCGCTCGCCGCGGTCAATCCCGGCGTCCGGTTGCCGGACGCGGGCATCGCAGTCGTGCATCGCTCGGATGGCAGCGGAACCACCTACGTTCTCTCGGATTTTCTTTCGAAAACAAGCCCGGAGTGGCAGGCTGCCGTAGGCCGCGGGACTTCTCTCCGCTGGCGAACCGGTATTGGCGCCAAGGGAAACGAGGGCGTCGCCGGAATCGTGAAACAGATGCCGTTTTCCTTCGGGTACGTCGAACTGATCTATGCCGTGCAGAACCGGATGACCTACGGGCGGGTGCGGAATTCATCGGGGAAATTCATCAAGGCCGCAGCAGCGAGCATCCGACTAGCCGCGGCCTCGGTGGCCAACTCCATGCCTGCCGACTTCCGCGTATCCATTACGAATCCGCCGGACCAAGACGCTTATCCGATTGCCAGTTACACGTGGTTGCTGACCCCGGCCAGAATCGCGGACCCGGAGAAACGACGCATCATCGTGGATTTCCTGAAATGGATGCTGTTGCAGGGACAGAGCATGGCGGAAACGCTGGGATACGCCCCACTGCCCCAGGCGATAGCCACCAAGGCCAGAGCCGCATTGGATAGGTTGCGATAGTCTTGCCGATTTGAAGCACCTGTCTGTGGCTATAACTCAGAGTTGTGTCGATTCGTCGGTTTTCGTGGCACAGAAACGCCACGGAGTGTTACACGGGTTTGATCCGTGTTCGATCTCGTCCTCGCACTCCTGACTGCGGCCCGTGCCTTGCTCCCGAATTGTGCAGACACCGCCTCGGATATTCTCGCGCTCCGACAGTAGATCACCGTATTTAAGAGGAAGCCAATGGCGGCATCAATCAGGCAATGGCCATCGATCCTTTCGATATCATCAACCTATTCTTCACCTGCACGATCAAGGAATCCTCCCGCCTGCGGGGGACCAAGTTCAGGTTCGGCGTCACGAATCTGTTCGATCAGCACAACATCATCGGCGTGACCGCGGCTTCGACCAGAACGAATCTACCGCAGCCGAATGACGTGATATCGCTCATGGCGGGACGCAGCGTCTCCATGGCAGTGACGTTCGGCTAGGCGCCGAGACGGTAAGGGACGGTCGGGCGCCAGCTGTCTGGCGCCCGAACTGCGGGGGGCTTGAAGCGCACGCGTGCGGTAAAGGTGAATTCACGTCCCGAAGGGCATAGTTTCATCGCACATTCATCAAACCGCAATCAGCCGCGGCTACTATCGCTTTAGGCGCGCCGTGAGAACACATCTCAAGCTTGGCGTGCATTTCGGTCCGCGACCTGGCGGGACAGAAGTCAATTCGACGGAGCCACCCGTACCGAGGAGGATAGGCCGTGACGATACTCGTGGTTAGTTCGTCGCCCGAAACACATTGGTTCTTTGGCAATGTGGCCAAGTCTTTGAATTGGAGAATAGTCAGCGCTTACGACCTGTCGGGATTTGTCGCACTTTTCAAGACGTGCACATTCGCCGCCGTGGTATGCGAGAACAATCTCGACGGCAACGATTGGACAGACGTGCTGGACTACCTCAATGGCAGGGAAGCACCGCCTCTGGTCGTGACTTCGACGCGTGCCGATGAGTTCCTATGGGTGGAAGTCCTTCATCGTGGAGGTTACGACGTCTTGGCACAGCCGTTTGATCGCATGGAAGTCGAGCGAGTGCTTGGGATGTGCTGCAGTCGCCCGGCTGTGGGCGAACTCCCCGTTTCCCAATTGCCGCATCGGACTGCGGGTCGTCGCGTTGGAACTGGGCCTTTAAGCGCGCGATCAGTTCGCGTGAGCTGAGCGGTTCGGTGATGTAGTCATCGCCGCCGATCTTGAGGCGGGGCACGCGGTCAAGTTCGTCCGAGCCGACCATCCGGAACGCAAACGGGACACGGCCTTCCTGCTTGTGGCGGCATCCTGAGGCGGATAGGCGACCACGCAACCAACATGGCCAAAGACGTGGGGGTTCAGGTATAGGGATTGGACATCCGCTCGCCTGCTGTGACGGCCTGTCTTGCTACTAGCGATCCCAGGGGCGTCCGCGTAGGTCTGTAACGGGCTGGAAGCCAAGAGGGTGTCCCGGTTTATTCCGTGGCGGAAAGGCCGGAGCGGGAACTGCCTGATCCTGCGGCTCTCGAATAAAGCCGACGCCCGCGGAATCCGCCATTTCGAAGAGTTCATTTTCCAAGACCAGGTTGCTGAACCGCCCGAGCGCCGAGGCGTAATGTTTGCGCGCCTCGTCCGTAGCCTCTGGCGGAGCTTGCCTCAAGGCATTCCGCGCATCCATCAATTCGGTAAGGATCTCTTCTTCGAGCCTGAGACAACGTTCGCTCGTGACGATACGCATATAGCGATCATGCCGCACGGATGTTAACGGGGCGTGTCGGCCGGGTTACCGTAGCCGGAATTCGACGTGGCCATATTCCAGTCTCCGGATCTTATTTCCGCGTGCTCGACATTCATGCGCGTGCAGCCCGAAGTCTATTATTCAAAACATTGCGAGCCTTTCGCCGGGCTGTAACAGCTTGCGGATGAAACTGGTCGCGAGGAAGCATTCTTATGTGCGAAGACGCGGTGCAGTTCGCGTGGCGCGAGGAAGAGGTCGCAAGGGGGTTCGAAGCGGGAGTCTGCCTGCACGGACACACGATGCATTCGCGGGAGGACCTGGCTTTCCTTCCCGGGTTGTTGCGCCGACTCCCGGTCATTTCGCGTGTAGCGCGGTATTACGAGCGTGGTCCACGCCCGGTTGAGTTCGGCCGTGCCTGGTGGACTCCTCCCGTTACGCCCGCCTCGGCGTTTCGTTTGGAGTGCGACCAAATCGTTGAGCTTGGCCTACGCCCCATGGTCTCCCTGACCGATCATGACGATATTCAAGCCGGGCTGGCGCTCAGCGTCACCGCCGATTCGTCGAAGGCGCCGATATCCGTGGAATGGACCGTGCCGTATGCGCGATCGGTCTTTCACCTTGGGGTGCACAACATTCCGCGCGAACTGGCTCCTACCTGGATGGCCGCGATGGATCAGTATCGCGCGGCCAACTGCGAAGCCGATCTGCCGTCGATTCTTGAGGAGTTCGCGCGCGTCCCCGACGCGCTGATCGTCCTCAACCATCCCTTCTGGCTCGATGAAGGCGTCGCGGAAGCGGAGCACCGCGTGGCGCTGCATCGATTCCTGCGCAACTGCGCGGGCTGGGTGGACGCTTTCGAGCTTAACGGCACGCGGCGCTGGACGGAGAACGCGGAAGCCATCCAGTTGGCGCGGGCGTACGCGCGGCCGGTGATCTCGGGCGGCGACCGGCACGCCTTCGAGCCGAGCGCGTGCATCAACGTGACCAACGCCAGTACCTTCAGCGAGTTCGCATCGGAGATTCACGCCGGCCGCAGTTCCGTGTTGTTCCTCCCGCAGTACCGCGAACCCATGCCACAACGAATTCTGGAAACGGTCCGCGACATCCTGCGCGAATATCCGGAATACCCTGGCCGGCGGACATGGGCTGATCGCATCTTCTATCGGGGCGGGGATAACATTGCACGCACGCTCGCCGAACTGTGCCAAGGTCGCGAGCCGCGATGGCTGGCCGGCATCGCGGGTGCCGTGCAATTGCTCGCGGGACGCCAGTTTCGCCCAGCCTTGAGGCTGCTTCTATCCGAATGCAGGGAGGAGTTTCAATGAGACCTTGGGCCGCTCGATTGCAGGCCGCGGTGGCAGGTGTTCCACCTGAACAGGTAGCTCTCTTGGTCTCAGTGGGGCTGGTCCTAGGAGTCTTCCCGATCCCGGGATGCCCGACCGCTCTGTGCCTGCTGGCCGCCGTGACGTTACGGCTGAACGCGGCAGCCCTGCAGTTGCTCAACAACGTTTCGACGCCGCTGCAACTCGTGCTCTTGCTGCCGCTGGAGCGCGTCGGGGCCTGTCTTTGGGGAGGCGCTGCCTCGTCTTCGATAGCCGGAAAGATCGGCTTGGCGGGCATGCACGCCGCCGCCGGATGGGCATGCGTGTGCGTGCCGGCCGGCGTGGCGCTCTATTTCGCGCTGCTGCACGGGTTCCGGCAGGTGGTTACGGAAGCAGCCGAATAGGAGAACGGCGTAATGGGCGTCAGCAAACGAACCGCGGCGCCCAGAAACACAAGTCTTAACCAATGTTTCCCGGCGTCCTCATCGGTCTGTAACCGGCCTCCGGTTATAAGGAAGGTTAATGGGGGTTGAACGGCAAACACCCCAACCCGGTATGAGTTCTGTCGTGACATACATTCAGCATCGAGACCACAGGCTAATGCTGCGCATCCACCGGTGGCCCGCGCCGGCCTGGATACGGGTTTGGATGGTGGCGGCTACCCGCGGAGGCGACGGCTGGCTGTGGTATGCGATGGGCCTAGTGATTCTCCTGTTCGGCGGAGAGCAGAGATTTCGAGCAGTTGGCGCGGCAATGGCGGCGGAGGCAATCGGAATTCTTCTATTCCTGCGCCTGAAGAAGCTGACCGGCCGGAGACGGCCGTGCGCCATAGAACCGCACTGTTGGGCCAGACTGCTGCCGCCCGACCAATTCTCGTTCCCTTCCGGACACACTATCACGGCGTTTGCCGTATCGATCTCTCTCAGCCTTTTCTATCCGACACTCACCTTGGGCCTGCTCTTCTGCGCAACCAGTGTGGCGATTTCGCGCATAATGCTCGGAATGCACTTTCTGACCGACGTCCTGGCGGGTGCCGTGATGGGAGCATTCCTCGCGTTGGGCGCAGCGTGGATCTTCGGCGCACTATAACGCCTGCCAGGCTGGCACGGGCTCTGTGAACTTGGCGTCCGCGGGAGTGCTGATCTTTATCGTTGCCCGCGCTGCGCGAAGTTACGCAAGAGGTATGGATGCGATGGGAGTCTTGACGGCTTTGGATTCGCGCCGATCATCTCGCGTACGGAACGGCGGATGGACAGCGCCGGTGAAGGGCACACAGAGCACCACCCACCGCGACGCTAACCCGGATTTCTCACGAACGGCGCCCAGGAACGCTCACTGGCGACGAAGCGCCGCGCCCCGATACGAAGCCAAAGCGGTGTGGCAAAAGCGGGCGAAGATCCGAGGCCCCGGAAGGGCCTCGGCGGGGTTTGACAGGAGGGCGGAGCGTACCGCGGGGCTACTTGCGCTGGCCGGGAACCGGCTGGAGGCCGCTGGCGACGGCGAAAATTGCGTCGTAATTGATAACCGCCCAGGCGGTCTTGGAACTCGGGTCAACGCCATACGTCCCAAGCTTATACGCGGGATTCCAGGCGCCCTTCACAAAGGTCTTTGCGGATGCGCCGGTGTTCTTGTCCACGGCGTTCACCCAGTTGCCTTTTGCGTCCTGGGTCGCGATGCCGAAACCCGCGTCCACCGCAGCGGACGCAGCGGCTTGGTATGACATCGACAGTACGTACGTGTCGGTGGCGGTAGCGTTGGGCACGGCGTACTTATAGTGCTGATTGGAGTTGCCGGCGTCGCTCAGGTCGGTGGCAAGGCTGTCGGCCATGCCCCAGAGCGTTATGACGTCGCTCGCCAGAGCGCGGTTGTCTCCCTTGGGCGCCCAACCGGTATCGACGGATTTGGTGAGCGCACGGCCGTTGTAGTCCTTTCCGAGGCTGCCGTTGGAACCGCTCAGAATGGCCGCCCTGGTTCCGGCGTATCCGGATTCGCCGTTCAGCAGGGCTCTCTTCGTGTCATCCGTCAGCGCGTAGCTGCCGCCTTGGGGCACGAGAATTTCTTTGCCATTGAGGCTGTAGCCGAAGACGTCGTGCAAGGTGAAGGGAACGCCGGAACCGGTCGCAGGGTCGTAATAGGGTGTCACGTCCGCCGTTTCGTCGCAATCGCCATTGCAGCCGTTGGGCATGGCGTAATGCTCCACCGTGACTCTGGGTCCGTCGACCGTGAAAATATAGTAGCCGACCGAGAAGAGTTCTTGAGCGATTTGGGTTTCACGCGACCGCCAGGGCTGCGCGGCAAGGCTCTGCGGCGGGATGTAGAACTTGTAGCTGTTGGACGCGGCGATGATGCTCTGAACTTTGGACGCGCCATCGGGGCTGGTCACGATAGCCCGGTTATACATGTGATCGTGGCCGCCCATGTAGTAATGGACGCCTCCATCCGCCAGGTACTTCATGAATCTGTTCGTAACGTCGGGTGCGTCGTCCGGCGTGCTGCCGAACAGCGTATCCACGTGGTTCCCCGTGATGAGCCCCTTGTGTCCGAAGACGAAGGCGTGCGTGCGCGCCGGTCTGCCGGAAATCTGGGAGCCAACCCAGTCGATGTCGGTCTGATCGAGAGTGGCGTGGGCCGTGCCGGCCGGCTTGGTAAATTGATCGAGCAGAACGAAACTGGCGTTGTTGTAGTTGAACGAATACGTCAGGCCTTCAAGCCCGGGTTCGCTATGGAAGTTGGAGCCCACCTGGAAAGGTCCGCCGGTGACGGGCTGCGGCCCGTAGATAGTCGTCGTGACCATCTTCGGCGTGCGGTTGTTCGAGCCGTTCTGCGTTTGGGGGAAGATCTGCTGAATTCTCACCGCAGCGTCTTGCGTCGATTCGTGGTTGCCGCGAAGCGGGTAGAACCCGATGCCTGCGTTGTACAGGTCCTGGGCGAACGTAGCGCGAATATCCAGGTTGAGGTTGTCGGTGCCCGGCTTATCCGTGAGGTCTCCCACCTGGATAACGAATTTCACCTTGTTCTTGATGAACTCCTGGTTGATGTGCCGGATCACATTCACCGCCACATTCGGATTCTTGTTATCCGGAGAGTTGGGCCATTGGGTGTCCGACATCACGCCGAACTTCCACGCCTGGGCAGACGCCGGCGCGACGGCAAGGATCGCGGCCAAACCCATAGCCGCTGTAACTACAAGCGTACGAATATATTTCATCGATGTTGTGTCCCTCTTCTCCTAGCGGTGATCGCCACCACGGATGGGACAAATCTAGCAAGCCCAAGTTAATTTGCCATTACAACCACGAAATATTTCAGGGAAAGATTTAATCGAACTATACGCGTAACCTGTTGAAAGAGATAGGAGCCAGCGTGGGAGCCGACGCTTTGGCGCTGCCACGCCGCACGTTTCTAGCCGGCGTTGGATACTGCACGTCTGCTTGATGGAAATCTTCTGCGTTTGGCTCCGGCCATGTTACGCTAATTTAATCGGAGAGCACAAATGTCTAGCTGTGGCGTACCGGAACCGGCGGAACATCCACGCTATGTGAGGGAGCAGAGGAAGGTAGCTGCGACACTTCTCTCAATGCTGGTAAGGAATGGCGAAACCCCTGAAGTCGCGTTACGCGCGGCGTTAGACATTTTGGGCCCTGTTCCTTCCCATTTGCAATCCGACCCCCGCGACGAAACCCTAGACCTCGATTTCTAAGAAACAGGCGCGTCCGCGGCTCAAGACCTTCCAGAAGTTAGCATCGAAGCGCGGCGTGCGGCCCACCGGCGAATATAATCGAATGGAATAGCCGAGACAGGGAGTTTTGCGCTCATGCCGCGCTACGCAGCGATTGATATTGGCAGCAATTCGATTCGAATGCAGGCATCCGAATCGATCCCAGGAGGCGAGAACACCATTCTCGCCGCGGACCGCCAGGTGACCCGCCTGGGCGAAAGCGTTTTCCGCAACGGCGCAATCAGCGAAGAGGCGATGACGCTCGTCTGCTCCGTTTTGGAGCGGATGGTAGCTCAATACCGGAAGCTGAACGTTGCCGGAGTTCGGGCCGTGGCCACGGCGGCTGTTCGGGACGCGCGGAATCAGAGCCAGTTCATCGCGCGCGCTTCCGAAGCCGCGGGAACGCCGGTCGAGATCATCACCGGCAGGGAGGAATCAAGACTCATACACTTGGGCGTTCAGAGCCGCTGGCCCCATCCGGAGGAGCGTGTGCTGATTGTGGACATCGGTGGAGGCAGCGCCGAAGTGATTTACAGCGACCACGCCGTAATGCGCGATGCGATATCGAAGCCGCTAGGCGCGGTGCGGTTGCGCGAGATCTTTCTGCCGGCGGATCCTCCGGCAAACCGGCAACTGCACGAGATGTGGGAATACATCGATCTGCGTCTGTCCGGTTCCGCCAAGCGCTTCGGCGTACGAGCGTGGGATAGGGTAGTCTCCACATCCGCTACGGCTTCGGCGATCGTCTGCGCAATAAACCGCATTCCGCGATCGCGGCGCGATGAAGCAGACCGTAAACGCGCTTCGACCGCGCAGGTTCGCAAGCTTTGCGCGCGTCTCAGCGGCATGGGATTGGCGGAACGGCGGCAAGTCACCGGCATAGGAACTCGCAGGGCGGAAATCATAGTGCCCGGCCTGGCGACGCTTCTGCGGATTCTGGAAGAATTCCGCGCGCCGTCGGTGTACTTTTCGGCTGCGGGAGTGCGGGACGGCATCATTGCCGATCTCGCCGCCCGCGGAGTAGGACGTGAACTGTCGGAACTGAGCCGCGACGAGCGGCGCGAAGTCGAGCGGATGGCCGTCAAGTTCGCCGTGCCGCTGAAACATGCGCGCCACGCTGCCCGGTTCGGCCACGAACTCTTCAGCCGCCTTCAAGCGCTGCACGGCCTTCCCCCGGAGTATGGCCGGCTGATGGAGGCTGCGGCCTACCTGTACGACGTGGGCCACTACGTCAACGATGCGAGCCACCATAAGCATTCCTATTACCTCGTGGCTAACTCCGATCTGCCGGGGTTCACGACACAGGAGCGCCTGTTTGTGGCGAACTTGTGCCGGTATCACCGCAAAGCGCTGCCATCCGCTTCCCACGACAGTATGGACACTTTAGGCGCAGAGGAGAAGCGAGCCTTGCTGATGTTGATCCCGCTTCTGCGGCTCGCGGATGCGCTCGACCGCGGCCGCGAGCAGCGGGTTACGGCAATCGATATCCGAATCGAGACCGGGCGCGTAACGCTGGGGATTGCGGGCGACGGCGACCTTGACCTGGAACACTGGGCTGCCGAGCGCGTCGCAGGCGTATTCGAAGCGACTTATGGATCGGCGCTGGATGCGCAACGGGCGCTAATTGCATGACAATGCGGGAACACGCACGCCGCCAGGCGGAGACGCTCTTGCGGAGTCTCGACGAAGAGGTGAGTTGCGCAACGCGAAGCGCGCGGCCCGAGGCAGTGCACAACCTTCGAGTTTCGATCCGCCGTTTCTCCGAGTGTCTGCGCGCGTTTCAGCAGTTCTTCCCCGCGCGCCGCATACGAAAGCGGCTCAGGCGAATCATGGACGCCGCGGCGGAAGTGCGCGACCGGGATATCGCTCTCGAATTCCTGGCCAAGGCTCACATTAATGCGCCCGAGGCCGTGGGCGCAATCGCCAGGGAACGTCGCGGAGCCGAGGATAAATTGAAGCGACACCTGATCGCCTGGAAGAGCGGCTCGCTGGCGGATGAGTGGCGGGCTGAACTAGGTCTCTGAGATGAACTGGGACGCCGAAGGCTCACCTGCCAGTAACGCCAGAACCGCGCTGCCCAAGCTTGCCCGGCGGTGGTTTGAGACGGGACGGCGCGCGGCCGGGCCCGCGGTTCGCGACAACGATCTGCACGCGTTCCGGCTGGAAACGAAGCATTTCCGGTACACTCTGGAGCTCTTCCGTCCTGTTTACGGCCCGGGCCTGGTCCGCCTGATCGAGCTTCTGAGAGCCTTGCAGGGCAGCCTGGGCGACGTGAACGACTGCGTGATCGCGGAGGCTTACATTAAGAAGGTGATTGCGAATCCTGACGAGCGCCGCATCGTCAAGAAGCATCTCGCCGCTCGCGCACAGCGCCGAAGGGCGAAGTTTCGCTGCCTGTGGAGAGACGCCTTCAGCACGCCTCAGGAGCGCGAGCGCTGGATCCGTTACCTTTCGCGGCCGAGAGAGGTCCGCGCGGAATAGTCTTGCCCGGAACGGCCGCTCCGCGGCTTACCAATCCAATTCGACTCGTTTCCGGCGGTGAAAGGGCTTTCCGAGCAGGATTTCCTGGCTTGCCAAAGGCCGTTGCGAACTGGACTTCCCCGGCCGCTTGTACGCTCCGTCCGCCGTCATGTGACGGGCTTTCACATTGTCCAAAAGATACGGCGCCAGAATGTCGTCGCGAATGCGCCGCCTCAGTTCGGCGTCCTCGATAGGGAACAGGAGCTCCAGTCTCCGGTTGAGATTCCGCGGCATCAGGTCCGCGCTGCCCAGGTAGATTTCCTCTTCGCCGCCATTGCGGAAGTAGAATATCCGGCTGTGCTCCAAAAACCGGCCGACGATGCTCGTCACACGGATGTTGTCGCTCACCTCGGGGATGCCCGGCCTAAGACAGCAGATTCCCCGGACAAGTAGGTCGATCATCACGCCGGCCTGGGACGCCCGGTAAAAGAGGCGGATCATGCCCGGATCCACCAGCGCGTTCATCTTAAACACCAAATGTCCGCCGCCTTCGGACCTGTGCCGGTCAATCTCCCGTTTTACTAAAGCTTCGAATCGCTCGCGGAGGTTTACCGGGGCCACCAGCAGTTTCCCGTAGTCCTGTTTCGCGGAATACCCGGTCAGAAAGTTGAAAAGATGAATTACCTCAGCTGCCAACTCCGCGTTGGCCGTAAACAAGCCGATATCCGTGTAGAGGTGCGCAGTCACCACATTGTAGTTGCCGGTGGCAAGGTGCAGGTAGGCCTGTATTCCGTCGCCCTCGCGTCGCAATACCATGGCAGCCTTTGCGTGAATCTTCAGTCCGAGCAGCCCATATACTACATGGCAGCCCGCCCGTTCGAGCATCTTGGCCCACTCGATATTGCTGCCCTCGTCAAACCGTGCTTTCAGCTCCATGAGGACGGCGACTTGTTTGCCTTTCTCGATAGCCTCCAAGAGCGTGCGGACTACAGGCGAATTTCTTCCGACCCGGTACAGCACCACTTTGATCGCGAGTACATCGGGATCTCGGGCAGCCTGCTTGAGAAACTCCACTACGGGTTGAAATGACTGGAACGGGTGGTGCAACAGGACGTCGCGGCTCTTAATCACGTCGAACAGGTTCCGGGCGGGCGGCGTCTTTAGTTCTGCCGGATACGCCGGAACAAAAGGCGGGTACTTCAGGTCCGGCCGGTCGATCTGGGCCAGGGCATCTAGTGTAGTGCTTCATAAATAGTAGCGATAGTGTAACGTGGCGCGTCTATACAATTAGAGGTGCTCCGATGCGCGTTGCGCGGCCGGTCGTTCTTAATTCCGAACAGATCCACCAGTTGAAGCAGTGGGCGCGTGCGCGT
>CAIYHG010000101.1 GCA_903925975.1 uncultured Acidobacteriia bacterium | reverse complement strand
TTCGTCGGCGATGTAGAGCAACTCGCGCGGCACAAGGGCCTCGACGACGGGGATGCCCAGCTCGCGCGCCAGCGTGACGATGCTGTCGCGAGTGATGCCCGGCAGCACTGAAGCGCCCAGCGGCGGCGTGACAATCTTGCCGTCGCGAACCAGGAAGATGTTCTCACCAGAGCCTTCGCTGACGTAACCGGCTGTGTCGAGCGCGATGCCCTCGGTGTACCCGTTGGCCAAGGCTTCCATCTTTATCAACTGCGAGTTCAGATAGTTGCCCCCGGCCTTGGCGAGCGCGGGCAGGGTATTGGGCGCCATGCGGTTCCAGCTTGAGACGCAGACATCCACGCCATCGGCCAAGGCTTCTTCGCCCAGATACTTGCCCCACTCCCAGCAGGCCAGATAGACGTCAATCGGATTCTTGAGCGGATTCACGCCCAGTTCGCGGTAGCCGCGCAGCACCACCGGCCGCACGTAGCATGCCTCCATCCCGTTTACCCTGACGAGTTCGGTGATAGCCGCCGCCAATTCCGCGGCCGTATACCCGATATCCTCCATGCGGTAAATCTTGCAGGAATCGAGCATCCTGCGTACGTGTTCGTTCAAACGGAAGAGGACGGAACCTCCGGGGGTCGAGTAGCACCGGACTCCTTCAAACAGGGACGAACCGTAATGCACTACGTGCGACAGAACGTGAATGGTCGCTTCCTCCCAGCGGATGAAGCGTCCGTTATGCCAAATCTTCTCGGTTGGCGTCATACGAATTGATTATACCGTGATACATATTCGTAATACCTTGCGCCGGTGACTTCAATTCGCGGTGAGCGTTTTGAGGCGAACCTATCAGGCTTCGGGCAGGTGTTCGCCTCTATGGCCGGAGCCGTGGAGCCCGCCTTTGGCGCGTTCCCGCAATTCGCTAAGGTTCACGCCGGTCAGCAGAACCGCAACGGCGCCGCCAATCACCAGGGGCAAGGATAAGGCGAAAAACATGATGAACGACAAGGTCTTCGCGTCATTGCGGTCCACATCGAACAATCCCAGCGCCAGCACGCACGCCACCTGAAACAGGCCGAGGTTTGCCGGCGCGTTCGGCACTACAATGGCAAAGCGGACCACAGCCAAAACGCCTCCGGCCACCCAGAATGAAAGGTCCATTCCGTAGGCCTTCATCAGCGCGTACACCGATAGCACCTGCAAGACCAGATACGCCAGGCTGATGAACACGGTACGGATCAGCGTGCCCGGGTTGCCCATCAGATGGATGCCCTCCACCACGTGCCGCAGCGTCGAGGCCCAGCGGCTGCTTTCTCGCACGATTGAATGCGCGTGTTGTTTGTGAGCCATAACCCAGAACAGCACGATGGCCCCGATCACCAGAAATCCGCCCATGATCTGTACGAACAGCAGCAGATCTTCCGGCACGCCGCTCACCAGGCTTACGGTGACGAAGAAGGCCACGAGCATCCATAACCCATCGATCAGGCGCTCCACCGCGGCGGAGGCGAAACCGAGCGAGAGGCGCAGCCCGTTCCAGTGCGCCAGCAGGTAGCAGCGAATCACTTCGCCCGTCCGCAGCGGCAACACTTCATTCGCGAATAGCCCGATGTAGATTGCCTGCACCGTGCGCCACAGCCCGAGGCTCGCAACCGGAGAGAGCAAAGTATTCCATCTCCATCCTTGCGCCACGTAGACGGCCAGGTTGGCCACAACGCCCAGGCTGACCCAGCGCCAGTCGAGCGCGCGGATGGCCGGGATCAGATCGTGGAACGGGAAACCATAAAACACCCACACCAGAGAAGCGGCGGATATGGCGTACGCCAGCGTCTGCGGAACCCATCGCGGTATTCGGCGCATCAGAGACGTTTCCATGACCGTTGGCTCAACTGGGGCCGGAGTAGGGAAGCGCACGAAAGGGGCGTCGGGAAGACTCCTCCGCCGGTTCGGCCTCTCACGCCTCCATCATAGCGTGGCGTTTGGGCCGCAAACGGCCCTGTGCTGAAGCCCTTGGGCGCAATAGGAAGCGGCATTCCACGCTGGCCCGTTCGCGCGGGGCCGCTGCAAAAGCCGGAGGGCTGCGGGATAGGATGGCCGGCTCAAGCCCCTATGCGGCCGTACATTTCGAGCAGTTGCTCCAGAGAAAGCTGCTCCGCGCGCAACTGAGCCTCCGGCCAGGCCGCAATGCGCTCGCGCCCGTAGGCTCCGGCAAGGTTGTTCGTAATCGTCTTGCGCTTGTGCTCGAAGCAGAGCCCGAATAAACCGGGGACAATCCAAAGGCGGGATTGGTGTCAGTCCCCGGGTTGCGGTTCCCCGGTTCGCGGTGTCTTCCCGGCCAGCTCTACTTGCCGGCTTCGATAAAGACAAGACAGGCGGGCGAGGGCAGGGAAACGGAAGCGCCGGTAGGCGTCAGATGGCCCGTCCGATTGTCAAACCGGAAGAGGACAACGTTATCCGAGTTCTGATGGGCCACCAGCATGTATCTTCCGGTGGGGTCGAAGGTGATGTAGCGCGGCGTCTTGCCGCCGGTCACGACCCGTTCGAGCGGCTTGAGCATTCCCTTGGCCGCGTCAATGGCAAACACCGCGATACTGTCATGGCCCCGGTTCGAGGCATACAGGAACTTTCCCGCAGGGTCCATAGCAATCTCTGCGCCCTGGTTGAAGGCAGTGAAATCCTCGGGTATCGCCGGGAGCGTCTCGATCATGGTCAGAATGCCGCGCTGCGCGTCGTAAGCGAAGCCGGTTACGCTGGAGCTGGTCTCGTTCACCGAGTAGGCAAAACGCCCGTTGGGGTGGAAAACGATATGCCGGGGTCCGGACCCCGGCTTGAGCGTGACAAACTGAGGGTCGTTCGGCGCGAGCGCAGTCTTGGCCGGGTCCAGACGATAGCTCATCACGCGATCCAGGCCAAGATCCGGCACGAGCACGAAGCGATTATCGGGCGATACGGCCATTTCATGCGTGCGCGGGCCTGACCGCCGGTCCGTGCTGGCCACGCTGCCCGCGCCGTGCTGGTAAAACGAAACCGACTCGCCCACGCTGCCATCCGGATTAATTGGATACGAAACCACGCTGCCGCCCTGATAGTTCGCCACCAGCAACACTTTGTTCGTATGGTCAACTGCGATGTGCGCGGGGCCCGCGCCGCGCGAGGAGATGCGGTTCAAGAATTTGAGATCGCCGGTTGCGGCGTCTATCGCATACGAACTGATGCTTCCCGCTCTCTCGCCAAGGTAATTGTTGATGTAGTTGGCCACGTAGAGAAACCGGTGAGTCTGATCGAGTGCAAGGAATTCCGGACTATCCGTCTCCGCCGCAAGCGTGGCTGTCCCGAAGGTTCCAGTGGCGGGGTCAAAGTGGAAAGAATAGACGCCCTTGCCTTGTTTCCCGCCCTCAAAAGCGCCGGAGTAGACCGTGTACCCGCCTGCCGCGTTCGGCTTTCCGGAGTTCGGTTGCGCGAAGGCCGCGGCTACCGGCAGCAGCGCGGTGGCGAGCAGCAGACTATAGCGGTACGTCTTCATGTGACTTCCTCAGAGCCTGTTGAAAGCCTTGGCAGGCGAAACCGCCTGCCCCACCTAGCCGCGTAAGTACTTGAGAATGCGTGGTGGCGCAGGCGGTTTCGCCTGCGATCAGCTATAAGAACAGGCTTCTTCAACAAGCTCCTAGCGCCCTTTCCTTGGAAGAGGCCTGATTCTTCCAGCGAAGAGCGGGTCCAGGGGGACCCGCGCGGACCAGGGGGTCCGCCCCACGGGTTTGGCTGAATGTTGCACGATCCTAGAAGATAGTAGCAATCAGGAGCGCAATAGAGGGATTCGTGGTTGAGACTCAGGCAGCGGCCAGGGCGGGGCGCCTTTTCACGAGCTCAGCCCAGCCGGCGGTACATTTCTAGCAACTGCTCCAGAGAAAGCTGCTCGGCGCGCAACTGGGCCTCGGGCCATGCGGCAATGCGCTCACGCCCGTATGTTCCGGCCAGGTTGTTCGTAATCGTCTTGCGCTTGTGCTCGAAGCAGAGGCCGGCGAACCGCAGGAAACCTTCCGTGTCCGATGCCGGCAGCGCGCGCGTCCGCGGTTCGAGCAGCGCTACCGCGGAATCCACCTGCGGCGGCGGACGAAACGCCCCGGGCTTCACGTCGAACAGCACCCGCGCCTCCCAGAAGACCGCCGTCTGGATGGTGAGATAGCCGTAATCGCGGCAGCCGCGCGCGGCGGCGAGCCGCTGCGCCACTTCCTTCTGAATCAGAAAAACGGCCCGGCGCGGCCCATACTGAGCCACGTGCCGCAATATCGGCGAGGTGATGTAGTAGGGCAGGTTTCCGACAATCGGCGCGCCGCCGTGTGGCGTCAGATCCGTTTTCAGAATGTCCCCTGCGACAATCTCCAGGCGGGGTTCGCCGCGAAACCGTTCGCGCAGGTGTTCGACAAGGGAATAATCGAGTTCAACCGCAACCACGCGTTCCGCGCGCTCCAGCAATTTCTGCGTAAGCGAGCCGCGTCCGGGGCCGACTTCAATGATGGTGTCTTGTCTCTGGGGACATGCCGCACGGGCAATGCGGTCAAGAATAGACGCGTCGTTTAGAAAGTGCTGTCCGAGCTTCTGGCGCGGCACGCGGGGATTAGCTTCGCGCCGGCGGCCGGCGGTAAACTACCAGCTTCTTGCCCCAGGTGGGCTGGCCGAAGAGCGTTGCCGGCGTGAACCGGGAGAAGAGAATCAGGCTTTCCGCGGCCTTGGTCAACTCGCCGCGCACTACCGCGTAATCGCTAATCCGGCCTTCGGGGTCGATGGTCACTTCGACGGCCGTGGAATCGCCGCTGACAACCGAATTCACCGGCTCGAGCCGGGGCACATCCAGGCTGTTGTCGTAATAGTGCTTATCGTCCTGCATCCAATCCACAACCTTGCCGTCGGGATCGGTGTAAAGCATGATCGGAACGTCGAACGGGTATTTATACGAGAAGGCCAGGCTGGGCACGATCGTCCCGAACAAGAGCAACGCGGAAACCAGACCGCCCGCGAAGGGCAGGGCCATCGGCTTCATCATGTTGTCGAATACAAGCTGCAGCCGGTCCAGGTGGTGCCGCATCGCCGCGGCCAAATTCAGATGCCGCAGCCGCCGCTGACGCTCGTGGGAAGCCAAAACGCGAAGCTTCGTGACCAGCGTGATTGGCATGGGCGATTCATCGAGGCTTCTGAGCGCATGGCGAAGGTTCCGGGCCGAACGATATTCCGAATTGCACTCGCTACACGCTTCCAGATGCGCCGACGCGGTTTCCGCTTCCTTCGGGGAAAGTCTCCCGTCTAGGAGTGACGAAACAACCTCTGGCGGATGCTTACAACTCATAAATTCACTCGGCAGTCTTAGGCACTAGCCGCAGGGAGCGATTCGACTGCAAACTCCCCACGAGTTCTTCACGCAAGGCCTCGCGGCCCCGCAGTATACGAGACTTTACGGTCCCGAGGGAAACGCCGAGGATTTCCGCGATCTCATCGTAGCTCAAGTCCGTGATGTCCCTGAGCACGACAGCTTCGCGGAAAACGGGATTGATTCGGTCGAGCGCAGCTTCAATGAGTTGGCGCTGTTCCTGGTCGAGCGTGATCTCAAACGGCGATCGGGACCCATCGCTGATGGATTCCCGCAAGGCGGGCGCATCTTCCGGGGCCGTGTCCAGTTCGATCTCCCGCCCCCGGTGACGGAAAAACCAGCGTTTTGCGTTGTGCGCCTCATTAACGGTAATGCGGTAAATCCAAGTTCTTAGGCTGCTCTGCGCGCGGAAACTGGAGATATTCCGGAATACCTTGAGGAACACCTCCTGAACGACGTCGGACGCCTCCGCTTTGTCAGTCAGAAGACGAAACGCCAGCGCATACACCGATTGCTGGAATCTGCCCAACAGCTCCTCATATGCCGCTTCGGAGCCAAGCCGCAAGGATTCCACAAGCTGGAGGTCTTCCGCCTCCGTCGCATCCGCCGGTCGTTCCGGACCTAAGTGTAGGATTGAAGCTGCCACCGATGAGCCTCGCTCGTGCCTGACTTCAACCTAGCAGAATTCGCCTACACAGGGATAGACACCGCAGCTTCACAAAAGTTCCTGACAAATGGCCCTTTAGGGCTGCCCGCGGCCTTGGCGTGAGGGGGTCGCAGTGGTTCTGAAACGTCAGTTCGGGTTGAACTGGAAGGTGTCGGTATTCGTGCGGAGCACGAGGGCTCCGGGGCCCAGCGACTTACCGCCTTCGGTCGGGAAGAAAACCGCCCCGTCGGTGGATTGCCCTGGAACCAGCTTGGTCTGCACAAACGCTACGGCGCTTGCTGCCGCGGCGGCCCGGAACTTGTTAGAGCCATACACCAGCGCAGCTTGCCTGCGCTGCTCATAGCCGTTGGTGGAGCGCATGTTCGGCACGCCGTAGAGCACGCTCTCATAGGCGGCCACCAGTTTCAGGACATCGCCGGTGCTGCCGTGCTTGGCAAGCATCGATACCGCGGCGCCGGCCGCAGAGGCGCGCACCGTGGCGCCGGTGCTTTGCACAAAGCTAAAGTCCTCTGGACGAACCACATAGGGGGCTTGGGAGCCGTTGGACACGGAAACCTGCACAATCGCGTACTCGCTCAGCCGCACCGGCAGCGGGGCCACCATTACCGTGACGCCTGACTTGGTCAGGGTCTGATATTTCAATCCGTTGGATTCGAACTCGATCGCCTGCGGCCGGGCCGGTAACGCGGTAATGACGATGGCCAGAGCGCAAACCCCGGCGAGGCGGTGCATAAGACCATATTACGATAGATGCTTCCTACTCCCCACCGTGGACACGTTTCGAAGTTTGGTGATTTGCCCTTCAGCGGCGAGCATTTGCCGCCTTCAAGAAACTCAAATACTCAGGGAAAGCCAGTCAAGTCGAGCAGCTTCATGTTAAGCTGGCTTAAGCTAGATTTAGGAGATGACTTGCAGGAAATCGGCGCCTTCGAAGCTAAGAACACCTTGGGCTCTCTATTGGACCGCGTAGAGCGGGGTGAAGAAATCGTGATCACCAGGCACGGCAAACCCGTCGCTCGTCTGGTTGCCAGCGCTACGAGTATCGACCGCGCGAGGGCGAAGGCGGCCGCGGAGCGCATTCGTGCCCGTGCGGAACGAATGTCTTCTGAACGTTTCGATTGGGAAGCCCTCAAAGCTGATCGCGACGAGGGTCGGCCTTGAGCCTGGTTCTGGACAGTTCCGTCGCTCTTGCTTGGGTTTACTCAGCCGAAACCACGGAAGAGATCTCTGTTGTCTTTGCACGAGTTGTCGAATCCGGTGCATGGGTTCCGGCGCTCTGGCGACTGGAGGTTGCCAACGTTCTCGAAATGGGCGTTCGAAAGGGCAGGTCCGGTGCCACTTTTCGGGACGAGGCACTTGCCGATCTCGCGCTCCTTCCCATCACGGTAGATCCGGAGACCGACCGTCAGGCATGGGCCGCCACGGCGAAGTTGGCTGCACGCCACCGCCTGACTCTCTACGACGCGGCGTACCTGGAACTGGCGCGCCGCCGCTGTCTGCCTCTCGCAACTCTTGACCGCGAATTGCGAGCCGCCGCGACTGCCGAGGATGTTGCCCTACTAGGCCTCCGCGAATAACCTCCTGGGCAGATACGCTGACCGGTACGGGCAGCCCGGCTTGGCTCCCCGCCGAGGACTCGAACAAGCAGACTCTAGTCGGTGAAATGAAGTACTTTACCGCTACCGCGGGCATCGAGCCGAGCCGCGTTAAGTGGCCCGAAAAACAAGGCAGACATGGCAAGGCCCTCACTGCACGCTTTGTACAGTGAGGGCCTTGAACGTTCGCGTCTTCTTAACTGAAACTGACTACTTGCCGTGCTTCGAACCGCAGCAGCAGGAGCCGGCCTTCAGCCGTGCTTCCAACCCGTCCACCTGGGCGCTAAGCGCTGCTGGCATGCGGTCGCCGAACTGCGCGAAGTGCTTGCGGATGGGCTCGATCTCTCCCTGCCAGCCGGCCTTGTCCACTGCCAGCACCTGTTCGAGCGTGCCGGGAGCCAAATTGAGGCCGCTTGTGTTGAGATCTGCCGGTTCAGGCAGGCGTCCGATGGCTGTATCGGTGGCATTGGCCTTGCCGTCGCACCGATCGAAAACCCACTGCAACACGCGGCTATTCTCGCCGAAGCCGGGCCAGAGGAAGTTGCCGGCATCGTCCTGGCGGAACCAGTTGACGTAGAAGATCCGCGGGAGCACGGCGCCCTCGGTGGAACCGATCTTGAGCCAGTGCGCGAAGTAGTCGCCCATGTTGTAGCCGCAGAAGGGAAGCATCGCCATGGGGTCGCGGCGCAGGCTGCCCACGGCGCCGGCGGCGGCAGCGGTGGTTTCGCTGCTGCAAGTGGCGCCGAGGAACACGCCATGCTGCCAGTCGAAGGCTTCGGTCACCAGAGGCACCAGTTTGGCGCGCCTTCCGCCGAACAGAATGGCGTCGATGGGAACGCCGGCCGGCGATTCCCACTCAGGAGCGATCACCGGGCACTGCCGCGACGGGGCAGTGAACCGCGCGTTGGGGTGCACGGCCTTGCGACCGCTCTGCGGCGTCCAGGGACGCCGCTTCCAATCCACCAGATTCGCGGGCTTGGTCGCGGTCATCGATTCCCACCACACGTCACCATCCGGCGTCATGGCGCAATTCGTGAAGATCGAATTGCTGGCGGCGGTAAGCAGGGCGTTGGGGTTCGATTCCATGCTCGTGCCGGGGGCCACGCCGAAGAATCCGGCTTCCGGGTTGATGGCATAGAGCCGGCCGTCCGCGCCAAAGCGCATCCAGGCGATATCGTCGCCCAGCGTTTCCACCTTCCAGCCGGGCACGGTCGGAACCAGCATCGCCAGGTTGGTCTTGCCGCACGCCGAGGGGAAAGCCGCGGCGACGTATTTCGCCACCCCTTCCGGATTGGTGAGCTTCATGATCAGCATGTGCTCTGCCATCCAGCCTTCGTCGCGTGCCTGTACGCAGGCGATGCGCAGCGCATGGCACTTCTTGCCGAGCAGTGCATTGCCGCCGTAACCGGACCCGAACGACCAGATTTCGCGCGTTTCCGGGAAGTGGCAGATGTACTTGGTCTTCGAATTGGGCCAGGGACTATCAGCCGCTTCACCTTCGAGCGGCGCGCCCACTGAGTGCAGGCCGCGCACGAATTCGCCATCCACGCCGAGGCGTTCAAGCACGCGCGCGCCCACACGCGTCATGATGTGCATGTTGGCCACAACATACGGCGAGTCGCTCAATTCCACGCCCACTTTCGAGAGCGGCGATTCCACCGGCCCCATGCAATACGGGATCACGTAGAGCGTCCGCCCCGCCATCGCGCCCGCGAACAGATCGCGCAACTGGGCTTTCATCTTCTCGGGATCTTCCCAGTTGTTGGTCGGGCCGGCATCCTCGCGCTGGCGCGAGCAGATGTAGGTCCGGTCTTCGACGCGTGCCACGTCGGCCGGGTCCGAACGAACCAGAATGCTGTTGGGCCGCTTCTCCTCGTTCAGAGGGATCGCCGTGCCCTGCTGCACCATGGCCCGGATCATCTCGTTGTACTCGGCTGGGGAACCGTCACAAACCTGCACTCGCTCCGGCTTGCACAAAGAGGCCACTTCCAAGACCCACTGCACCAAGCCGGGGTGCTTAATTCCACTGAGACCCGCTGTGTATTCCGACGTTGCTGTCATAGTATTATCCAAATGTTTTATTATCAATCCGCAACAAACAATTTCCGATGGCGTACAGACGGCACGGAGGGTCAAGACGAAGCGGATCAGCGCAACCTACAACACCCTCATACACTCACCAAAAGTGGAACCGTCGAATCCCCGATACAGTTCACCCGTGGAACTAACTAGCAGGATTATAACATCCTTGTATGTTGCGGCAAGGGACTGTTGGAAGAGGCCGAGAGATGACGGATTTCTGCCCCTTTCCCCCTGCTGTAAGACGGTTTTCCGAAGCTGGGAGGCTGGGATACTCCCCCTGCGCAACCCAGGCCGGCTATCTAATCGTCGCTTCGGGTTTCAAGCCGGCGGAGTTCCACCAGAGCCCGTCTGAGTTCCATCTGGTTTCTTAGAATCGAAGTGAGACGAGCCGGCTCCCAGGGCTTGCGAACAAAATCGCGGGCGCCTCTTCGCATGCCTTCCGTCGCCCGTTCTACGGAACCCATCGGCGTCAGCAGAACCACCGGCAGATCGCGGTCGAGGGCCGTGATCGCTCCCAGTAGATCGTCATCCGCGCCGCCGCCGGCGTAATCGATATCCATCAATACGAGATCGAAGCGGCCTGCGGCGAGCGTGCCGACCGCCTCGCCGGGGGATTGCGCGGTATGGGCTTCGTACCCTTCGCCCGTTACGAACGCGCGTAGCGCTTCGCCCGCGTTAGCATCCACAATGAGAACGGAACCCCGGGGCGGCGCGGCTGCCATAACGTCAGTGCGCCGAGTACTGCGGCTGCGGGGGATTGAGCGTAACGTCTACCGTCTTCTCCGCTTCGGCGATGGGGAAGACCTCGCCAAAAGTCTGGTACCCCTTGGCGCTCACCAGCACGCGGATATTGCCCTGCGGGATGGAGGGAATCTTCGCCTCGCCTTCCTGATTCGTGCGCAGATTGTAGGTGGTGTGGATCTGCTTGCCGAACTTGATGATGGAACGGCCTTGAACGAATGTGACCACCACTGTAGCGCCGTCCACCGGGCGGCCGAGATGGTTCTTCACCGCGATAGTGATCTTGGTGAGCGGCGTGTCGGCTGAGAAAGCGGACGCGGCGCAGAGCAGGAGCAAGGCCGTAGCCAACGCAAAGCGGAAGAACGAGTCCCGATGACGCATAGTTCGATTATATCGCCGGGGTGGTAGACTTGAGGTGTCGGCCCACCTAATGGCCCTGTGGGGGCGCAACGGATTCGACGGGATTGAATCGTGGTGGGGAGGCGTGCCGGGTTCCGAGCTCCCGTTAAACGATCGGAAAAACACAACTGCCAACACGCAGTTTGCATACGCTGCTTAATTAATTAAGTGGCCGCTCCAGCCGCTGAGCCCGCGCGGCGGTGAGTGAGCGTCATCTTGCGGGATAGGCCAAAGGCTTCGGTCCGTAGCCCTAGGTCGAGATCAATCGGGCTAGGCTGCCGCCGCTCTCGCCGGTTTTGAAGCGGTAGTCGAAAACTAATGAGCCGGATACGCACGTAGTTCTCTTCATTGCGGGCTTTCTCGGACGGGGGTTCAACTCCCCCCGCCTCCACCAACTACCTTGACACCGTGTTGTCATATGTGACAACATCTCAGTTTGAATCGGAACGAACCCTCCGCCAAAAAACGCGTCCTATTTCCTGGATCAAGGCGGCCCGGCGAAATTTAGAAAAGTTTCCTGAAGGTGCGCGCGCGGTCTGCCTGACGGCTCTGACAATTGCGGCTGAGGGCGGGAAGGCCGATGTAGCGAAGCCGCTGAAAGGACTTGGGTCCGGCGTGCTGGAGATTGCATTGCCGTTCCGTGGCAATGCCTTTCGGGTGGTCTACGCAGTACGGATTGCCGAAGAAATATGGGTGCTGCACGCTTTTCAGAAGAAGTCCGTGCGCGGCATCAAGACGCCTCAGCTTGAAATCGATCTCGTCAAGGAACGGCTGAAGAGGGTGAAGGAGGTCTGTGAGGAAGAGCGAAGAACTCGAAGTGAGTCGCGGTAGCGGCAACGTGTTTCGCGATCTCGGAGCCGAGGATGCGGATGTGCTGCAACTCAAGGCCCTTCTGGCCGGCGAGATCATCAAGATGCTCGACCGCGAACAACTGACCGTCCGCGCAGCTCACGCGCAAACCGGGATAGCCGCCGCCGATTTCTCACGCGTTCGCAATGCCGACCTGGCCCGGTTCACCGTGGACCGCTTGATGACGATCATCGGCCGGCTTGGCTCTCGCGTAGAGGTTACGGTCAAGGTTCGCCGCCCAAGAGCAGCCTAACCGGCAGCATCCAGTGCCGCGCGTTTCATCGCGCCATGCGACGCAGGGAAACCCGGTGCATTAATTGGCACATCCCGCCGTGGCCGCTTCTTCAGATCTTCCACGAGCGTGGTTATAACTGCTTCGTCCCGGCCAACG
>CAIYHG010000100.1 GCA_903925975.1 uncultured Acidobacteriia bacterium | reverse complement strand
TGAAGCCGTGCCCTGATACAGACCTTCGGCATCGGGTCTTTCCGCGGCCTCTTCCGCCGATGTGCCCAAGCGCTGCAACTTCTCCGACCCAATCATTTGCTCAAACGCGCCCAGCAGCGTGGGAAGCGCGATGGGCAGTTCTACGTGATCGAGCAGCCAGCGCAGGTTCTTCAGCGCGAAGGGCACGCTCTGCAGAAAGTGCGGCTTTCGCTCATAAAACCCGCGGAACCCATACGCACCCAGAGCCTGCATAATGCGCACATAGACAAAAGCGTAGTAATGGCGCATGAAATCTTCCTGCGTCATCGTGACGAACTGCGCGAGCGCCGCTAAGTAGTGCTCCATCAGATCCTGGCGCAGCGCGGGAGGCAGATCGGCCTTGGCGTCATACAGCAGGGAAGCAATATCGTAGTGCAACGCGCCCTTGCGCCCGCCCTGATAGTCCAGGAAGAAAGGCTGGCCGTCGCGCAGCATGACGTTGCGCGATTGGAAATCGCGGTAAAGGAAATGGTCGCGGCCGGCAGTCAGCAGAAACGTGGTCAGGCGGCCAAAATCATCTTCCAGTTCCTGCTCGTTGAAAGGAATTCCGGCCAACTTCAGAAAGTAATACTTAAAGTAATTCAAGTCCCACGCAATCGACTGGCCGTCGAAGCTCTGGCGCGGATAACAAACCACGTAGTTCAGGTCCCGCGAAGCTTCGATCTGGAAGCGCGGCAGTTGCGCCACCGCCTTACGGTAAGCCGCCACCACCTCGGGCGCGACGTAGTCTCCCACCCTGTTTTTCGAGAGAAATTGAAACAGCGTGACGTCGCCCAGGTCTTCTTCGAGGTAGGCGCCCGCATCCAGTTCCGATCCGTAAATCTCTGGTACAGGCAGGCCATGGCTGCGGAAGTGGCGCGAGAATTCCAGGAAAGCGGCGTTCTCCTCGCGCACGTTATGCAGGATACCCACCGCGCTCAGATTCCGATGGGCCAGCCGGAGGATAGTGCGCCCCGAGCCTCCCAACTCGCCCTGCAAGGGTTGCACTTGCTCCGCGGGAACGCGAAAATGCCGCTCGAAAAGCTGTTTCAGAACATCGATGGATTCTCTTCGCAACTGTCAGCGCCTTCTGACTTCATGGTAACCAACCCACATCACGCGCCGAAATACAAATTGTCGTACGTGGAATTCCCCAGGGATCGCAAACTCCAGAGCTACGGCGGTCCGGGAAGGGGCGTGGCGGGCCACTCGGACGTGGCGCAGGCCGCACCGGGGGCTGCAGTACGGCGGGCTGGCTGAACGAAAGCCGCGGCTCCAAGCAGTACGGACGGATCAACTCGCCAATTACCTGCTGCCAGGCGGACGGTCAACCGGCGCTCAAAGCGCGATTACACCGCCCGCCCGCTAGTTTCGGCTACGCGCCTAAAAGCCCGAAGGCTTGACGAAGAAGCTCTCCTGCCACGTCCCGCCGGCCGGAATGCTTTGCAACTCTTTGTATACACCCTTCTGCGCGAGGTTCAGGGCATTGGTGATGCCTGACATCGGCTCAAAGCAAATGTAGCTCTGGTTCTGGGCCGGTCCCGCCGGTGCGCCCCTTCCCGCGCCACCCGGCGCGGCCTGCGGGCCACCAGGGCCTCTGCCCGCATCGCCCGCCGCCGCCTGCTGGCCTCCGGGACCTCTACCCGCATCGCCCGCCGCCGCCTGCTGGCCTCCGGGGCCTCTGCCAGCGTCGCCCGCCGCAGCCCCAGGGGCCGCAGCGCCTCTTCCGGCGCCGGCTGCCGGCTGCCGGTTCCGGTTCGGCGCAAAGACCACCGCCGAGTGGAAGTTCGGGCCGAAGGAAACATCGAGCTGCTGCTTCTTGCCCTTGACCGTCATGGTTGCGAAACCGGAGGCGTCCCTGATCAGATCTCCGAAGACGTTGTCCAAGCTATAGTCCTTAAGAGGAACCGACTTGGGGTCCGGAAACATCTGTTCGATGGGCCGCGTCACGCCGGTGGGCATGCCAGAGGCGACGGGCCATTCGGTGCGCGCGCCCACGGAAATCGTCCATTCGTCCCTGGGCGAATCGGTCAACTGGAAATAGGGATGGAACCCGATCGCGACCGGCATCGGCTCGGTACTCAAGTTCTCTATGCGGGTCCGGACCTCTAGGATGCCCTTCTGCAAGCGGTGGGTAATCACGATGGCGTGGGCAAAGGGCCACTGGGCCATCGAGGAAGGCTGGCGCCACACTTCGAGGCGGGAAGTGACCCAGGCAGCCTGCTTGTCCGCCTTGGCCTCCACCAGTTTCCAATCGGTGGAGTAAGTCAGAAAGCCGTGGATCGGGATAGCGCCCTTCACGTTGCCCAACTCCATGTTGAAGTTATACGCTTTGCCGTTGGCGTAGAAGCCCTGATGGTCGAGCCGGTTCCCCCACGGCGCGAGCAGCGGAATGCCGCAGAGCGTGGGCGATTTCTTAAAGTCGTCAAGAGAGGCGAAGGGAAAGCGGAGAATATTCTCGCCGTTCACCGTCATCCCGATAGCCACGTTGCCAAACGATGGCACAACCGACACCGTGACCTTTGCCGCCGAATCCACAAGGCGAACGACGTCGCCATCATGTTGGATCGAATACTGCCCAAAGGCTGGTATCGAACAGACCGCCAGCGCCAGAACTGCAAGTCTCATGCTCTGCCTCCTCCTCGATGCTTTGCTAAGTCGTCCCAATTTCGGCCGCTTCTCCGGGGCGCCAAGCTCCGGGCGGGGTAAATCACAGTGTATTCCACTTACACTTCTGTCCCATAGCCATATCGCGCACATGTTGGGATTCCTGGCTCCCCAGGACCTGCAACCTGCACCGGCTTTGCGAGCCGTCTACAATGGAAGGCGAGGACTTATCCGGTGCCACGCCACTTCGATGTAGTCATTGAACGCGACGCGGAGGGCTTTTACGTAGCCTCGGTTCCGCAGCTTCCGGCCTGCCACACCCAAGCCAGATCCCTCGACGAGGTGACCGAGCGGATACGCGAAGCCATAGAGCTTTGTTTGGAAGTCGAGGGCGCGCCCGAACAGGATCTGGAGTTCGTCGGCATCCAGCGCGTGACCATCGCGGCATGAGCCGGACTCCCCGCGTCACCGGCTAGGAGCTGATTTCCGCTCTCGGAAAGGGAGGCTTCCCGGTGGTTCGCATCAGAGGTAGCCATCATTTCCTGCGCCATGAGGACGGCCGCAGCACGGTTGTGCCTGCGCACTCAAGCGAGACCATCGGCCCCGGGCTGCTTCACAAGATCCTTCTAGATTGCCAAGTGACTGTACCCGAGTTAGTGACGCTGCCGCAAATGCGCTGAGAACCGCCCAAAACCCGCCTCTACCCCTACCGCTCCGCTGCCCGGCGCAGGCGGTCCAAGACTCCGGCCCATTCGGGAGTGTCGGGGGGAAGACCCACGGCGATCCATTGCAGGCCCTGCCCGTCCAGACGGTGCAGCGCCCCGTATAGCGCAGCGGCGTAAGCGCGCGGGTCGGCGGGCAGTTCGACGCCGAGGCGCAGGCGCGCTCCCTTGCCCTCGGGCACGGTCTCCCCGGGGCGCAGCAGATACAGCGGCGTCGCAGGGCGGTAATGCCGCTGGTGCATTCCGGGCGATGCGTGCGCGCCTTCGCCTGCCGCGGAAATCACCCGCACCGGACCGATCAGCGCCTCGATTTCCGGCAGAGGAATCACGCCCGGCCGCAACAGCGTGGGCGCTCCAACCAGCGAGAGCACCGTCGATTCGATGCCGACGCACGCCGGGCCGCCATCCAAAACGTACTCAGCTAGTTCCTCGCGAACGTGCCCGACTTCCGTAGGCGAGAGTTCCGTAAACCGGTTCGCGCTCGGCGCGGCGATGGGCGTGCCTGCCGCGCGAATCAGTTCGAGCGCCAGCGGATGCGCCGGCATCCGCAAACCAACCGTGGGCAGGCCCGCTGTGACCGCGTCCGGTATCGAAGGCTTCTTGGGGACAATCAGCGTCAGCGGCCCCGGCCAATAATGCCGCGCCAGTTTCTCGGCCGCGTCCGGCCACTCGGCCGCCAGATCGCGTGCCATGCGAATTCCATCCACGTGAACGATCAGCGGACTGGTGTTGGGCCGGCCCTTGGCCTCGAAGATGCGCTCGACGGCCGCCGCGTTCAACGCATCGGCGCCCAGGCCGTAAACCGTCTCAGTGGGAAACGCGACCAGCTTGCCGGCCCGAATCAGCTCGGCCGCGCGCGCAACGCTCACTCCGGCGCCTCGTCCTTATCGTCGCCCGCGATTCTGCCCGTCTTGCGCCACACCAGAAACGCGTGCATCATCGGCTCCAGATCGCCATCGAGCACGCGGTCCACGTCGCCTACTGCCAGCCGGCTGCGCAGGTCTTTCACCATGCGATAGGGCGCGAGAACGTAGTTGCGAATCTGGCTGCCGAAGTTGATCTCGAGCTTCGAGTCTTCCGTCTTGCGCGTCTCCACGCGTTTCTTTTCCAGCTCGTACTCGTAAAGGCGTGCGCGAAGCTGCTTCATCGCGCTATCGCGGTTCTTGTGCTGCGAGCGCTCGTTCTGGCACTGCACCACGATGCCTGTAGGGAAGTGCGTCATGCGCACCGCCGAATCGGTCATGTTGACGTGCTGCCCACCGGCGCCCGACGCGCGGAAGGTGTCGATCCGCAAATCCTCCAGCCGGATATCGATCTTGATTTCGTCGTCCACCTGCGGGAAAACAAACACCGAGGCGAACGACGTGTGCCGCCGCGCGTTGGCGTCGAACGGGGAAATGCGAACCAGACGGTGCACGCCGATTTCCGATTGCAGCAGCCCGTACGCGTTCTCGCCGTTCACTTCGAACGTAACGGATTTGATGCCCGCGCCCTCGCCCTCAAGCCGGTCGGTCACCACGGTATTGAAGCCTTCCCGCTCGGCCCACCGCAGGTACATGCGGAGCAGCATCTCGGCCCAATCCTGGCTTTCGGTACCGCCGGCTCCGGGATGGATCGTGATGATCGCGCTCCGCGCGTCGTTCTCGCCGGATAGCAGCATGGCGGTTTCGATGCGCTCCAGGAACGAGCCGAAGCCGTTCATCTCGCGCTCGATATCCGCGGTTACGTTCTCGCCCTCGCGCGCCAGCTCGAACAGCGTGTCAAGATCTTCTATGACTGCGCGGACGCGGTCGTCGTTGGCGAGGGATTGCTCCAGGCGCTTGCGGTCTTGCATGATCTTCTGGCTCTTCTCGGGTTGGGACCAGAAGTCGGGCGCGGCAATCTGCTGTTCGGTTTCGGAAAGCTTCTTCTTCAGCGCGGCCGCGTCAAAGATACCTCCGCACGGCCAGGGCCTGTTCGCGGAGGGGCGTGTACGCTCTATCTAATTCTTCGACTGTCATGGGGTTCAATCCAATTCTAACAAATACCCCGATTTTCCTACGTTTCGCGCGTGCGTCCGGCCGAGTTCCACCGAGACGCCTTCGGCCTCGTGGATGTGGCCGCAGAAGAAGTATTCGGGCTGGTGCGCGGCGAGAAAATCGCGCACCGCCGTGGAGCCCGCATGCCGCCCCGGGCCGATCTCATCGAGCGGCGTGCCATAAGGCGGAGCGTGGCAGACGAGCGCGAGCGGCTTCAAATCGGCGAACCACTGCAGGCGTTCCGCGATTCGCGGCTCCCCATACTCGCCGGGAGTATGAAACGGCGTCGGGCTGGAATACCCCAGCCCGGCTATATGCCAGCGCCCCGCCTGAAAGTAGCGGCCGTGCAGATCGTGCAGCCCGAAGCGGGCGCACATTCCCGCCACCTGGTCGGCGGATTCGTGGTTGCCCGGAAGCACATAGACCTTGTCGCCGCGCGTGCGCAGAATCTGGCCGCATCGGTCCAGTCCGCGCGCCCAGGTCACCTGATCGCCGCCGGCGATGTAGTAATCGGCCTCGATGGCGAGCAGCTTTTCAAGCGCCTTCCAGTCGTTGTGGATGTCGGAAAAGATCAGCAGTCTCAAACTGGGCATCTTAGGGGAAAGAGCGGGGTAAAGTCAAAGCGGAGCCCAGGCAAGACGGTCCCAAAAAACAAAAAGGGGCAGACCCGGAGGCCTGCCCCTTTAGACTTAGCGATCTACCGCATGGCGTACGAGCTGAGCACCTTCATATAGTTGGCGCGCTCGAACGCGGCGGGCTGCGGCACGGCGTTGCGGCTCATGCTGCCCTGCATCTGCCGGATGGAGTCGTACTCGTGCTCCCCCATCCACACCAGCAGTTCGGTGGCGAGAGCGTCCAGATAGCTAATGCCGCGCTTCAATAGAGCCGAAGCCACCATCGCTACTTTGGCGCCCGCCATCATTGACTTGATGACGTCCGTGGCGGCATGGACGCCGCCGGTGAGGGCCAGATCGGCCTTCACCTGCCCGTAGAGAACCGCGATCCAGTGCAACCGCAGCAGCAATTCGTACTGGGTGCTCAGCATGAGGTTCGGAACCACTTCCAGGGCTTCCAGATCGTAATCCGGTTGGTAGAAGCGGTTGAACAGCACAATGGCGTCGGCGCCCGCGGCGTCGCACTTCTTCGCCATGTTGGCCGGCGAACTGAAATACGGCCCGAGCTTCACGGCAACGGGGATCGCGACCGTGTTCTTTATCGCGCGGATCAGGTCGATGTAGCGCTGCTCCACCTGTTCGCCGGTGACGTTCGCATCCACCGGAATGTAGTAGATGTTCAGCTCCAGAGCGTCCGCGCCGGCCTGCTGGATCTTCTTGGCGTAATCCAACCAGCCGCCCTGCGAAATGCCGTTGAGACTGGCAATCACAGGTATCTGGACCGCGCTCTTGCAGGCCTCAATGTGCTTGAGGTAGCCTTCCATCCCGCGCACCGGGCTGGTGAGCTCCGGGAAATGGGTGGTTGCTTCCGCGCCGATACCCGAGCTTTCCGTCATGAACCGGTCGAGCTCCATGCTTTCCATCTCGATCTGTTCTTCGAAAAGCGAATGAAGCACCACCGCCGCGGCGCCGGAATCTTCCATCCGACGGATGTTCCCCACGTCCTCGCACAACGGCGACGACGAAACCACGAGGGGGTTCTTCAACTTCAGCCCCAGGTACGTGGTTGAAAGGTCAATCGTTTTGCTCAGGTCGATCATTTCTGCTCACCCCCATTGACCGGCATCTTGGCCCAATAATCGTAAAGCTTCCACTTGCTGGCCACGTCTTCCTTGGCCAGTTCCAGCAGCCTGCTCGCTTCCTCCGGATTACTCTTGACGAGCATCGTATAGCGGGTCTCGTTATAGATGTAATCCTTCAGCGGGATGGTGGCAGCCTTGGAATCGAGTTGGAACGGATTCTTGCCCTGCGCTACCAGATCGGGGTTGTAGCGGAACAGCGGCCAGTAGCCCGAATTGACGGCGGCCTTCTGCTGCTCCATGCCGTTCGCCAAGTCATAGCCGTGGGCGATGCAGTGGCTATAGGCAATGATGAGCGAGGGCCCATCGAATGCCTCTGCTTCCATAATCGCCTTCACCGTGTGCTGGTCCGCCGCCCCCATGGCAATGCGCGCCACGTAGACGCTGCCGTAGGTTACTGCCATCATGGCCAGGTCCTTCTTGCCCATCGGTTTGCCGCCGGCCGCGAACTTTGCGACCGCGCCGCGCGGGGTGGCCTTCGAAGCCTGCCCGCCCGTGTTCGAGTAAACCTCGGTATCCATCACCAGCACATTGACGTTACGGCCCGAAGCCAGAACGTGGTCGAGCCCGCCGTAGCCGATATCGTAGGCCCAGCCGTCGCCGCCCAAGATCCACACGCTCTTCTTTACGAGGGCATCGGCCAGAATCAGCAGGTCGCGGCCTTCGTGGGTCGTGTTGCCCGCGAGCTTCTCCTTCAGCAGCTTCACGCGTTCGCGCTGGTCGAAGATGCCCTGTTCGGTCCTCTGGTTGGCGGTGAGAATCGCCTGTACCAGCTCATCCCCCACCGCTCCGTTCAACCGCACCAGCAACTCGCGCGCATATTCATTTTGCTTGTCAGCGGCCAGCCGCAGGCCCATACCAAACTCGGCGTTATCTTCAAACAGCGAGTTGGACCACGTGGGACCGCGTCCATCCGAATTGGTGCAATAGGGCGTCGTGGGAAGATTGCCGCCGTAGATCGACGAGCAGCCCGTGGCGTTGGCTGCCAGCAGGCGGTCGCCGAAGAGTTGGGTCATCAGCTTCAGATACGGCGTTTCGCCGCAGCCGGAGCAGGCGCCGGAGAACTCAAACAGAGGCTGCAGCAACTGCGCATCCTTGATCTGGTTCACGGCCAGGATCTTGCGGTCCGTGTCCGGAATGTTCATGAAGAACTCCCAGTTCGCGGCTTCCGCTTCCCGGATCGGCGGCTGGGCCACCATGTTGATGGCGCGCAGCTTCACTTCGCTCTTGTTCTTGGCAGGGCACACTTGCACGCACAACGTGCAGCCGGTGCAATCTTCGGGCGCAACCTGAAGGGTGTACTTGCGGTCCTTCAAGTCTTTCCAACGCGCGGGAACGGCTTTGAAAGCCGCCGGAGCGTCCTTAAGAACGCTATCCTCATACACCTTGGCGCGGATCGCGGCATGCGGGCAAACCAGCACGCACTTGCCGCACTGGATGCAAAGCACTTCGTCCCAAGCCGGAATTTCCAGAGCGATGTTACGCTTCTCCCACTGCGCCGTGGCGACGGGGTAGGTGCCGTCCACCGGGAATGCGCTCACCGGAAGATCGTCGCCTTCGCCCATGATGATGCGGGCCGTAACCTTCTGGACGAACTCCGGCGCCTGGGCGGGAACCGCCGGCCGGATGTCGAACAGGGACGAAACCTTCTCGGGAACCTTCACTTCAAACAGGTTTTCGAGGGTGGCGTCAACCGCCGCGAAGTTCTTCTTCACGACGCTTTCGCCGCGCTTGCCGTAGGTCTTCTCGATGGAGTGTTTGATGGCCTCGATGGCGTCCGCGCGCGGCAGCACGCCGCTGATGGCGAAGAAGCAGGTCTGCATGATCGTGTTGATCCTGCCGCCCATGCCCGTGTTCTTCGCGACTTCGTAGCCATCGATGACGTAGAACTTGAGCTTCTTTTGGATGATCTGCTTCTGAGCCGTGCGGGGCAGTTGGTCCCACACCTGATCCGGCCCAAACGGGCTGAGAAGCAGGAAAACGGCGCCGGGCTCGGCGCACTTCAGAACGTCCAAGCGCTCCAGGAAAGAGAACTGGTGGCAGGCGACGAAGCTCGCCTTGCTGATCAGATAGCTGGAGTGCAGCGGCTTGGGGCCGAACCGGAGGTGAGAAACCGTAATCGCGCCGGATTTCTTCGAATCGTAAACGAAGTAGCCCTGTGCGTAGTTGTCCGTTTCCTCGCCGATGATCTTAACCGAATTCTTATTGGCGCCGACCGTGCCATCCGCGCCGAGGCCGTAGAACAGGGCGCGCACCGTGCCGGGGACTTCCGTGGAGAACTCGGGGTCATAATCCAGGCTGGTGTGCGTAACGTCGTCCACGATGCCGAGCGTGAAGTGGTTCTTGGGCGACGGCTTCTTCAGTTCGTCGAAAACGCCCTTCACCATGGCGGGCGTGAATTCCTTGGAGCCCAGACCGTAGCGGCCGCCGATCACCTTCTTGTCGGCTTGGCCCATTTCGACCAGGGCGGTAACTACGTCGCAGTAGAGCGGCTCGCCCGTCGCGCCGATTTCCTTCGTGCGGTCCAGCACCGCGATCGATTTCGTCGACGCCGGCAGAGCGGCCACAAAGGTTTCCACCGGGAACGGCCGGAACAGGCGGATCTGAAGAAGGCCCACCTTCTCGCCGCTCGCGCAGAGCGCTTCCACGGCTTCCTTGGCAACCTCGCCGCCCGAGCCCATGATGATGATCACGCGCTCGGCGTCCGGGGCGCCGGTGTAGTCGAACAGGTGATACTGCCGGCCGACGATCTTGGCGAACTTATCCATCGCGTTCTGCACGATGGTGGGCGTGGCCAGATAATACGAGTTCACGGCTTCGCGTCCCTGGAAATAGACGTCCGGGTTCTGCGCGGTGCCGCGGATGACGGGGCGTTCCGGGTTCAGCGCGCGGGCGCGGTGCGCGTCCACCAGATCCATATCGATCATGGCCCGGATATCGTCGTCCACAAGTTGCTCGATCTTGGCGACTTCGTGCGAGGTACGGAAGCCGTCGAAGAAGTGCAGGAACGGAACTCGCGCTTCGAGCGTGGCGGCATGCGCGATGAGCGCCATGTCCATCACTTCCTGCACGGAAGCGGAGGAAAGCATACCGAAGCCCGTGGAGCGCGCGGCCATCACGTCGCTGTGATCGCCGAAAATCGAGAGCGCGTGCGCGGCAAGAGCGCGTGCGGCGATGTGAAACACCGTGGAGGTGAGTTCGCCCGCGATCTTATACATGTTCGGAATCATCAGCAGGAGGCCCTGCGATGCCGTGAAGGTTGTGGAGAGCGAACCCGCCTGCAGCGCTCCGTGCAAAGCGCCTGCCGCGCCGCCTTCGCTCTGCATCTCGACCACCGTTGGCACGGTGCCCCAAATGTTCGGTCTGCCCTCGGCGGACCACTGGTCCGCCCACTCGCCCATGTTCGATGATGGCGTGATTGGATAAATGGCGATAACTTCACTAAGCTTATGCGCTACGTAAGCTGCTGCCTCGTTCCCATCGAGGGTCACTCGGGGACGGCTGGCGGTGGATGAGTTGGTCAACTCTCCGCTCCCTTCAGGTGGTGATTTAAGTACGCTAAGTCCTATTATATCTCCGCTGTCGCGGAAATCCACACAATGTGCGAGCTTAGGACGTCTTCGGCGCAAGCGAGGGGGTGGCAGTTTGCCGACTATACCCGCAAATGAGGGGCAACCTGCCCCAGAAGGCGGTACACGAGTGAAACCGGCAAGCCTACAACATTAAAATAGCAGCCGTCTATCTTCTCTATATAGCGCGACGCGATGCCCTGAATGGCGTAGGCGCCCGCCTTATCCATAGGCTCGCCGGTGGCGGCGTACTCGCCAATTTCCCGATCACTCATCGCCCTAAACCACACCTGCGTCGCCGTCCAATCCCGGGCAGCGGCGCCATTCGCCAGCAGGCACACGCCGGTAACCACTTCGTGCCGGCGCCCGGAAAGGGCCGTGAGCATGCGCCGCGCATCAGCCGCGTCCACGGGCTTGCCCATCATCTCGCCATCGAGAACCACGGTGGTATCGGCGCCGAGCACAATCTCATCCTTAGCCGCGGGGATCGCCATCGCCTTGGCCTCGGCCAGCCGCGTGACGTAATCGGCGGGCCGCTCGCCAGCGAGCGGAGTTTCATCCACATCGGCTATGCGCACGGTAAACGGGATTCCCGCCTGCCGCAGAATCTCAGCGCGGCGCGGCGATTGCGAGGCGAGAACGAGCATAACTCATGCTGCCATTTTGGGGACGCCGGCATCAACCCCGTATTGCCGCGTCGAGGAAGATCGCCCGTTTCCCGCCGCGGCGCCGCTCGCCGATTCCACGGGCTACTCGCGATACTTGGGCCCAAAACGCAGGTAGATCGGATCCACCACGCCAGCCGTGAATGCCATCAATGGCCCTCCCAGAACCAGCAGCGGAACCGCGAGCAGCGTTTGCCAGAGGGGATTCGGGTTGCGGAACACCCGGCGCAAGATCCACTGCAACGCGGCGAACCACGCGGCCAGAGCCACAGGCAGCCAGAGCGGGAAACGTAGCGCCGCCACGCGCCATAGCCCCGCCGCGACCAACAGACCCAACAACGCCGCGCCGGCTTTCAGTGCCGGCGAAAGGCGCAGGGCCTTGAACGCCTGGAAACGCGCCAAATCCAATGCCTGAAGCAACGTCTCCGTGTCAGGCCCGCCGCCCACGCCGGTAACGAGCGGTTCGATATCCTGAAAACGCCACTTCACGGGCTGGGCGGCGGTGGGGAACCCGACGATGCAGCTTTCGAATTCCTGCGCCATCATGCGGTACCCGCTCAGCATGAGCGCATCCGCTTCCACATCGCTGAATGCGTCCAGGTCCGTACGCACCTGCGCCAGCCGCGCCTGCACGTCTTTGCGAATGCCGTATGAGGTCAGCGGGTTCTTCGGGTCGGGCAAAGAGGGATCGGGGCAGTCCACCCAGTCCACCGGCCGCGCGTCCAGTTCCTTCTTCAAGTGGACGAAGGCGAAGCCGCGGAGCACACCCGCGTCGCGAAGAGCGTAGAGCAGCTCGTACTGCTCCTGCCGGCCGCGCGCCATCAGCACTTCGTTCGACCGCAGCGAAACCGAGATGCGGGCTGTATCCGGCCGCTTCTCAACGGCGGTCTGGCCCGAGGCATCGCTCACCAGCAGCACCGTGCAATCCTGCTCGCGCAGGCTCGACGCGCCCTGGTTATCGAACACGCCGCCGTCCACGAGTTTGGCGGCATAATCCTCCTGATACAGCCGGTCGAAGGCCAGCGGATCGAACAGGCCGGGTACGCACGCCGAAGCGGCTACCGCGCGGCCCAGGCGGATCCGGCGCATGCCGGCCGGCGCGTCCTCGTAGTACATGCGCCGTAGACGGTCGTTCGAGTCGATCTTCGAATCGATGCCGCGCATCGGCGGTTCGCCCATGAATGTCGCGGTGAACTGCCAGTTATGGCAGGTGTTCAACGTGGTGGAGTTCAGCACCAGGATCGGAACTTTGTTGACGCGGCGCCAGTTGTCATACCGCGGACTGAACCGTTCGCCGGTGGGAATTCCCGCCGGTTGGATTAGCAGATCCTGAATATAGCGTTCCTTCGCGCCAAACTTTTCGTCGCGGATACGCGCGTACAGTTCGCGCTCGTAGAGGTCGGCCAGTCGGTCGGTAGTGGTGGAGTCGCGCGACGTCAACGCCTTCCAGTTGCTGCCCGGTTCGAGCATCATGCGCATGCGCAGGTTGCGCTGCACGCCGGCCACAAATCCCGATTCCACGTTGCGCACGGCCTCGACGTAATCGTCGCGCGTGATTTCTTCGTCGGGCTTGCTCTGCAAGAGCCGCCGCACCTCCAGGTAGTAGTACGCGCCAACGATCGAACCGCCCGAAACGCACGAGATTACTTCCACGTGCCGCAGCATGTCCAGCTCCGCCAGGCGGGCCAGCACGCCGATGTGATAGAGCGACGCACGAAAGCCGCCGCCAGAGAGCGCCAGCCCGGCCTTGCCCAGGAAGAAGGTTGCGGCCGCGTTTGCGCTGCCTCCAAGAAGGTCATGCAGCGCGGCAAAGCCCGGGGCGTCGTGCAGCCGTTCGAGTGGAATACCGTCTTCGGCCGCCTGCATCCGTACGATGAAGGCGACCTGCCGCGCCGCCGGCTCAAGCCGCCACTTGGCGGGGCATCTTGCGGCCGCGCGCTCGAAACAAATCCGCGACTCGTCGAATCGCCGCAGCCCCAGGAGGGCTTCGCCCAGCGTGCAGTCGAGCCACCACCCGGCTTCGGGATACTCCGAGGCATCGGCCGAAGCCGCCGAAAGCGCTTCCACAATCTGCGTACGAATGGCCGCTCCCTGTTTCCGAAGCGCGGCGGCGGCCTCGGTGCCGGGGTCTCCCGCGTGGCGCCGCGCGCCGGCCAGGATATCGAGCGCCAGCGCTTCGTTGATGGCGCAGTAGCCGAGATCCGGCTGGATTCCCAGTTGCCTGCCGGAACGGTAAAACAGCAGGGCCTTTTCCAGATGTTCGTTATGCCCGTATACGGACCAGCGCTGCTTGTACACCGCCCCGAGCGCGCCCAAGATCTCCTGATGCTGCGATGGGGTAAGCGACGCCGCGCGGGAAAGCAGGTCGAGCAGCACGGCTTCCGCCTGCTTCAGCCGCTCATCCACCGGCAGATCGGGGTCGCCATAGGTGCATTGGGCCAGCCGGATCTGGACGGCATCCCGCTGCGAGGCCCCTTCCGGGCCGGGCGGCAACGCGGTCGCGGCGATGGCATAGATTCGCCGTGCGTAGCCGATGTCGTTCTGCTCGCGCAGATCATTCGCCAGAGCGAACAATCCGGCGGGAGAGAGACTGCGGCCCCCCGCAATCGCCTCCCGCGCCATTTCCACGTTCCGGTTGTCGATGCGCCGCATGGCTGCCCTCCCTATTGGAATCTACCTGGTTCACCAGCTTATTCCACTACGTGCCGCGGCGCAATTGTTTCGGCCCAGGTTTACGGCTTCACCGCGCGGATAAACGCGCTCATGAACTTCCCGTCCACCTGCGGGCCTATGGCGGCGGCGTCGATGCCCTTGTCCGCGAGGAAGGAGAGCGCGTCTTCGGTCCTGTAGATGCGCGTCGGCTCGACCTCCGCCCTTTGAAACCCGGCGGCCTGGAGTTTCGCGAGATACTCGGTCTCCTCCAGCGCACCGGCCACGCACCCTACCCACAGCAGCATGTTGCGCCGGATATCTTCGGGAATCTCGCCGCGGGTCACAACGTCCGAGACGGCGAACCGCCCGCCCGGCTTCAAAACGCGGAAGGCCTCGCGCAGCACTCGGTCTTTATCCGCGGAAAGATTGATTACGCAATTTGAGATCACCACATCGACGGAGTTATCCGGCAGGGGAATGTTCTCGATCTCGCCTTTGAGAAACTCCACGTTCTCTACGCCGGCTTTCTTCTGGTTATCCCGAGCCAGCGCGAGCATTTCGTCGGTCATATCCAGGCCGTACGCTTTGCCGCCCGGAGAAACCCTGCGCGCCGAAAGAAATACGTCGATGCCGCCGCCGCTGCCCAGGTCGAGAACCGTCTCGCCCGGCTTCAACTCAGCCAGCGCCGTAGGATTGCCGCACCCCAGCGAAGCCAGCACGGCCGTTTCCGGCAGTTCGCTCTTCTGCAGAGCGTTATAAAGATTCGAGGTAATGGGGTCGCCGCCGGAGCAGCAACTGGAGGGCGCTGAACCGCAGCACGCGGCTCCCTGCCCCGTCACCACGCGCAACGCCGCCTCGCCGTATTTTTCTCTTACTACTTCTTTGACGTCCATAAGATCGCTCCTGTGATTGCCAGTCTTCGCTATTTCGGAACGCGCACAATGGACTCGGGCTTCACAGCCTTGTTCCGCGTGCAGCACTCCGCGTATAAAAACGTGAGCAGTTCCTGAAGCGCCTCCGCGTTGGCGCTGTAGCGCAGGAACGTACTCTCCCGCTGGACCTTGACGAGGTCTTCGTTTCTCAATTTCTCAAGATGATGCGAGAGCGTCGAGGGCAGGATTTCCAGTTCGGCCTGAATCTCTCCCGCCACCAGTCCGTCCGGATGCGCGCTCAGCAGCAGGCGCACGATTCGCAGCCGTGGTTCCGTTCCCATGGCAGCCAGCATGTCGGCGTAATGCGCGACGCAGCCGCTATCCGGCCCGCTCTTTCTTTCCATATTTCCATTATTATCGAAATATCAAAAGAGTCAAGAGAAAAGTGAACGGGCAAGGCATGGAGGGGTGGAGCAGATGTAAACGCCTTTAGCCTTTCGTTGACGCGGAGAAAGCCGAGAATACGCGCATTCGCCGGGTCGCGTGTCCGAAAAGCGGAGCGCCTTTTGTGTGCCTTGCTGCGGTGGCCGGGCAATCGGCGCGCGCTCTGGTCAGATCGAACAGAGCCTCCCGCCAGACCGATGCCTGCCCCAAAGCGAGGGGCCTCCGCTTCCGGGGCGCCAACTGCACTCCGTGGGTCACTCTCAGGTTTTGACTTTGAGCGCAGCGTTCTCCGCGTTCAATCTCCGCGTCTCTGCGTCTCCGCGTCAAACGAAGGCCTCAAGCTACGCCAACGCCTGCTCCAGGTCGCCGATAATGTCCTCGGCTGCCTCGATGCCCACCGAGAGCCGCACCAGGCTATCCCGAATTCCCACTCGCTCGCGCGCTTTGGGCGACATTTCCCTATGCGAACTCATCACCGGATACAGCATCATCGAGTGCACGTCTCCCAATGACGTCGCGGGCACAACCATCTTCAACCTGTTCATGAAATCGAAGATCTCTTGCCGCCCCGCGCCGCGGACTTCGAAGCTCACCATGGCGCCGTAGAGACCCGCCGGGAACATGCGCCGGATCGTGGCGGCATCGGGATGCGCCGGGTCGCCGGTGAAATACACGCGCTCCACTTTGGGATGCTCCGCCAGGCGCGCGGCCACGCGGCAGGCGTTCGCGCACTGCCGCTCCATCCTGAGCGGGAACGTCTTGATGCCGCGCATGGCGAGATAACTCTCAAACGGACCGAGCACCGGGCCGTACGCGCGTGAGAGGGCCCGCAGCGAGTCGTAGTGCTCCGGGCCGCTCACCACGATTCCGCCCAGAACGTCTCCGTGGCCCGACAGATACTTCGTGAGGCTATGGACGCTAAACGCCGCGCCTAGTTCGAGCGGCCTCTCTAGCAGCGGCGTGGCGAACGTGTTATCCACAATCAGAGCCGCGCCAATTTCGCGCGCCAATTCCGCGAGCTTGTCGAGTTCCGGGACGCGCAGCAGCGGGTTCGAAATGCTCTCCACCAGAATGCAGCCCGGCTTCGTTTCCGCCGCGGCCGCCCGCATCGCCTCCAGGCTGCATGCATCCGCGAACCGCACGCTCACGCCCGAGGGTTCGAGCACGTTCATGAGCAGGCCGATCGTGGCGCCATACAGCGCATCGGCAGCCAGGATCGACCTGCGCCGGTCCACGAGCGCGGCCCGCATCGCGATTTCGAGCGCCGCCATCCCCGAGGCGCAGGCCAGTGCTCCGTGGCCATTTTCGAGCGCCGTCACCTGCGCTTCGAGCGCGGCGTTGGTGGGGTTATCGTAGCGCGCGTAGCAGTACCCCTCCTCCTGCCGGGCGAAAATGCGGTCAAGCTCATCCACCGAGTCGCACCGGTAGCTTGCGGCAGTGTGAATCGGCGTGGTGATGGGAATTTGCGCGGGGGCTTTCTTACGATCTCCCGCATGTACTGCTTTGGTATTCAGGTCCAATTTACTTCCTCTTCCAGCGCACGCCGGCCTTGGTGTCCTCCAGAATTACGCCCTGCGCGAGGAGCTGTTCGCGAATCTGGTCGGAGCGCGCGAAATCCCTGGCCTTCTTAGCCTCGGCGCGTTCCGCCACCAGCGATTCCACTTCGGAATCTTCCATATAGCTGGCCTTGCGCGTGGGCTGGAGCACGTCGAAAATGGCATCAACCTGCGCCAGGAAATCGAGGCCCGCCTTGACGTTCCCCGCCGTGAACTCGCCCGCGTCCATGGCGCTATTGGCGTCGCGCACGTATTCGAACACCGCGCCCAGCGCGCCGGCCGTATTCAGGTCGTCATTGAGACTATCGCTGAAGTCCTTGGCCGCGGCCGCCGTGCGGGCGGCCAGTTTCTCACTTAGCCCGTCGGGGAATCGATCGGTTGCAAGCCGTAGCTTGAAGTTGCGCAGCCGTTCGATGGCGGCCGCGGCGGATTTCAGCCCGTCGAACGTGAAGTTCAAAGACTTGCGATATGGCGCCGAAATCAGCAGATACCGGATCGCCTCCGGCTCGAATCCCCGCGCCAGGATGTCGCGCAGCGTGAAATAATTGCCGAGCGACTTGGACATCTTCTGGCCTTCCACCATCAGAAACTCGGCGTGAAGCCAGAAGCGCGCAAACGGCTTGCCCGTGAGCGACTCCGATTGCGCAATCTCGTTCTCGTGGTGCGGGAAGATGAGGTCCACCCCGCCGGCGTGAATGTCGATGGTTTCGCCCAGGTACTTCAGCGCCATTACGGAGCACTCAATGTGCCAGCCGGGCCGTCCCGGACCGAGGGGGGTCTCCCAGGCGCGCTCGCCTTCCTTGGGTGCTTTCCACAGGGCGAAGTCGCGCGCGTCGGCCTTCTCGTACTCGTCCACGTCCACCCGGGCGCCGGCCAAGTTCCCGCTGAAGTCGGTGTGCGATAGCTTTCCGTAACCCGGAAAAGTTGAAATCCGGAAATACACGGACCCGTCGCTCGCGTAGGTGTGCTTTTCCTTCTCCAGGCGCTCGATGGCCGCCACCATATCGCCGATGTGCTCCGTCGCCGGCGTGATGCGTTCGGGCCGCTCCAGCCGCAGGGCCGCGCAATCCTCCAGAAACGCCTTGGTGTAGACGGCGGTATACTCCTCGATCGGTTTTCCCTGGGCCGCGGCATTGCGGATGATCTTATCGTCCACGTCGGTGATATTCATGACGTGGTCCAGGCGGAACCCATTGGCCCGCAGCGTCTTGCGCAGGATGTCAACGAAGGCGAACGTGCGAAAGTTGCCGATATGCGCGTAGTCGTAAACCGTGGGGCCGCAGGTGTACATGCGGACCGTGTTGTCACGCTCCGGAGCGAACTCCTGTGTCTGTTGTGTGAGCGTGTTATAGAATTGCAGCGGCATAAGAGGAGGGAACTGTTATCGTATCAAACGGCAGAGCAAAGGACCGGCACGCTCATGCAAGGAAACGTCTAAGACGGCCGGCTTCGCCGAAATCCCGGATCGAATTCGTGCCCGCCCCCGGCGTATGGCGACGCTCACGCGCGTTCCCCTAAACGCTCGAAGCCGCGGAAGCGCCGCGGGACGCAACCGCTTCGCCGATCTTCTTCACCAACTCCCGGGCGGTGTAAGGCTTCTGAATAAACCCGGCCACGGATTGCCCCTGGAACAGAGGCATGGTCTGCGCTTCGGCGTACCCGCTCGAAATAACGACACGGGCGTCGGCGCGGATACGGAGCAACTCCGGCAGAGTTTCCTCGCCGCCTTGTTCCGGCATGCTGAGGTCCAGCAGGACCGCCCGGATCTCCCTTGCGTGACGCGCGAAGATTCGCACAGCCGTGGGACCGCTTTCCGCAATCAGCACGTTGTACCCGAATTGTTCCAGGATATTCTTGGCAACGGCGCGCACGGGCTCCTCGTCATCCACAACCAGAATCGTTCCCGTTCCCTGTTCCCGCTCTTCCGCCGCCGGCTTCTCGGGCTCGCCCGGTTTTTCGAGTCCCGCGGCGAGAGGCAGCAACACTTCGAAACAGCTCCCCTCCCCTGGCGCGCTGGTCACATGAATGGCGCCGCGATGCGTTCTCACGATGCCGGCCACGGCGGCCAACCCTAACCCGCGGCCCGTGAATTTCGTACTGAAGAACGGATCGAAGATCTTCAGCTGCGTCTCCCGGTCCATCCCGCATCCGGTGTCCTTCACATTCAGATATGCGTACCAGCCCGGCGCGAGATCCGAAGCGCCCAAAATCGTTCGCGCCTGCTCCTGGCGAACCAGCCGGACCCCCGTGCTGACCGTAATCGCGCCGGATTGATTCCCGATGGCTTCGGCCGCGTTGAGCACCAGGTTCATGAAGATCTGCTGAATCTGGCTCCGGTCCGCCTCGACGGCAGGCAGACCGTCCGCCGTTTCCATAACCACGCGGATCTTTTTCGAAATGGACGCGTGCAGGAGCGCAGCCATTTCCGGAAGAATCTCCGCCAGGTTCAGCGGCTCGACGCAGAACGAGCCCTGGCCCGCGTAGGCGAGTAACTGCCGCGTGAGATGGGCGGCCTGCTCGCCGGTTCTTACGACGCCATCGAGAAGCTCGCCTGCCGGGCTATCCGGGGGCAGCATCTCCTTCGCCAGGCTCGCGCTGCCTACAACGCCTACCAGCAGGTTGTTGAAGTCGTGCGCGATGCCGCCGGCCAGCAGCCCGATGCTTTCCAGCTTTTGCGCGTTGCGCAGTTGGTCCTCCACGCGCTTCCGCTCGGTGATATCCATCGCCAGCGCCATGGCAGCCACCACTTGGCCGGTTTCGTCCCGCAGCGGCACGTAGTGCGTCCAGAGCGTCCACTCGCGCACCACCGTTTCATAGCTTGCCGACTCGCCGCCGAGCGCGCGCACAAAGCGGGGCTGAGCGGTAGAGAACATTTCCCCATCCAAGGCCTTGCTCAACTCGCAGCCTTCCAGAAGTTTCTTCTCCTGGCCGATCTTCGCCAGCAGGGTCCCCTCCGCCAGCAGGAACCGCAAGTCGCGGCCCACCACGTAGACCGCCCCGCCCGGAATATTCCGCGCGATCGTACGGTAGAGGTGCTCGCTGCCCCTCAGCGAATCCATGAGCGCGTCGCGCTCTTTCACCGACCGGGCCAGTTGGAGATTGCTATAGCTCAGCAGCGAGAGCATGTGGCCGAGTTGAATCAGGAATTTGAATCCGTAATCGAGAGTCCTCCGCTCGATGCGGGGCACACTGTCCAACGCGGACAGGTAAGCTTCTTCGTCAAACCCGAAACGCCGCGCCTGCTGGCGGAAGAGATCGTGGTCAATCCGTTCTCCTTCGAAGAAGAACTGGCCCACGAAGATGTTGCCGACGTGACGGCCCCCTATTACCAGCGGCGTCGCGGCATCCCACATATTGTTCTTGCACCGGTACAACTTGAACTCGCCTACGGGTGGCCCGGCCGAGAGCTGGGTATCGCTCTCGATGCAGTAGGTTCGCGTCTCGGCATTACAGCGATGGAAGTCCGTACAGATGTTCTGCCAGCCAACACCCACGAGCACTTGGCCGTTAAGGTCGACGATCGCCATGGGCAGCTTCGTCAGGGCGTAAAAATCCTCCATCATCGCCTGTATCGAGGCGCCGTCGATGATATCGCCGAGTTCCAGGGCGCCGATGTCGCCGGCGGGAGACAGAATAGTCTCCAACTTGTGCCGGACTGCCTTCTCGCCGGCGCGGAGCGCCTCGTCGGCCTTGCGCTTCTCGGTAACATCGTGGAAAATAACGACCACGCCCGCGACGCTGCCGTCGGCGCCGCAGATGGGTGCGGCCCTACCCTCGACGGGAATTTCGCGTCCGTCGCGGCTGATCAGGGCGGTGTGGCTGGCCAGCGCGATCGCCGTTCCGGAGCGCAGCGCAAACCCAATGGCGTCGTTCTCCGCGGCGCGGGTTTCTTCGTTCAGGGGTCTAAATACCTCCGCGGCGGGCCGATGCAGCGCTTCCTCCTCCGTCCAACCGGCGAGGCTCTGCGCCACATGGTTCAGAAACGTGATTCGCCCATCCGCGCCGGTGGCCAGCACGCCATCTCCGATGCTGCTCAGCGTCACCCTCAACCACTCCCGGTGCTTCTGTAGGGCATCCGCCGCCAGCTTGGCCTGCGTGGTCTCGCGCAGGGAAAACACCAGCCCGGAAACGCCGCCGGCTTCGTCTCTAACGGGCCTGAGGCTCCAATCCCAGTATGTGATGCCCCGTTCGGGCTGGTCCGGGAACTCGAAGGGCTTATCCTTGTAGAAAACCGGGCTGCCCGTATCCCGCACGCGCCGAAAGATCGCCTCGTTCTCCGCGTGCGGATACAGTTCGAAATGGTTCCGGCCAATCAGTTCGTCCGGGCGCTTCCGGCAAGATTCCGCGTAAGCAGGGTTTACCGTAAGAAAATTGAAATCACGGTCCAGGTAGACCAGCATCACGTCGGTAACGGCGCTGATGGCGCTGAGCAGCGCCCGTTCTTTATGAAGCGCCTCGGTAGCTTCCTTGCGGGCCACGGCGAGCCGCGCCTGCGCCTCGGCGTCATCGGCCCGCTGGCGGGCGCGCCACATGGCGTCCGTAATCCAGGAGATGAGGCTTCCGCCCGAAACAAATACGCCCATCGCCAGCCAGTCCGCGGCATCGCGAATCGGCAGCCCCACCCCGGGCGCAACCCACAGCATCGCAGCCACAGCGGAAAGCGCCGTCGCCACCAGGCCCGCAGGCAAACCGCCGTACAAAGCCGCGACAATCACTGCCGGGTACATCGTCACGTAGGGGGCCCGGCCCGCGAGCGAAGAGAGGAGTCCCAACCGCGCCGCCGCGGCCGCGATCACCAGCAGGGCGGCCACAACGTAACCACGCCAGCCCGGCCGGGCGGAATATTTGTACACGGATTCGCCTGGAAGGTTCATTCCGGATCTTGCCATCCCATCGCGCCGAAGCTTTCCCGGAGGGTTCGAGGGGAGCGGCGCCTTGCCGGCGCGCCTCGCGCGTCAATCACAAACGACTCTAGCATCTACAACTCGTTTGTTCCGCAAGCGAATGCGCATACTTGGGGCGCGAGTGTGCCGAAACTCACGGTGAGTGGGGCGCCGCCATAACAGCGCTGCCAAATCTGCCTCAAAAAAGCCCGAGAGAAAGACGCCGCTCTATGTAGCAGCGGATACCCTCCGGCCACCCGTCAGTTAACTCCCGGAAGCGTTGTCCGTCACGCGCATACAGCGCACGGCTGGCCTCTTCGTAGCCCGGCAGGTCCCCCGCCACGGCCGTCAGAATGTGGCCCAACGCGCCGATGCGCGCACGCGCGCGTTGCTCTTCCGGTTCGTTCTTCCGGGCCTCGTCCACAAGCCTGCGAATCGCCGCGGACGCCCCGTTGGGCTGCTGCTCCAACCACTCCCAGTGACGGGGCAGCAGCGAGATTTCGCGGGCCACCACGCCCAATCTCGGCCGGCCGGGACCGGCGGGCGCTTTGGCCGGCAGCGCGCGGGCCAGCACATCGGCCTGGGAGCCTCGCAGATCGAAATCCACTTGCTGCCCGGTCGTGTCATCGAAAATCAGGAACGGCGCGCCCGAGTCGGCATCAAACCGCTGCTTCAGCGGCGGTAGCACCTGTTCGAGAGGCCCCGACGCGACAAGAGACGCGTCCAGAAAGGCGGTGTAGGTCGTTTCGTCAGCCATCGGCTAATTGTATCCGGGTAATATCCATTAAGTCAATATTACCCGGATACAATTACGTGGGCCGTCCCACAAATCACCTGGCCGGCCTGGGGAGGTGCGCGGCCGCCCTATTTGGAGGCTAGCTGCTGCACGATCTCCAATGCCTTTTGGACGTGTTGATCAGGCGAAAGCTTGTCGTCCGCGGATGAAAACGCGGCGACGATCTTGTGGTCTTTGCCGATGACGAAGGTCACGCGCTCGATAAAGTCATGATCGATGTCGGCTCCGCGCACATCCTTCGCGCCGGCTTTGACGGCGGACGCTGCCAGATTGTAAGAGGCAGCAATCTTCTTGTCGGCATCGGAAGCCACCGGGAACTTTCCGGCGCAGAATTCCGGGTCCGCCGAGAACACGTTCAGACGCGCGATGCTATCGGCCGATACGCCAATGATAGTGGCGCCCGCCGCATCGAATTTCTCTTTCTCCTGCGCGAAGGTGTGGGCTTCCAGATCGCAGCCCCTGGTATAGGCGGAAGGATAGAAATAGACCACGACCGGGCCTTTCTTCAGCGCATCCGGAAGTGAAAAGCTGAACTCTTTTCCGGCTAACGAAGCCTTGGCCGAAAAATCGGGCGCCTGATCGGCCACTTTGAGCGCAGCCAGAACGGGCAAAGCGGCCAGCGCGGAAAAGACGAGACCCAGAAACACGTGCTTCATTGCAGATACCCTCCGTGGAAGTGAATTGTCTGGAAGCATATCACAACCCGAAACCTCGCCAGAGGGCAGGCGTTCGTCCTATTAGGATTTCCCGGCCGGGCGCGAAGCCCCAATCATGTACAACCGCAGATACCGCAGGTTGGGAATCAGGTAATCGGGGTTCTCCGCCTCAAGTTCCCCCGCGGGCGTAATGCCGGTCTTCACGGCAATCGAGCGAATCCCGTTCCCTCGCGCGGCAATCACGTCCGCAGGAGCATCGCCCACCAGCGCCACCGGAGCGCCGCGCGCAATCCATCCCTTGGCTCGGGCTTCCCGCAGGGCGATCTTCGCCAGCCCCGTGCGTGTGGGCGCCATCTCGCCGAATGCGCCGAAGCGGAAGTGCCGGCCCAAACCCGCGCGCTCCAATTTGCGCCATCCGATGCGCGTCAGGTTGCCCGTCACCAGGCCCAGCAGGACGCCGCGCGCGGCCAAACGCTCCAATAGCGGTTCCACCCCAGGGCAATGCTTCTCGTGCAGCGCCGGGCAGGTGCGCAAGTAATGATTCTCGGCGGCGCGAATCACCGCCGGCAGCGCCTCGCGAACCAGCGCGCGCCCCATGCCCGCGTTGCGCATCATCGCCGCCAGAATCACCGGGTCCAGCATCCCGTGCAGCGGGATTCCGTCGGTGGTGGTCTCCACGCCCGTCGCGCGCCGTATGCCGTAGACCAGCGCCTGGCGGTGATGCGGTCCGGCGCGCCGCACCAGCGTGCCGTCGATGTCGAAGAGTACCAGCCCGTTGTAAGTCGCCACGAAACGTAATGATAGCAGCGCCAAACCTCCGTACAATGGTCATGTGACGAACGCGAAATTCCGAATCGGGTTGGTTCAGATGGCCTGCTCGGTCGATCCGAACGAGAACGTGGCCAAAGCCGAATGGCGCATCCGGGAAGCCGCGGGCAAAGGCGCCCAGATCGTTTGTCTGCCGGAGCTGTTCCGGTCGCAATATTTCTGCCGTGAAGAAGACGCGGCCCTGTTCGACCTGGCCGAACCAGTGCCCGGCCCCACCACCGAAACCTTCTCGCGCCTCGCCGCCGAACTTGGCATCACCCTGATCGCCTCCGTTTTCGAGCGCCGCGCGGCGGGCGTCTATCACAACACCGCCGTTGTCATCGGCCCCGATGGCGCGTTGCTCGGAACCTATCGTAAGATGCACATCCCCGACGACCCGCTCTATTACGAGAAGTTCTACTTCACGCCGGGGGACCTTGGTTTCCGCTGCTTCGATACGCCGCACGCGCGCATCGCCCCGCTCATCTGCTGGGACCAGTGGTATCCCGAAGCCGCGCGCGTCGCCTCGCTCGGCGGCGCACAGACGCTTTTCTATCCCACTGCCATTGGCTGGCACCCCTCGGAAAAGGCGGAGGCCGGCGCCGCGCAATTCGACGCGTGGCGCACCATCCAGCGCTCCCACGCCATCGCCAACGGCGTCTATGTCGCTGCGGTCAATCGAATAGGCTATGAAGGCCCGCCCGAAAGCGGCCTCGAATTCTGGGGCGGCTCGTTCGTGGCCGATCCATTCGGCCAGATCGTAGCCGAGGCCTCTCACGACCGCGAAGAAACCCTCATCGTCGAGTGCGACCCGCGCCGCATCGAGGAAACCCGCCGCAACTGGCCCTTCCTGCGTGACCGCCGCGTGGACGCCTACGGCGGCATCCTCCAGCGCCTGATCGATTAGCCAGTGGGGTGGGCCTCCCGGCCCGCCCTGGGTTGAAAAGCCGCGCGTGTCGCAAACTCGCCCACCGCCCGCGCTTCAATCGCTACACTGATTATTCGGTGACCATTGCTTCCACCCAGCGCCGGCGGCGCGTTCGGATTCGGCTGCGCGGTATCGTTCAAGGCGTCGGCTTCCGGCCCTTCGTCCACAACCTCGCCCTCGAATTGAATCTCGGCGGCTTCGTCCTGAACAACTCGGCCGGTTTGGTGGCGGAAGCCGAGGGCGACCCGGCCGCGGTGGAGCGTTTCATCGCCGCAGTCTCGAACCACCCGCCTCCGCTCGCCTGGATTCAGGAGAACGAATGTTCCGAGATCGAAGCGGTCGGCGACCGGCAGTTCGTCATTCGCGCGAGCGAATCGCAAACCGGCGAGTTCGCGCTCGTTTCTCCCGACGTCGGGACCTGCGAGGATTGCTTCCGCGATTTCACCGATCCCGCCAATCGCCGCTTCGGCTACCCGTTCACCAACTGCACCAACTGCGGCCCGCGCTACACCATCATCCGCGACATCCCCTACGACCGGCCCAACACCACCATGGCCGTCTTCGAGATGTGCGCCGCCTGCCGCGCCGAGTACGAAGACCCGCGCAACCGCCGCTTCCACGCCCAACCGAACGCGTGCCCCGAATGTGGTCCCGCGCTTTCGAGCAGCATTGCCGAAGCGCGCGGGCGCCTCGCAGCGGGCGAAATCTTAGCGGTGAAAGGCCTCGGCGGTTTCCAACTCGCCTGCGACGCGCGCAACGAAGCCGCCGTGCGCAGCCTGCGCTCGCGCAAACGCCGCAGCGACAAGCCCTTCGCACTAATGGCCCGCGACCTGGCCGCCGTCGAAGCCGTCTGCCGCGTATCCGAGGCCGCGCGCGCCTCGCTCCTCAGTCCGCGGCGCCCCATAGTGATACTCCCGTCGAACGGTTGCCTCCCCGAGCCCATCGCCCCGGGAAACCTTACCGTCGGCGTGATGCTCCCCTGCACGCCGCTGCATCACCTGTTGTTTGAGGACGCCCCCTACTCGCTGCTGGTGATGACCAGCGGCAACCTCAGCGAAGAGCCCATCGTCGTCTCAAACCGCGAAGCCGAAGAGCGCCTGGCCGGAGTAGCCGATTTCTTTCTCGCCCACAACCGCGATATCTACATGCGCGTGGACGATTCCGTGGTGCGCGTCTTCGAGGGAACCGAGCGCGTCATGCGCCGTTCGCGCGGCTACGCTCCGCAGACGCTTGATCTCGGCCGCGCGCTGCCCGAACTGCTGGCCTGCGGCGGCGAACTCAAGAACGCGTTCTGCCTTACCAAAGGCTCTCACGCCATTCTCAGCCAGCACATCGGCGATCTTGAGAACTACGAAACGCTGGTGTTCTTCGAAGAAACGCTGGGAAACCTGAAGAAGCTCTTCCGAGTTGCGCCGCGCGCCATCGCGCATGACCTGCACCCCGGCTATCTCAGCACGCGCTACGCCCTCGGCGTTCCGGACCTGCCCAGGATCGGCGTGCAGCATCACCACGCGCACATCGCCGCCTGCATGGCCGAAAACGGCCTCACCGGACAGGTGATCGGCGTGGCCTTCGACGGCACCGGCTACGGAACCGACGGCGCCATCTGGGGCGGCGAGTTCCTCGTAGCGGGCTACGGCGGCTTCGAACGCCGGGCGCATTTCCGTTACGTGCCCCTGGCCGGCGGCGACGCCGCCATCCGCGAACCTTGGCGCCCCGCGCTCGCTTATCTGATGGACGCCCTCGGCCCCGCCGCTCCGCTCGAAGGCATCCCCGAAGAGCGCGTGCGCGTGGTGCGCCGCATGATCGAACGCCGCGTGAATACCGCGGACACCTCCTCCTGCGGACGCCTCTTCGACGCCGTGGCGGCGATCATCGGCCTGCGGCAGGAAGTGAATTTCGAAGGCCAGGCCGCCATAGAGCTCGAAATGATTGCAAGCGAGGGCTACGCCGGCAGTTACCCCTTCGATTTCTCTGGTTCCGGCCCGTGGGAGATCGATTTCCGTCCCACCATCGAGCGCATCGTGCGCGATCTCGCAGCGGGCGCGTCTCGCGGCGATATCTCGGCGCGGTTCCACTCCACCGTGGCGAATGCGATTGTGGAAACCTGCCGCCGCATTCGCGCGGAAGCCGGCGCGCTCCCCGTCTGCCTGAGCGGAGGCACGTTCCAGAACATGCGCCTCTTGGGCGAAACCGCCGCGGCGCTGCGCTCGGCCGGTTTCGACGTCCGCCTGCACGCCAAAATCCCGCCCAACGACGGCTGCATCGCATTGGGGCAAGCCGTCATCGCCGCCGAGCAACGGCCATAACCCCTGACGCGCGGGATTTTCGTTTACTTGTTCGCTATCGCCGCGCCCGCTCTGGTCCTCCTGTACCTGGGGCTCCAATCGGTCCAGCGGCAGCACAAGGCGATACGCACTCTGGCGGAATCGAACCGGGTGCTGGCGAACGAGAAGGTCGCGGCTGAAATCGAACAGCGCTCGGTAGAACTCGCGCGCCAGCGCCTCGATCAACCGCCCTCCCCGCCATTCCGGTTGCGGCTTCCCATCGTGCGGCAGTATTTCGTGATCGATAACGGCGCGGTGGTCTATCCGCGCCTCCTCACGCCACTCCCGCAGGAACCGGACGGCGAGCCGCAGTCCTTCCACGACGCGGAGAAGTTGGAAATCCGGGAGGGAAAGATCCGCGAGGCCCTTGCGGCTTACCAGGCAGTGTACGACGCATCCGGGTCCAAGCCCGTCAAAGCGCTCGCGCTCAGCCGCGTGGCGCGCTGCCAGGAGAGACTTCAAGACCGTCAGGCAGCGGCCGCGGCGTGGCGGACCTTGGAGAACGGGTACGCCGATCTGTACGACCCTTTGCACCGGCCCTACGCGCTCTCACCGCCCGCCTGGAATTGAATCAACTGGACGGGCTATATGAGGATCTCATACAGGACCGGTGGGACCTCTCCGCCGAGCAGTTCGACTACTATCTGGGGCGCCTGAATCGCGAGCCGCCGCCGGGGAACCGCTTCGAGGTGGCGCGGGAGTTGGGCGAGCATTTTCGGCCCGCCGCCCCGCTGCGCGAGGGCGAGATATATTCCTACGCGCTCCCGAATAACAAGTTGTACTATCGCGGCGGCCAAAGCGGCGACCTGATATTCGGCTTCTCCGTGGACGCCCGCTGGCTCCAGCAGAGTCTCTTGCCCACCGTGCGCCGCGAACTGCGCATTTCGCAAACGGACGAGCCGGATTCCACACGCGACTTGTGGGTTTATGGCGGCGCCACGGCGGCGGTGCTGGCCGTGCTGCTGCTGGGAATCCTCATGTTCATGCGCGACATGGCCCGCGAGGCGACCGACGAGGGAGCGGTGCGTGCGCCCGCAAGCTCCACAACTACCGCGACGCCGCGCTGACATTCACGCCGGCGCTTCTTCCTATCGGCCGGTGCGTTAAGCCTCCCGCGGCCATATCCCAGTCACCGCGCATTCCCGCCCCGCAACCTGCCCCATTCCAATAACTTACGTCCCTCAGCCACTTATTCCCCGCCCGCTCCCCTGCTACCCTCTTGGTCGAGAAGCCATGGCCACTCTACGACAAATCGAATCAAACCGCCGCAACGCGGCAAAATCCACCGGACCGCGCACTGCCGAAGGCAAAGCCGTCGCCCGTTTCAATGCCCTCAAAACCGGCATCTACGGCCTCGAACAGGTAATCCGCGGCGAAGACCCCCGCACGCTCGACGAGCTGGCGGCCAGCTACCACGGGCGCTTCCGTCCCGCCACTCCCGAAGCCCGTGCCCTCGTCGATTCCCTCGTCACCTCCGAGTGGCTCCTCCGCCGCCTCCGCAAAGCGGAAGCGCAATATTGGAACTATCAGATGGAATCCGTCGTAGACCCGAACCCGCCCTTCCCCATCGGCAAAGCCCTCTCATACGGCGGCCAAGCCTTCAGCCGCATCCAGCGCCGCATCGATTCCGCCGAGCGCAACTTCCACCGCGCCCTCAAAGAATTGCAGCGCGACGCCGCCCAACCGTCCACATCCGCCATTCCGCCCGCCGCCCCCGTAGAAATCACCCTGGCGCCCGAGCCCCCGGCCTCTGCAATCGGGTTCGTTCCGTCCCCACGCGCGTCAGTTCCACCAGCTTCATGCACCGCGTCATCCACCTCGCCAGTCTGCTTCGAATCAGCATCTTCACAAGTCCCCGGACATACTAACGACTCGGTATCATTTTGATCCTATGAGAGCGCTGCAGCGGGCTGCCGCCGGTAAACTGGCGAAGCAGCCAAATCTAGGAGGTGCTGCAGCGCTATGCGACAGTTTATCGGATGTGATCAGCACAAGGAATACTCGGTTTTCGTTGCCATGA
>CAIYHG010000099.1 GCA_903925975.1 uncultured Acidobacteriia bacterium | reverse complement strand
TCATGGCAACGAAAACCGAGTATTCCTTGTGCTGATCACATCCGATAAACTGTCGCATAGCGCTGCAGCACCTCCTAGATTTGGCTGCTTCGCCAGTTTACCGGCGGCAGCCCGCTGCAGCGCTCTCATAGGATCAAAATGCACCGGCCCCCGGTGAACGCCGAGAAACTTCGGACAGGCTGTAAACAAAGGCCTTATCCGCGTTGATCTGCGTTCATCGGGAGTCCGGCATCACCCTCCTGCGTTCTCCAACAACCTCTCAATCCTGGTCGAATACGGAACCCCTCCCGGCGCCGTGATACCGTTCACAACGGTATCAGGGGGAACATCGGCCGGAATTCGGGCTAATATCATACCTTCGGGACTCTAACCATGGGTGCGGCCGTTCAGCCGGTAGAGTTCGCCTCCAGCCGCACTATTGCGGAACGTACAGGGGGAGGCGTTCGGGCCGGCCTTCGCGTTGACGAAGTCGGTACGTCTCATCTGGTTGATAATGGAACCACTTAGTAGAAAGGAACCTCAAAATGAGCAATAGCGGCGCCCCGGCGCCTGCAGGGGCCGATTCTATGTCCGGCAAGACCTATCCCAGCACGAAACTCGCCTTGGCGATGTGGTTTCTCCCAGCGCTCTTTTACCTCACGGTCTTCTATCAGCTTGTCGCCCCGGCGATGATGCGCGCCGAATTGATGAAGGATTTCGGAGTCGATGCCGGCGGATTCGGCACGATTCTGATGTGGTATCTCACGATTTATGTGATTCTGCAAATCCCGGTCGGCGTGTTTATCGATTGCTGGGGTCCAAAGAAGATCCTGATCGTCGGCGCCCTGCTCTCGGCGGTGGGCAGTTTCGTCTTTGGAACGGCGTCCACCTTCGGCATGGCCTGTTTCGGCCGCGCGCTGATTGGCGCGGCGAATGCCACGGCATGGCTGGTTTGCATGAAACTGCTGGGACACTGGTTTTCCCCGAAACGGTTTGCCATGCTGACCGGGCTGGCGCTTCTCTGGGGAAACCTCGGTTCGGTCCTCGGACAGGCTCCCTTGCGTTACGCGATTGAGAGCTATAGCTGGCGTCCGGTGGCGCTCGCTTCAGGCGGGGTGATTCTGGGAATTGCCATCCTGTGCATCATCTTCGTGAAGAACGATCCCACCGAAATGGGCTATCTGAGCTATGGCCCCGACGTTTCGAAACAGCCCAAACGCAGTCCGATCGAAGGGCTTAAGGCCGGCTGGGTGGGCTTCAAGGGCGTGTTCCACTACAAGAACTCATGGCTCATTTTCCTCGCTCAGGGCGGAATTGTGGGGCCGATGCTGACTTTCACCGGCGCTTGGGGAACTCCCTATCTGGCTGCCCGCTACGGCCTGAGCATCAAGGAAGGCGCGTTGATCTGCTCGCTGATGACCATGTGCTGGGCGGCGGCAAGTCCGCTGTTTGGCCAGGCATCGCAGAGGCTCGGGCGGCGTAAGCCGTTCTACATCGGCGGCGTTTGCGTGGCATGCACGGGCTGGATCACGTGCTACTACGGCGGCGTGCCGCTGCCCGTGTTCATCCCCGTAGCCGCTATTGCGAGCTTCGCCACCGGCTGCGTAATCATCGGCTTCGCGCTTGGCAGAGAATCCGTTTCCCCGCGTTATTTGGGAACCATCGCCGGCGTTGTCACCATGGGCAACATGATCGGCCCGAACATCCTGCAGCCAGCCGTGGGCAGGGTGTTGGCTTCGCAGTGGGCCGGTAAACTGGCGGCGGACGGAACCAAGGTTTACGGCCTGGCCGAATTTCAGACCGCATTCATGATGCTGATCGGCTGGTCTATGCTCACGATTTTCCTCCTCAGTATGACCACGGAAACGAACAACAAACCGATGGTCAAAGAATAGAAGCAAAGCAAATATTGGCGTGCCCGGAGGCGCTGCAAACCGCCTCCGGGCGTTTTTTGCCCTGACGAATCGCGCGAAGCCTTCAGGCGTGACTACTCTCTTGCGGTTGATGAACCACTAGATTGCATAGCAAGGCGGGATGAGGATACGGCGAGGGCGGCTCGTCTCCGGGTCACCTTGAAGCAATTCGCCCGTGGACGCGGGCCGGGTTCCAACCAAAGCGCGGTGAGGGTCCGCGCGTTTGAGGGGCGCTTACTGGACGGGGCCTCTGCCCCACGGCGACGAATTATTCGAGCGGGCTGCCGCCGCCGCCCTCCTGCTTCCGTTTCGCCGCATCTCGGCCCGCCGCAGATCTTCTTGTATGCGCGCGGCCGAATAGGCGCGAAGGTCGTCCCCGGTAAGTTCGTGCGCCGCGACTGGAGGTTTCTCCGCGTCGCTCGGAACTCTTTCCAGGTCGGCCAGGAGCTTATTAGCGCAGAGCACGGGGCCCTCCTGTATCGCCACTGAGTGGGTCCGGAAAAGCGCCATCTCGGCCGTAACGATAAAGCTGCGGGTCGGTTCGCCCTTCTCTATGACATCAAAACGGTATGCGCGCGCGCTGGCCCGTTGATCGAACCCCAGATACCGAACGTCCATAACTGGCCCCCTCCCGGAAGCCGTATACACGTGACGGGCTCGTTCACGCGGCCGCGCCTTTCGGCTGGCGGCCGCGCCAACGCGACTGACTTACCAGCGGCTGTCGCTTCTCTTGCGGAAACCGCCGCCGCCACCACCGCCGCCGGCTCTCGGCCCACGGGAGAAGCCGCCACCGCCGCCGCCTTGCGGCTTCGGACGGGCTTCGTTAACGTTCATCGGGCGGCCGTCGAGGGCCACGCCGTTCAATTCGGCGATGGCCTTGGCGGCCTCGTCCGAGTTCGTCATTTCCACAAATGCAAAGCCCCTGGAACGGCCGGTGTCGCGGTCGGTTACGAGGTTGACCCGTTCAATGGCTCCATAGCGTTCAAACATCGAGCGGATCGAGCTTTCGGTTGCGCCAAAATCCAGATTGCCCACAAAAATATTCGTCATCTCAACTGCTTTCTGTCTTTCAATCGGGCGGGCTAGAATAAGCGGATCCGAACATCGGCCACGTTCCGGCAGGACCATCAAAAGGCCCTTTAACTGTAGCACGTTCCGGGCCTTTGCATTGCGGGCCGGCGCCCCGGCCGGACGGCTGGCGAGCGGCCCTCCGCCGGTTCGGATTTAGGCTTTCACGATGGCGGCGAACGATTGCGGATCGAGGCTCGCGTTGCCCACCAGCAGGCCGTCGATTTCGGGTTGCGCCATCAGCGTCTTCGCGTTCCCCGGATTCACGCTGCCTCCGTAGAGGATGCGCAGGGCCTCGGCGGCTTCGTCCCCAAAACGGGAGCGCGCCTCTCGCCGGATGATTCGATGGGCCTCGGTGATCACCTCGGGCGTCGCGGTCTTGCCGGTGCCGATGGCCCAGACGGGCTCATACGCGATCACGACGCGTCCGAATTGGGCGGGAGTGAGGGGACCGATGCCCTTGGCGAATTGGCGGGTGAGCACCATTTCGGTTTGGCCGGATGCCCGGTCTTCGGGGCTCTCCCCGACGCATATGATCGGCGTCAGGTCGGATTCCAGCGCCGCTATGGTCCGGGGCAGAACCACCTCGTCCGTTTCGCCGAAATGCTTACGGCACTCGCTGTGACCCACCAGGGTGTAAGTCGCGCCTGTCGCGCGGAGCATGGAACCTGATACCTCGCTGGTGTAAGCGCCCGCTTTGGCCCGGGCCACGTTCTGCGCTCCGATAGCGATTCGCGTGCCAAGGGCGCCTTTGACCGCGGCGTCCAGAGCCGTGAACGGAGGGCAGATAACGATTTCGCGATCTTCAGTGTCCGCGACCAAAGGGCGGAATTCGGCGAAGTACTCGCTGGTTTCGGACGATGTCTTGTTCATCTTCCAATTGCCCGCCATTACCGGTGTTCTCATAAGAATATTGATCCCAACTGCGAGGAAACTGATTCCAACTACGAGCGTCTGACCACGGGCGCGCGGGGGTCGGGCGCGGGTTCGCCACCACGCATGCCGCGGAATCGCGGGTCGCTGCTCGCCGCCAGCGAACGCGTTTCCCCGGCGAGTACGGCGAGGTAGTAGCAGCGGTAGCCCGGAGCGGCGGCGACCATGTGGTAGCCATCGCGCAGCAGGGCCAGATCCCCGTCCCCTATCTTTACGGTAGCATCCCGCTTGCCGGCGGTGTCGTACACCCGCAGGAACGCGAAGCCATCCGGGGGATCTACGCGGAAGTAGTACATCTCGTCCAGGTCGTTTTCCCGGGGCAGATTCAGGGTGTCATGCTTGTGCGGCGGATAGCTGGACCAGTTCCCATCCGGCGTGTAGACCTCGTTCATCATGAGCTTATCCGCCTCGTGTTCGGGGCGAATGATCCGGATGATCTGGCGGGTCATATCGCCCGTGCCGCGCGTCTCGTCTCCCATGTCGTCGGGAGTCATAATGCGCGGCTTGAATTGCCCCTGGGCTTTGACGCGGCTCTCGGCAAACTCCGCCAGGCTCTCGGCTCGCACTTCATAGCCCGTTCCGCACGGAAGGTAGACGGCGTAGGGGTAGCCGGAAAATACGTTCTCCCGGCCGCCGATGGAACGCGCTCCTTCGCCCCAGTCGATGCTCATCTTACCGCCGAGTACGACGATGGCCGTCTCGTGATCGGCCGTCTCGCTCTTGAGGACATCACCCGGCGCCAGGCGCCGGACGGTGAACCCCAACGTGCTCCACCCGGCTTCCTCGGGCGTTACCGTAAGCAACACGCCGGGCTGCCCCGCGGGTATACCGGCGGGCCTAACGAGAAAATCGAAAATTGGATCGGGCGGCATCGTTTGGCTATTTGGGCGCCCCGGCCGCGGGCATGGGCCTCGGGGTGACATCCGCGTCGGTCAGTTTTAGCGCCCACTTGATCGATTCAAGCCACATGGTCTTCATTCCGGGATCGTCCCAGGATTCGGTGGTTTGCCCAAAAGCGCATACGAAAACGCGCCCCTTGCCGTAGGTCTTCGCCCAGGCCTGCGGGAAATCGCCGTCTTTCCGGTGAACGTTCGGGTTCGTCATATCCACCGAACTCGTGTCGAGCCGCAGCACCACGCGAACCTTGTCGCGCGCGTATGGGGCATTGAGCTGATACATCTCGTCCTTGACCTTAAACGTGGCGGGAAAGTGCTTCGTCGCGGGAAAACTCGGATCTTCGTTGATGATCGTCACCTCGGTCGTGGTCCCCCAAGGATAGTTGTCCGCGCCCGCGCCAATCATATCGGCATACGGGGGGTACGACATGAAGGCATTATTGGCCGCGTGAGCCGCCACGAAACCTTTGCCGTCCTCCTTGACGAAGGAAAGCAGATCGGCGGCCTGTTGCAGCGTGATCGGGATCTCTCTCATGCCGCAGAAGAAGATCGCGTCGAAATAGTCCAGATTCCTGGTGTTGGTCCAGTCCCGGCCATCGGCGCGGACGACGATCGGCTGCTTGGTAATCAGATGCGAATCAGTGCGCAGATGAGCGTCGTAAAGCCCGGTATCCACGCCCATCTGCTGTATCACCGCCATGGCGCGGTTCATCGAATCGTGATAACCGCCACCGCCGTTGTTGTCGCACCAAACCAAAAGCTGTTTTCTGGCGGGCCGCTGCTGGCCGCCTTGAGGCGCTCCGCCCCTTCCGGCCGGGGACGCTGGCGCTTGCGCGAATGCCAAAGCCGAGAAAACGAACGCGCCGGCTGCAACGGCCGCGGAAACCCTGTGGCGCTGAACGAAAGACATGCTGCCTCCTTTATCGACAGTGCCCGCTATCGTCGCGAGGCGGGCGGCCCGGGTCATCCACCAAGAGCCGGACTGTGAATCTCTTCCGTACGGCGCTCCCGGAGCAGCCGTTCGGCGGCCTCGGCGATCTTTGCGGCCGAAAAGCCGTACTTGTCGATAATAAGCCCATAGTCGCCACTCTCGGCGAATGTGTCCTGCAGCCCGAGGTTATCGAACGGAACCGGGCAGTTCTTCAAACAGCAGACGGCCAGTTCATAGCCCAACCCGTTGCGGGCCTGGTGGTTCTCCGCCACCAACAGAGCCCCGGTCTTGCGCACGGAGGCGAGCACTGCCGCGGTATCCACCGGCTTCAGCGAATACAGGTCCAGCACTTCTGCCTCAATGCCCTTCTTCGCCAAATCGTCGGCCGCCATCAGGGACTGAAACAGGATGTCGCCATAGCTTGCGATGGTTATATCGGCGCCCGGGCGCACGACCTTAGACCCGCCGATCACAAATTTCTCGCCGGGCTCGTAGATTTCGTAGAGCGGGTCGCGCATGAGGCGCACGAACACCGGCCCCGGAGTCTCCAATGCGAGATCGCACGCCGCGCGGGCCGCGGCCGAATCCGCCGGAACCAGCACCTTCATGTTCGGCAGCGTGGTCATGAACGCGATGTCTTCGGTGCCCTGGTGCGAGACGCCGTCGATGGCCGCGGTCAATCCACCGTGCGAAGCGTAGAGCTTCACGTTCAGCTTGGGATAGCAGACGAATGAGCGCACGGCTTCGAGCGCGCGCATCGTCAGAAAGACGCTATAGCTGGCTACGAACGCCGTTCTGCCCCCGGCGGCCATACCCGCCGCGGCCGCCATCGTGTTCAGTTCGGCGATTCCCATATTGAAATAGCGGTTGGGAAACGCGTCCCCGAAAAGATTCGATTGGCTGGATTTTCCCAGATCACTCTCGAAAACTACGAAATCGGGGTGAATCTTCCCAAGCTCCACTACGCGCTCGCCAAACGCGCGCCGGGTCGCCGCTTTTGCCTTTGTGAGACTCATACCCCGCTCTCCTCCAATTCCACAAGGGCGCGCTGATACTGCTCCGTATTCGGCGCCTTGGCGTGCCACTCCGTAGTGTTTTCCATGAACCGCACTCCCTTGCCCTTGGTGGTCTTGGCGATGATGCATACCGGCCCTTCCCGATATTCCCGGGCGGCCTGCATCGTGGCGACGATTTCCGGGATGTTGTGCCCATCGATCTTGAAGACCTTCCAGTTGAATGCCTCGAATTTCTTATCCAGTGGCTCCGTGGGCATCACCGTGTCGCAAGCGCCGTCGGTCTGCAAGCCGTTTCGGTCCACAATGAACACCAGGTTCCCCAGCTTATACTTCGCCGCCGCCATGGCGGTCTCCCAGATCAGCCCTTCATTGGTCTCGCCGTCGCCGAGCAGCGCCCATATGTCATACTTGGCGCCCAGCATGCGGCCTTCGAGAGCCATGCCTACGGCCTGCGAGGCGCCCATACCCAGAGACCCCGATGCGGCTTCGATGCCCGGAAGGTATCCCGCTATGGGGTGGCCCTGCAGCCGCGACCCGAGCTTTCTGAGCGTGTCCAGTTCCGCAACCGGGAAGAACCCCCGCAACGCCAGGGACGTGTAGAGGACGGGGCAGGAGTGGCCTTTGGAGAGCACGAACCGGTCGCGGTCTGCCCATTTGGGGTTTTGAGGATCGATGCGCAGAACCTCGAAGAAGAGCGAGGCCATTATGTCCGCCGAGCCCAGGCCGGGGCTGATGTGCCCCGACTGCGCCTTGTACACCATGTCAATTACGTGGAAACGAATCTGATGGGCGATGGCTGCAAGCTCGGCCGCCCGCTGGTTGGATAATGCCGTGTTCAACTGAACCTCCCCGCGATCTCCGGCTTCCGGGCACAGGCCCAACGAGGGAGCGCCTGGCTGGTCGTAAGTCTAAGATCTTACAGTAGATAACTCTTATCTTAGGCGCTATCTCAAAACAGAGTCAATTTGACATTCTGCATAAGAGCTTGAAAAAAGCGCTGCGGTTCCGGCTTCGATTTAAAGCGCCCTGACCAGATTGCCGATGATGCGCTCAGTCGAGCCGGGACGGGAGAAGAAAATTAGCGGGCCAGCGTATACTTGCGGCGGTACTTGGTGGGCGATTCGCCGGTGGCGTCGCGAAAGGCCACCCAGAAGCTGTTCCCGTTGCGGTATCCGCAGGCCGCCGCGATGTCCTCGGTTCTTGCCGGAGAGGACGTGAGCAGCCGCTTGGCATTCTCCAGTCTGACGCGGTGCAACTCGGCTCCGGGGGAGCGGTTTACATATTCCTGCATGGCCTGGTGATACCCGCGTACCGACATCCCGGCCACGTGCGCCAGATCCGCCACCGTGATCGGCTCGTGATAGTGCTCCCAAAGATACCGCAGGCTCCTGGCTATTCCGGGATGATTCACGGCGAACAGGTCGCTGCTCTTGCGAACGATCACACCGGCGGGCGGCCAGCGAATCGGCTCGGGCGGCGCCTTCTTCCCGCTCATAAGGTCATCGAGGAGCGCTGCGCCCCGGTATCCCATGCCTTCGAGGTTCGGCTCCACCGTCGTGATGGGCGTGCGCATGGTCTCAACCGCGAGCAGCGTATTGTGCGTGCCGGCAATGGCCACCTCGTCGGGCACTTTCATGCCGGCTTCGCCGCAGGTCTCCAGGATGTCCACGGCCAGCCAATCCGTCGCGGCGAACACGGCTAGCGGCTTGGGCCTCTTCTTCAGTTCCGATGCCAGCCACTTGCGCCGGCTATTCCCGCCTTCCAGCCTTCCGGCCGGGCGGTAAGCAGGCGAGCGGCGCCAGTTCAGCCAAGTCCCTTCGCAGCCCGCGCTCCGCAGCGCCTCAACGAAGGCCTTCCCCCGCTCCTCGAAGCTCCAGTTCTCGTAATCGCTGTAGAACGCGAAATTGGCGAAACCGCGCGAGAGGAAATGCTCGGCCACCAGTTGCGCAATGCGGGCGTTGTCCATCAGCACGCGCGGGAACTTCAATTGCGGCCGGCGGAACGTGAAATCGACGGTAGGCTTCTTGGCGCTTACGACGAAGTCCGCCATCTCGTCGCTGGTGGCAAGCCATGCGAGGATTCCGTCCCCCTCCCAGCCCCATGGAATCGTGCGCTCCTGAGTGACGTCTGTGTTCAGGTTCCAGTCGTGTTCCTGCGCGTATTTCTCAATGCCGCGGATGGCGCGGTATTCGTAGAAATCCGTGATGAGGAGAACGCGGCGCTGGCGCCTCATGTATGCCAGTATGCTTTACCCGCGGGCCTCCGGCAAGGCGGTGCGGATGCGGCAGCGGCAAATCCCGTGACATGGGAATCTCGTGAAGAATATCGGAAACCGCGCCATGGCCCGTGTGCGTTCCAGGCGCAGCCATCGCGTCCTCTTGGGTGTTGAAAGGCGCTCCGCGGGCGCGCCATCGTGGCGAAACGGGCGCCCCGGTCATCGGCCGGGAGCCGGACCACGGACTTCTTCCGTGCCGCGCAGATTCCGGAGCAAACGCCCGCCGGCCGTGAACTACTTTAGAATTGATGTTTGGATAAAACACCTCCAGATCCGAAACTGTCTGTTTCGGCGGAACCGGCGCCGCCTCTCGAAGGCGTTACGGTCCTGGATATGACCACGGCTCTCGCCGGCCCGGTGGCTACGTTGATCCTGGCTGGCTTGGGCGCCACCGTGATCAAGGTGGAGAACCCCAAGGGCGACGCGTTTCGCAACGTGGGGCCCTACCTGGGGCGGAACGGGATCGGGCTCGACCGGCGCTACGACGACGATATTTCGATCGCCGCGCTCAACCGGCTGCGAAACAAGCTCAGCGTCACGCTCGATATCAAGAACCCCGCCGCGCGCGAAGTCATGGCCGACCTTCTCCGCCATGCCGACATGGTGGTGGAGAACTTCAGCCGCGGAACGCTCGACCGGCTGGGATTCGGATACGATTTCGCCCGCGAAGTGAATCCACGAATCGTGTTCTGCTCTCTTACCGGCTTCGGCAGCGTAGGCGAGGGCGGCGACGCGAAAGCGATGGATACGATCGTGCAAGCCCTCAGCGGCTTGATGTACGTCTCCGGTGAGCGTGACGATCCGCCGGTCCGCTTCGGGCTGCCTCTGGCCGATCTGGCCACCCCGCTGTTCGGACTCATAGGCGCGCTCGCCGCCCTGCACCAGGCGCGAACCACGGGGGTGGGACGGTGCGTGGATATCTCCATGCTGGGCGCACTCTCGATGATGGTGGCGGCCGAACCGTTCGACGTTTTGGAGCGCTGCGGAATCGACGTACGCACCGGCCCCACCGCTCCGCGCATGGCGCCTTTTGGCATCTACCCCACGCGCGATGGTTACGTGGCGATCTGCGCCTCGTATGAGCGTTTCGCTCGCCCGTTGCTGCGCGTCGTTCAACCCGGCCTGGAAGACGACCCGCGGTTCGCCGTGCGCGACCGGCGCCTGCAGCACGCCGCCGAGCTGAACTCCCGCGTCAAGGAGTTCACCCATTCGCGAACCACCGCCGAGGTGATCGCGAAGCTCGAAGCCGCGGAAATCCCAGTGGCCGAAGTCCGCGGGCCGCGGGAGGCGATTCGCGATCCGCGCGTTTTAGGCCGCGGCGAAACGGTTCCGCTACCGCATCCCACGTATGGCGCAGTGGGCGATGTGGTCGGCATGGGGCTGCCCATTCGTTTCACCGGAGAGCGCCCACGCCCCGACCGGCCGCCCCCGGCCGTAGGCGAGCACAACCACGCCGTGTACCACGGCATACTCGGCTATTCGCCCGAACGGATTGGGCGGCTCAAAATGGAGAAGGTGATCTAAGGTCCCCGTCCACCCCTACTTCGTCAGGATCACCTGCGTCCCTCGCAGAACGATGCGCGCAAAGGAGTGCCACTTCTTTCCCGCGGCGGTCTGTTCCTCCGAGAAGAACGTCAGGTGGACCACGTCGCCCACGCCGGCGGAGAGAGCTGCGGCGGCGGTTGCGCGATTGGTGATGTCGTAAGTGGGCGTGCGCTCGTTCATCAGCTTGGGGCTGAAGAAGTACTGGAATTTGCCGTTATACACCGTCAGTTCGCCCTGGTCGAGCACGGCTCCGGGCATGATCACCGCGTAGGCTACCTTCGTGGCCGTGCTGGAGCCGCTGACGGTAAGCCCCAGCGCGGGGTTGAACGTCGAGGTCACGGGCAGATCGAACTGCAGCGCGGGCACACCCGCCGGCACATCCTTCTCGATCACGTACAGAAAACCGCCGGCGGGCGGCAGCCCGGGCATCACCGCCGGGTGCCCCTGCCAAGTGCCGCTGAGCTGATACCGGTAGAGGCCCGGGATATCGAGAGTCCATTTATCGCCGGCCCAGGAGCCCGTGGCATCGCCGGTTCCGCTCGTGGAGACGTGCCGGCCGTCGGGATAATCGAGCTGGAAAAGAACGTTCGCAGGCAACACCGGATCGATCTGGACGGCGGGGCCGAACACCGTCCCGGTTTCATACGTCATTCCCGGCCTCGTGCCGACCAGAAAGACGCGGCTCTTCAGGTTGTAGGGTCCATCCACATCCTCCGCTCCAGCGGCGATCACGCGATTGTCGTTCGCGCCCTTGGGCAGCAGGAACGCGCTCGAAAGATAGCCCGCATAGAGCGGGTCTTTGCCCAGGTTGCGCAACACCACGCCGCCAATCAGCCGGTAGATATCGCCCGGCATATCGCCGTTCGAGGAAGCATTGATCTGCCCGCCGAAGTTGATCATGCTCACCGGCCAGTAGGGCGCCCGCGTGCCGCTATCGGCAACCAGGAAGCGCCCCATCATGCCCGGCCGGGGAGCGCCGGCGTAGAAATATTGCCAGTCCGTGATGTACTCGGGGAACATGTGCGGCGATAGGCCGTTCGAGGTCTTCAACTTGATGTTCGATTTCCCGATCGCCTGCATGCCCGTGTCATAGGCCAGCGGCGCGGCTTTGTTATCCCACGTCAATATCGGTTCGATCTTATTCGACCCCTGCCCTTCGCTTGCAATCAGCAGCACGTCGCCCGAGTTGAACGGGAAGTTGATGTGCTGCAAGTGCGTCGTCCCGTCGGCTTCCGTATAGCCTTCCAGGCGCGTGTTGCCGCGATCCAAGTAAGTGGAGCCGATCTGGAGCTTCTTTCCGCGCGCCACGATGGAACTGTTTGGGTCGTAGACCACTCCGGCATGAGTCATCGAGCAGACCCACAGGTTGGCCTTCGAATCGGTGTACTTGGCCAGAACCTTGCCGCGGTATTCGCCCGGCGCGCTGAACGTCAACGGCTGCATGCCCTGTGCCGCCGTGAATAGTCCGGCGGGCGATGCTTTTCCGCTGTACGTGATCGTCTGCGCTTTGGCCGGGTCTGAGTTCACGTAGAGCGTGGCCGTTACCTGCACGTCCGCCGGCACGGGCGGGTTGAAGGCGACGTCGCGGCCGTACCTGCCGCCCACCGCGTAGGGCATGCCCTGAAACGTGGCCGTGGCCAGAGTCATCCTGTTGGCGATCCAGAAGTGATACGTTCCTCCGCCTTCATAACGGTTGCCCCAGATGTCCTCGGTCCAGCCGGCCAGATGGACCGTATAGTAGCCGTAGGCCGGAGGCTTCCATGCCGTCAGGGTGGCGCGGGCAGTGGTAGGCCATTGTCCCTTGGCTCCCGCGAACGGCGCAGTCCCCAGGTCTGTGGAAGTTCCGTCGGGGTTATCGATCTTCACCGTCATTTCGCCGCGGGCATAGTTCCACGGGATGTTGGAGCGCAGTTCGATCACGTCCGTCGGGAAGCGCGGCTCAAGCGTGTAGGAAAGGGCCGTCTTGCCTGTGGAATCGTAACGCGGCAGGATCACGTCGTCCGGAACCAGAAAGCGGTCCGAGAGAGCGAAGCGGCGCTTATCCTCGTCGGCAACCACGCCCTGATACCCGTTGGAATTGTAGTCCCGCAGGATGACCCACGGCAGCCGCGGTTGAATCGTAGAGGCGTCCACGGCGCGTCCCGAGACGTGCGTGCCGCTCGATCGCAGCGGCGGAGAGTAGATGTGCGATTCGGTAACGCCATTCGTGAAAAACGGCCGGTAGGCGAACGCTTCCCCGTTGAGGCTGTAGTACTTGGTCTTGACGTAGAATCCAAAATCCAGCCGGACCCGGTAGATTCCCGGCGGCAAATCGGAGGGGAGCAATTGGCTGACGCCGAACTGCGCCCGCGCCGCGCCGTTCTTGTGCGGCGCCGCGGTGACGGGGCGCGTGACGAACAGATCCACCGGCGTCTTGGAATCGTATGCGTTAAAGCGAGTGGTGATGGCGCCCTGCACGCCGCCCTCGATCGCCAGCCCGGTCGGGGTCACCAGGGTGGACATTTTCTCATCGCTGCTCAGGCGGATCCAGCCGTCGCTATCGAACGTCCGCTCGGCGGTGACGAGCATACAGAGCCCGTCGGGCTTGGTCTTGAGCGCGGCAGTTATCGCATTCAGATGGTCGTCGGAGATGGTCAGCGTGGCGGAAACCTTCAACGTCTCTCCGGGGCGCCAGGCAGCCGGACTGACCGTGACTGCCGTTGACCAATCGCCCAGGCTGGTATGGCCAGGGCCCCCGAACTGAACCGGGTCTGCCGCCGCGGCCAGAGTTGGAATGGATAATACCAACAGAATTCGAGCGAGCATCCGTTACGACCTCTCAAGGATTTTAATGCCTTTTGCTCCGTTACGCTTGTAAATTAAACCCGGTACGGGCGGAAAGGTTGCGCGCGGAAACCGAAACGGGCGCAAAGCCGCGTGGCGGCCGGATTCACGCACGCCCCGCCCGGCCCGGCAGCCCTCGGATGTTATCCTGGCGGCTTGGATAGTTCGAAATGAAGACTGCCAAACGGTGGATCGTGCGCGGAAGGGTCCAAGGCGTTGGATACCGTTTCTTTGCGCTCCGCGCGGCGTCGAAGCTCGGCCTTTCCGGCTACGCGCGGAATCTGGACGACGGCAGCGTGGAGGTTTACGCGGTCGGTTCCGGGGATACGCTTTCGGAACTCGCGCGCAAGCTGCACCTGGGGCCAACCGGGGCCGACGTAAGGGCCGTGGAAGAAACGCCCGCGGATCTGCGGACGCGCTACGGTTTCACGATCGAGCCCTAAAGCCGCGCGCCTGCGCCTCGGTCCGCAGCCGCACGTGGTTTACACTGGAGGGCGGACGCGTGAAATCGGAGTAGACGTTCCGCGTTTCGCCACGATTATGCAAGATCTCAAAACCCTGATCCGGGAAGTGCCCGACTGGCCCAAGCCCGGCATTCTTTTCTACGACATCACGACCCTGCTGAAAGACAAGGGCGGATTTCGCGGCGTCATCGACGGGCTGAAGAGCCAGTATGCCGATGCGAGCGTGGATATCGTGCTGGGCATCGAAGCGCGCGGCTTCATTTTCGCGCCCGCGCTGGCGTACGCCCTGGGCGCGGGGTTCGTGCCTGTGCGCAAACCGAAGAAACTGCCGGCCGAGTGCGTGAGCGTGAGCTACGACCTCGAGTACGGAAAAGACACCCTGGAGATGCACCGCGACGCGATTCAGCCGGGTGCGCGGGTGCTGATCGTGGACGATCTGCTGGCCACGGGCGGAACCGCCGCCGCGGCATGCCGGATGGTGGAGAATGTGGGCGGCAAGGTCGCCGGCCTCGGATTCGTAGTGGAATTGACGTTCCTGAACGGGCGCCAGCGGCTGCCGGGCCAGGAAGTATTCTCGCTGCTGCAGTACGACAAATGAGCGCCGAACGGCGGGCGCGGGTACGCGCGCTGGCCAAGATCAATCTCGATTTGCGCGTCCTCGGGAAGCGCCCCGACGGCTTCCACGAACTGCGCACGATATTCCAGACCGTCTCGCTCGCGGACACGTTGGAGATCGGCTTCACGCCTTCCCGAACCACATCGGTGAAACTGCTGGACGACGCGGGGATTCCCGATAACCTGGTGACCCGCGCCGCCGGAGCTATTCTATCGGCGCTGGGCGCCACCGGGCGCGTGGAGATGCGCCTCATCAAGCGGATACCCATGGGCGCGGGCCTGGGCGGCGGCTCTTCGGATGCGGCGGCGGTACTGCTGGCGCTTCCGGCGCTGGCCGGCCGGCGCATTGCCCCGGAGCGGCTGGCCTGCCTGGCGGAGGAGTTGGGCAGCGACGTTCCGTTTTTCCTGCTGGGCGGCCGGGCGGTGGGTATCGGGCGGGGCACGGAGCTGTTTCCGCTGCCGGATTTACCGCCTACCGAGGCCGTACTGGCGGCCCCCGGCATCCATAGCGGCACCCGCGAGGCGTATGCCGCGCTGAGCTCTCGTTTGACAAGCGAATCCCAACAAAATAAAATGGTTAGTTTCCAGTTGCACACGTGGGATTCCAGTGTCTCCGGGCGCGCCGCCAATGATTTTGAAGAGGTTGTTTTCGAACGGCACAGGCGGCTGGCGGAGATAAAGAAGGCGCTGCTCCGGTCGGGCGCTCGAACGGCCATGATGACGGGCAGCGGTTCCGCGGTGTTCGGCCTGTTTTCCAGCCGGAAGGAAGCCGCCGGCGCAATCCCGCTGCTGGCCGGGCGGTCGGGTTTGCCCGCGGGGGAAGAAACGTTCCGAGTCTCGCTGATAGGCCGCGCGCGTTACCGTTCGATGTGGAGACGGGCGCTTGCGGAACACATAATCCCGGAAGTATGGCCTCCACAAAGCCGGTACTCGCGATGAAACACGACAGCCTCAAGATTTTCAGTGGCAACGCCAACCCGGCGCTTTCCCGGGAAATTTGCGATGTGCTTGGGATTCCACTCGGAATCGCCATGGTCAGGCAGTTTTCCGACGGGGAGACCTACCTCCAGATACAGGAGAACGTGCGCGGCGCGGACGTGTTCATCGTTCAGCCCACCTGCACTCCGGTGGATCACAACCTGATGGAGCTGCTCTTGATGATCGATGCGCTGCGGCGCGCATCGGCGGAGCGCATCACCGCAGTGTTACCCTATTATGGGTACGCGCGGCAGGACCGGAAGGACAGGCCGCGAGTCCCGATTTCCGCCAGCCTGGTGGCTGGGCTGCTCGAAAGAGCCGGGGCGGACCGCGTGCTGGCGCTCGACTTGCATGCCGCGCAGATCCAGGGGTTCTTCAGAGTTCCGGTGGACCATCTGTTTGCGTCGCCGGTGATGATGGAGCATTTCAAGGCGCGCGGGACGAAAGATACCACCGTGGTGTCGCCCGACGCGGGCGGCGTGGAACGCGCCCGAGCGTTCGCGAAACGGCTGAATTGCCCGCTGGCCATTATCGACAAGCGGCGGGAGGAAGCGAACGTCGCCGAGGTAATGAACGTAGTGGGCGAGGTGAAAGACCGGCACTGCCTGCTGGTGGACGACTTGATCGATACCGCCGGTACCTTGGTGAAGGGGGCGGAAGCGCTCCTGGCCAAGGGCGCGGCAAGCGTTTCGGCTTGCGCCACCCACGCCGTGCTTTCGGGCCCGGCGGTGAGCCGGATAGAGGCTTCCGGGTTGAAGGAAGTGGTTTTTACGAATTCGATTCCGCTCTCGAAAGAGGCGGAAAATTGCGGCCGGATCAAAGCGTTGTCGATCGCGAAACTGCTGGCGGAAGCCATCCGGTCGATACACGAAGAGACTTCGGTAAGCGTGTTGTTCGTTTAGCGGGGCGGAATAGATCCGTCCCTATTGGAATTTTGCGGGCTCTCAAACCCACGTTAACCCGGCAACGGGCGAACGGACTTTGACCCCGACAGGAGATAAGCGTTGAGAAAAGACATTAGCTTGGCCGCCGAGGTGCGTTCCACCCGCGGCAAGAATGAAGCGCGCCGTACCCGCGCGGCCGGACGCATTCCCGCCGTCGTATACGGAGCTTTCCAGGAACCCGACAGCATCGCGGTGGATCCGCGCGAGCTCAGCAGATTGCTCCGCAGCGAGGGATACAACACCATCTTCAACCTGGCAATCGGTGGCGGCAGTTCCACCCCGGTCATGGTGGTGGATAGGCAGGTCGATCCCATCCGGGGCAGCCTGTTGCACGTCGATTTCAAGCGCATCGATCTGACGAAGCGCCTTCGCGTTACCGTGCCGGTCACCACCTCGGGCGAACCCCAGGGCGTGAAGGTGCAGGGCGGGTTGCTCGAAATCATCACCCGCGCCGTCGAAGTTGAGTGCCTTCCGGACGAGATCCCCGAGGGTTTCGTGGTGGATGTCACCGAACTGATGATCGGCCAGAGCAAGCGCGCCAGCGATGTCGCCATCACCGGCTCGATGAAACTGCTCAGCCCGGCTGACGCCGTGATCGCTCATATTGTCACCCTGCGCGCCGAGGAAGTCGCCGCCGTCGCCGAAGCCGTTCCCGAAGCGGGCGCCACTGCTGCCGGAGAGCCCGAAGTAATCAAGAAGGGCAAGAAGGACGAAGAAGCGGCCGAGGAGAAGGGCAAGAAGAAGTAGCGCGCCATGTTTCTGGTCGCCGGTCTGGGCAACCCGGGCGAGGAGTACGCGCTTACGCCGCATAACCTCGGGTTTCTGACGATCGACTGCCTGGCGGAGCGGCACGGCATCCGCGTATCCCGAAGAGACTCGAAAGCGCTTGTAGGCGTGGGCGAGATCGACGGGACGCCGGTGATGCTGGCCAAACCGCAGACTTATATGAACCTCAGCGGGACCTCGATCATCCCGCTGATGGAAAAGCACTCGATCGAGCCGGCCCGGCTAGTAGTGGTTTGCGACGAATTGGACCTGCCTTGGATGGCGCTGCGGATCAAGCCGAAAGGCTCCGCCGCCGGACATAAAGGCGTGGCTTCGATCATCGAGCGGCTGGGCATGAGTGATTTCGTTCGGGTGCGGTTGGGAATTCATCCGGGCCATCCGGTTAAGGATGGCGCGGAATTTGTGCTGGCGCCGTTTCGGCGTCCGCAAATCAAGGAATTGGACGACCTCGTGGGCTATGCCGCCGACGCGGTTCGTTCGATAATTGCCGAAGGCGCCGAAAAGGCCATGACGAGGTTCAATCGTCGCGCCCCAGGCTTAAATGCAGAGGAAGCATGAGAATCTACGAATCGCTGTTCATAGTCAAGCCGGACGTTCCGGATGAGGAAGTGGACCAGCGGCTTGAGGCGTTGAAAGGCCAGCTCACCGCTGGCGGCGCAACCGTCGACAAGCTGGACAAATGGGGCAAGCGCAAGCTGGCCTACAAAGTGGATAAGTACCGCGAAGGCTCGTACATACTGATCCAGTTCACGGCCTCGCCGGAAACCGTTAAGGAATTCGAGCGCCGCCTGCGCGTCTCCGACATCGTTCTGAAGTTCATCACGGTGCGCATCGACGAAACGCTGAAGCGCCTGGATAAACGGAAGAAAGTGCGCGAGAAGCGCGCGGCCAAGCGGGCCTCCGCGGCGCCGCCCAGCAACCCAGCGCCCGGAGCGGCTGTCGTTCCCGGATTCGCCGCGCCTGAAACGCCGGTAATGCCCGGCGCCCCGAGGGAGGTATAACCATGGCTGAATCCAAAGGAAGACCAGGCAGCGCCGGACAGCGCCCCACGGGCGGCGATAAAGCCGTCGCGACCCAAAAGAAACAGTACTTCCGCCGCAAGAAGGTTTGCCGCTTCTGCGTTGAGAAGATCGACGACATCAATTACAAAGACGTGAAGATGCTTCACGCCTTTGTGGCGGAACGGGGGAAGATCATCCCTCGCCGTATTTCCGGCGTTTGCGCGCCGCACCAGCGCCGGCTGACCGACGCCATCAAGAAAGCGCGCAACATCGCGTTGCTGCCGTTCGCGGCATCGCTGTAGGGCGGGAGGAACTGCATGGAAGTCATTCTTAGACAAGATATCGAGAAGCTCGGGAGCCGCGGCCAGGTAGTGAAGGTTGCGCCCGGCTACGCGCGCAATTTCCTTTTACCCAACAAGATGGCCGTTCCGGCCACCGACGCCAACCGCAAGATTATCGAGCAGGAACGTCAGGCCCATCTGCGCAAGGAAGCCAAGCAGAAGGGTGAGGCGGAAGATCTGGCCAAGTTGATGGCGGGCGTAAGCGTCACCATCAAGCAGAAGGCGGGCGAAAACGATCAGCTCTTTGGCTCGGTAACGGCCAAGGACGTTGTGGATGCCCTGGCGGCCCAGAACTACACGGTAGACCGTCGTAAGGTGATCCTGGAAGAGCCGATCCGGCAACTCGGCGAGTTCAAGGTGCCTGTACGGCTGCACCGCGAAGTCACCATCGAAGTCACGGTCAACGTCGTCAAGGAACAAGAGTAACTGCAACACTCCGGGGGGCCGGGTTTCCGGCCCCGCACGGGCCCACTGTTGCCAGGCGGGTTATCCGGGGGCTGAAGGGGCGCTGCCCCACCTCCCAGGCCCGGGACTTGCGAAGCCAGTGGCGCAGGGCTCCCGGCCTGCGCGGAACTTCTTCAGCTTCCTCTGTAGCCCTCGTCGTTTCGAACCGCTCCGGCACTCCCTTACAGGGCCTTATCTTCGGAATCTTACTAGGAAGCCCGCCTCAGAACACCCGCACCGTCTTGATATTCAGAAACTCGCGGATGCCGTAGATGCCGAGTTCCCTGCCGTACCCGGAGCTCTTGACGCCTCCAAACGGTAGCCGCGCATCGGAAGCGACCATGCCGTTGATGAATACCATGCCCGCTTCCAGCTCTTCGATGAACTGCTCGCGCTCCTGCTGGTCTTCCGTCCAGGCGCTCGCGCCCAGGCCGAAATCGGTATCGTTGGCTCGGCGAATGGCTTCGGCAACGCCATCGACGCGGAACAGAGCGGCCACGGGGCCGAACAGTTCCTCGCCGTAGGCCGGCGAGCCGGGCGGGATATCGGCCAGCACGGTGGGGGCGTAGTAGTTCCCCGGTCCAGGGAGCCGCTTGCCGCCGGTGAGAACGCGGGCGCCCATGGCGACGGTGCGGCGCACCTGATCGTCGAGGCCTTCGAGAATATCGGCCGTGGCGAGTGGACCCACTTGCGTTGCTTCCTGCATCGGGTCACCCACGCGCAGCGCTGCCATTCCCTCGGCGAAGCGTCCGGCGAACTCGTCGTACACGCGCGCATCCACAATGAATCGCTTGGCGGCGATGCAGGATTGGCCGTTGTTAATGGTGCGCGCGTCTATGGCAACGCGCACGGCGCGGTCCAGATTGGCGCTGGGCATCACGATCAACGGATCGCTCCCTCCCAACTCCAATACCGTCTTCTTGATTTGGCGGCCGGCCTGGGCGGCGACCTCCGCGCCGGCGCCCTCGCTGCCGGTCAGCGATACGGCTTTCACGCGGCGATCGTCGATGAGGCGGTGGACGCGCCTGGAGCCGACCAGCAGATTCTGGAAGGCTCCGGCGGGGAAACCTGCGCGGCGGTGAATGTCCTCGATCTCAATGGCGCATTGGGGAACGTTGGAAGCGTGCTTCAACAGCCCTACATTGCCCGCCATAAGAGCGGGCGCGGCGAACCGGAAGACCTGCCAGAACGGAAAATTCCACGGCATCACGGCCAGCACGGGGCCAATCGGCTGATAGCGTATGGAACCGAAACCGGCGCCGGCGTCCAAGCGCTCCTCGGCAAGCAGGCGCTCGCCGGATTGGGCGTAGTAGCGGCAGGCGGAAGCGCATTTCGCCGCCTCGGCGCGCGCGGCCGAAATGGGCTTGCCCATCTCCAGGGTCATGATGCGGCCGATGCGGTCCTTTTCCGATTCCAGGATGTCCGCCGCGGCTATGAGCCAGCGCGTGCGGTCCGCGAAGGAAGTTTGGCGATAGGCGCGGAATGTCTGTTCGGCAAGGCCGAGTTTGGCTTCAACTTCAGAATCCGTCAGCTCGGTGAAGACGTGGAGCGTCTCGCCCGTGGCGGGATTGATGGAGGCGATCACACCCCATTGTAGCCGCGCCCGAAGCGTCCGGTCCGCGCCGGAGTGTAGAGTAGAGTCGTGGAGAGAGAGACCCGCGCATTCGCCGCCGCCTGCCTGTGGGCCGCAACAGCGCTGCTCGTTTTCGGCTGGCTGGCCAACGAAGCTCTAGCGGGACAGCCGGTGTGGTTCGACGCTGCTATCCGGAACGCGATCCACGCGCGGTCGTTCCCTTTGCTGACGGCTTTCATGTGGGGCCTGACCCAACTCGGCTCGGCGCCCTTCGTGATTGCGATGGGGGCGCTGGCAGTCTGGGAACTGCAAGTGGCGCAGCGGCGGCGCGCGGCGTTGTTGCTGGTGATCGCCGTCGCGGGGTCCGAGGCCCTCGATCAAATTCTCAAAGTCATTTTTCACCGGGCCCGGCCCGAGCCCTTCTTCGGCTTTGCCCCTCCAGTGACGTACAGTTTCCCCAGCGGGCACGCGCTCACCTCGGCGTGTTTCTATGGCTCGCTGGCGGCCATTATCGCCGTGCGAACGCGCCCGCGAGCGTTGCGCGCCGCGCTGTGGTGCGCCGCGGCGCTACTGGCCGGCGGAATCGGGCTTTCGCGCATCTACCTGGGCGTACACTACCCCACGGACGTGGCGGCCGGATATGCTGCCGCCGTGATTTGGGTATCGGCGATCGGGGCTGGCGACGCGTTGCGGCGCCGGCGCGATGCGAGACGCGCCGCAACCGGCCTGCGGGCCTCTTCGCCGCCTGAAACCGAGCCGCCTCTCTCGCCTTGTTAAAATTGAAGCATATGGCCCTTAAACGGCGGCAGGCGGTTGTGGTGGATGTTGGAGTGGTGAAGGTGGGGGGTAACCACCCGATCGTTGTCCAATCCATGACCAACACGGATACCGCCGATACGGCATCGACGGTAAACCAGGTAATGGCTCTGGCTCGCGCCGGGTCGGAACTGGTGCGCGTGACGGTGAATACGGAGCAGGCCGCGGCTGCTGTGCCCCGCATCGTGGAAGCGCTCGAAGGCTTCGGCGTCCGCGTGCCCATCATCGGCGACTTCCACTACAACGGCCACATCCTGCTCAAGAAATACCCGGAGTGCGCGCGCGCGCTGGCCAAGTATCGCATCAATCCCGGCAATTCGGATATCGGCCGCAAGACGGACGACAATTTCCGGACCATGATCGAAGTGGCCGTGGAGCACGGGAAGGCCGTGCGCATCGGCGTGAACTGGGGTTCGCTCGACGCCGCGCTGCTGACGCGCATGATGGACGAGAACGGCCGGCTGCCGGAACCGAAAGACACCCGGCTGGTGATTCTGGATGCGATGGTCGAGAGCGCGGTGCAATCGGCGCGCTCGGCGGAGCGCTACGGACTGGGGCCCGACAAGATCATTCTCAGCGCCAAAGTGAGCGCCGTGCAGGACCTGATCGACGTCTACCGCATGCTCGCGGCGGCCTGCGAGTATTCGCTGCACCTGGGGTTGACCGAAGCGGGCATGGGGAGCAAGGGCGTGGTGGCCAGCGCGGCCGCGCGGGCGCCGCTGCTGCTTGAAGGCATCGGCGATACGATTCGAACTTCGTTAACGCCCCCGCCCGGCGGCGACCGCACCGAGGAGGTACTGGTTTCCCAGCAGATTCTGCAATCGCTCGGCTTGCGCAACTTCACTCCGCAAGTGACGGCATGCCCGGGCTGCGGCCGCACGACCAGCACGTTCTTTCAGGAAATGGCCGACGAGATACAGAGGTACCTGCGCGAGCAGATGCCCAAATGGAAGACAGGCTACCCCGGAGTGGAAGCCATGAGCGTGGCCGTAATGGGCTGCATCGTGAACGGCCCCGGCGAATCGAAACACTCGAACATCGGCATCTCGCTGCCGGGAACAGCCGAGGATCCCAAGGCCCCGGTGTACGTGGATGGCCGCCTGGTGACCACGCTAAAGGGCGAGCGCATAGTGGCCGAGTTCAAGCAACTCCTGAACGACTACGTAGAGTCGCGGTATCGCCGGGCCTAACCCCACACCGCTCACTGAAGCTCCGAAGAAGTACGCATGCCCCCCAGTGGGGCGGGCAATCTTGCCCAATGCCACTGGGGACGTGCGGCTAGCGGCTTCCCATCGGGAGTCTCGAACGGACAGTATTGGGCTTAGTCCAGTTTGATACGGACGTCGGCCCTTGCGCCCGAGCGGAGGAATGGCAGCGAGTTGACGAACTCCACCACTACTTCGGTGCCTTCCACCGACTTGACCTGTCCCGCGAAGGCGGCGTTGCTCGATTCGGGAAGAATCACGATGGCCGGCATTCCGGGGTAGATCTTCTTCAGCGCCGGGGGCGGCGGCTCAATCACCGCTTCCATGGCCGCCATGTCCGTGGCCACCTGAAACATCTGATCTCCAGCGGCCGCGGCAGCATCGCCGATCTGGCCGTTGCGCCCAGCAATGATGCCATCCACCGGCGAGCGCACTTCGGTGGCATCGAGGTCGTTCGACGCATCTTCGAGCGCCTGCTGCTTGGCGGCCAGATCCGCCCGCGCGGTATCGGCGACTTTTTGAAGGCTATCGATCAATTCGGTGGAGGTGCGGTATGCCTTTTCCTTGATGGCAGTATCCTGCTGGGCGTCGTTGTAATCCTTTTCCGCCTTCTCGAATGTGAGACGCGGGATGGCGCCGACTTTGATGCGCGTGCTCTGGAGATCGTAGAGCCGTTCCGCCTCGCCAAGCAGGACGCGCGAGCGCTCCAGATCGGCGCTGGCGCGCGACTGTTCGAGGCGTGCGTTATCCACGGCGGATTCGGCCTTATCCACGCGATCCTGGGAGCGATCGACCGCGGTAGCCGCGTTTTCTTTCTCGCCCTCCAGAGGCGAAGAGGCGATGTGCGCCAGGGATTGCCCGGTGAACACCTCATCGCCAACGTCGGCCAGGAACGATTCGATCGTGCCATCCACCTCCGCGCCGAAGTTCACCACGTGCTGCGGGCGCACCTTGCCGACAAAGCTACTCCCGAGGCTCGTAGCCAGCAGCGCCGCGCCGGGCGTGCGCTCGGCTGCCGCCGGGCGGTGGCGCAAGCCGTACCACACGCCGGCCAGGACCAATGCAAGGATGAGACTCAGCGACGCGATCCACGACCACTTGCCACCCATCAACGAACAGGGTAACACCCCGAAGGCGGCGCGCTCACGCGGCGACGGCGTCGCGGCTGGGAGCGTATAGGTGGTTCTTCTCGGCGAAGGCGAGAAGTTCGTTGCGGAACTTCGGGTCGGCGATCGAAACCATCGCTTCCACGCGCTCCCGCAGGCACTTCCCGTGCAAATAGGCCGCGCCGTGTTCGGTGATAACCCAATGCACGTCGCCACGCGACGTGACTACGCCGCCTCCTGGGCGAAGCGTGGGAACGATGCGCGATAACGTACCGTTCTTGGCCGTGGAAGGCAGGGTGATGATCGGCAGGCCGCCTTTGGAGCGCGCCGCGCCGCGGATGAAATCCACCTGGCCGCCGATGCCGCTATAGGGCGCCGTGCCAATGGAATCGGAGCAGACCTGCCCGGTGAGGTCGACTTCGAGCGCCGAATTGATGGCCACCATGCGATCGTTCTGCGCGATCACGAACGGATCGTTCACATACTCCGTGCGGTGAAATTCGATGGCCGGGTTCTCGTGCATGAACTCGAACAGCCGGCGCGAGCCCAGCGCGAATCCGGTGATCGTCTTGCCGCGATGGAGGGTCTTGCGCGAGTTGTTGATTACGCCCGCTTCCATCAGGGCGACCACGCCATCGGGAATCATCTCGCTATGGACGCCCAGGTCTTTGTGGTCGTGCAGCAGGCTCAATACGGCTTCCGGAAGGCCGCCGATGCCGGTCTGGAGCGTTGCGCCATCGGGTATCAGGTTGGCGACGCGGCGGGCGATGCCGAGATGCACCTCTTCGATTTCATGGCAGGGATACTCAATCAGCGGATGGGACGTTTGGACAAAGGCGTGAACGCGGCTGACATGTACGAACGAATCCCCGAAGGTGCGCGGCGCCTGGTCGTTGATCTCCACGATGATGTGCCGCGCGTTGTCGAGCACCGCGTGCGTGATATCGACGCTGGGACCGAGCGAGAGATAGCCGTGGCTATCCGGAGGCGCGCATTGCAGCAGAGCGACATCGATGGGCATGGAGCCGGAACGGATGACGCCTTCGATCTCACTGAGAAATATCGGAACGTAATCCGCGCGGCCTTCCCGAACGGCTTGGCGGACGTTGCCTGCAATGAAGAGGGCGCGGTGGCGGAAGTGGCCCTCCAGCCTTGGATCGGCGTATTCGGCCCGTCCGAAGGTCGCCATATGGAGGATCTCTACGTCCCGCAGGGCCGGGGCGCGCGCCACCAATGCGCGGACCAAGGTCTCCGGTTCCGCACAGCCGTTGTGCACGTAGACGCGCTGGCCGGACTTGACCGCCAAAACGGCTTCTTCGGGACTGACGACGCGGCGTCTGAAATCGCTTGGCAACATAAGCACCTCTCCAGCGTGGTGGCTACTTTCTACATCTATTATAATCGGCCCTTTTGGTACAAAAATCAAGCCCACCCCCGCGGCGGCGAGCCGTGCATTACAATCGGCTCAGTATGTTACGGTTAGCCGTTTTCGCGCTGGCTCTTGCGCCGCTCCTGGTCCAGGCCCAAAAGCAGCCCTACTCCCTGGACGCCATGACCGATTTGCAGAGCGGCGTCGCGAGGTCTGGCGCTGCCGCTCCGATGCCCGCCGCCTGGGGGCCGGACGGCCGTTCATTCCTGATCCGCCGGGACGGCACGCTCGCGATCTACGACCCCGCCGCGCGGCGGGCCAGGGATCTGGTCTCCGCGAGCGAGTTGGAAGGCGCGGCGGTACGCGCGGAGGCGCTGGAACAGCCGTATGGGTGGGAGAACCGGCGGGTGCGCGCGGCAGGGCCGCAGTTTTCCAGTTCGGGCGCCGAGATTCTTTACCCGGCTGGCGGCGACCTCTTTCTGATCCAAGTGGCCACCGGGAAGTGGCAGCAGCTCACCAAAACCGCCCAGGAAGAGGAGGATGCCAAGCTATCGCCCGATGGGAAGATGGCCGCGTTCCGCCGCGATTGGGACCTCTACGTTTTGGAGATTTCGACGGGCAAGGAAACCCGTCTGACGAGCGACGGCTCGGACACGCTGCGCAACGGGGGCCTGGACTGGGTTTACCCGGAGGAACTGGAACTCGGCACGGCATACTGGTGGTCGCCGGATTCGAAGTCGATTGCCTTTCTACAGTTCGATACCAGCCGCGAACCGCTCGTGCCGCATGCGGATTTGCTCGGGGAGCGCGCACGGTACGAGCCGCAACGGTATCCGCAGGCGGGTGAAAACAACGCCATGGTGCGCATGGGAATCGTCGGCCCGGCAGGCGGCGCCATCCGGTGGGTGGATGCCGGGGATACGCGAAATCTCTACCTGATCGCGCGGGCGGGTTGGATGCCCGGTTCCCGCGCCGTCTACGTGCTGCGCATGAACCGGGTACAGAACGCGCTGGAGATGATCTCGTTCGATGCGGCCACCGGGGATTCGCGGCAGATCTTCCGGGAAACGGACCCCTACTGGATCAACCTGGCCGACGACATTCTATTTCTGAAGGACGGCCAGCGTTTTCTCCGGACCAGCGAGCGCGACGGCTACCGGCACATCTACTCATATTCGATTGACGGCAAGAATGTGAAGCAGTTGACCCGGGGCGATTGGGAAGTGACGGCGATCAACGCCGTGGACGAGGAGCGCGGACGCATCTTCTACACGTCGAACGAGGGCGGGCGCATCGGGCGCCGGCTCTATTCGATCAAGCTGGACGGCTCCGACAAGCGCCTGCTCACGCCGGAAGCCGGAACTCACGCCGTAGCCATGGGGCCAAGCGGGGCGTTCCACCTGGACACGTATTCGACGATGAAGACGCCGCCCAGAACGCTACTGCGCGCGTGGGACGGCGCGGAGTTGGGCGTGTACCGCGAGGCGGACCGCGCGCTGTGGGATGAGTACGAACTCCAGCCCGTGGAAGTCGTGCCGTTCAAAGGCGCCGACGGCACGGAACTGAGTGGCCGGCTGATCCGCCCGGCCGGTTTTCAGAGTGGAAAGAAGTATCCGGTTATCGTGCTTGTCTACGGCGGCCCGGGCGTGGATTTGCCCGTAAAGGATGCGTGGGCGGCGGCGGGGATGGACCAGGTTTACGCCAACGCCGGGTACGTGGTGTGGCAGGCGGAAAACCGCGGCGGGCAGGGCCGGGGGCACGCCTTCGAAACCAGCATCTTCCGGCAACTGGGGAAGGTCGAACTGGCCGACCAGGTGGCCGGCGTGAAGCATCTGATTTCGATGGGCTTCGCCGACGCCGCCCGCGTTGGCATCACCGGCTCCAGCTACGGCGGCTTCATGACGCTGAACGCGATGTTGGAAGCGCAGGACGTATTCCGCTGCGGCGTGGCCGGGGCGCCGGTGACCAACTGGCTGAACTACGACAGCATCTACACGGAGCGCTACATGGGGCTGCCGGCGGATAACGCGAAAGGCTACCGGGATACCGCGCTGCCGCCCAAAGCCGCGTATCTCAAGCGCGATCTCATGATCGTGCACAACTACGAAGACGACAACGTCCTGTTCCAGAACACCATGCAGATGATTGACGCGCTGCAGCAGGCGGGGAAGGTTTTCGGGATGATGCTCTACCCGCAGAAAACGCACGCGGTTACGGGCCCGGCGGGGAAGCAGATGAACGCTTCGGCGCTCGAATTCTTCGGGCGGTGCTTGAAGTAGGAATCAGGCGGCGGCCTGGGAAGAAGATACGCTCCTTCGGAGCGGGCCGGACCGGAGGGTCCGGGGCGGGCGAGGGCGCCCGCCCCACTTAGGCGATCAGGCGCAAGATGATTTGGATGGCGTCATCGATGCGGCTCTCGACCAGGGGCGATAGGTCTTCGGAGCACGAAAAATCCGCGCCGGCCACCGAGACCATGAAGGCGCGCGGGGCATGCCCGAACAGGGAGAGCGCCCCGGCCAGCAGCCCTTCGGGCGTGGAATGGTGCGTGAATGAAGCCCGGCTGGGCGGCCGCGGTTCCACCACTCTTTCGGTGAGCGCACCGGGCTCGGCATTCGCCGCGGCATCCACGAAAACCGCCAACTCGGCCTCACTGAGCGTATCCATCAGCTCCGGAACCAATTGATGCATGGCGAGAACTTCCGCGCCCGGCGCAAGGTTCCGGGCGAGCAGGCGCTCGGCCACTCGCCAACCGAACGCGTCATCGGCGCGCAAACGGTTTCCGTAACAGATGATGAGAACGCGAGAAGGCATAGACAGCCGCAAGCGCGCTTACGCGCGGCTTGCCGATTCCGGGCAGGCTAAAGCATGCCCCACCTTTGCTACCGCTCTATGCCCAGCGCCGTGGCTGTCCGCACCAGGGTTGTGACCAACCGGTCCACGTGATCCTCAGTGTGGCCCGCCGTGCAGGAGATGCGGAGCAGATTCTGACTCGCCGCGGGGCGCAGCACCGGGTTGACGTAGATGCCCTCGGCGAGGAGGGCCTTGCACAACCGGCACAAATCCAACTCGTCCTGGATAACAACCGGAACGATGGCCGTCTCTCCCGGCAGCACATTGAAATGCCGCGCTCGCAGTTCCTCGCGCAGAAGATTAGCAATCCGAAGCAGGCGCACCCGCCGCTCCGGCTCGGCCTTCATGATCTGCAGGGAGGCGCTTACCGCCGCCACGGACCCCGGGGGCAGACTGGCGGAAAACACGAACGGGCGCGACGTGTGTTTCAAATAGTCGATGACGGCTCGCTCCGAGGCCACGAAGCCGCCCACGGACGCCAGGGACTTGCTGAATGTGCCCATGACGATATCCACGTCGTCGAGCACGCCCAAATGCTCCGCGGCGCCGGCCCCTGTCGCGCCGAGTACGCCGATGCCGTGAGCCTCGTCCACATAGACGCGGGCGCCGTAGGGTTTAGCCAGACGCGTGATCCCGCGCAGGTCGGCCACATCGCCTTCCATGCTGAACACGCCCTCGGAAACGATGAAGATCTTTTCCTCGGGCGGGCAATTCTCCAAACAGCGCTCGAAATGGTCCAGGTCGTTGTGCCGGAACCGCAGAGTGCGCGCCGGGGAGCGCAGAGCGCCCTCAACCAGACTGGCGTGAAGGTTGTGGTCGCACACCATCACGTCGCCCTTTTCGGTAAGCGCCGAAAGCGTGGCGTAGTTGGCCTGGAACCCGGTACCGAAAATAATGGCGGCTTCCTTGCGCACCAGGGCGGCAAGTTCGTGCTCCAGCTTGACGTGCAGGTCGAGCGTGCCGTTCAACAGCCGCGACCCGCTGCACCCGCTGCCGTACTTGCGGATGGCCTGGATAGCCGCTTCCTTCACCTTGGGATGGTTGATGAGATCCAGGTAGTCGTTCGACCCGAACATCAGCACCTTGCGCTTGCCGATGCGGACCTCGCCGGGAGCGCATCCGTCGCGCTCGCCGAACACCTCGAAATACATGTACAGGCCCGCCGACTGTAATTCACCAGGGCGAGTAAAATTGCGACATTTCTCGAACAGGTCGTTGGAGGCAACCGCTTTCCGTTTCCCGCCGACATCGCTGCTTGATGTTCGCATCGTGGTCAGTTCCACTCGTAAATTCGGTACGTCTTGTATCGGGTCGCTCCCATAGCCAGGAGGGAGCGATTCATCAGCACGTTGTCCTCAAGGATCCAGGACATTTCGCAATTGCCAAACCCTAAACGCCTCGCGTTGCCAACCAGAGCGGCATAGAAGCCCGCGGCAACGCCGGTAGCCCGGTACTCTTCTACCACGCCTAGGGCGAGAACCCTCACATTACGGATCAAACGTTGATAATACAGGATTTTGAGCAGTCCTGCTGGAAACAGCCGGCCTCCAGCCGGCTTGAGCGCCTGATTGACGTCGGGGAGAGCGAGCGCGAACCCCACCACCCGGCCGGCCTTCTCGCCGAGCAGCACCAAATCGGGCTTTAGAATCTGCTTCATTTCCTTGCCCATAAGGACGAACTCATCGCGCGTCATGGGTACGAAGCCCCAATTCTTCATCCAAGCCGAATTATAGACATCCCACACCCGCTCCACGTCCGCATTAAAATTCTTTAGGCTGATCGGCCGGATGTGGATATCGTGCGCGCGCAGGGAACGCTCCGCGACACGGGAGATCTTGGCGGTATCGATGGAATCGGCGTGGTGCAGGTAGGCGTACAGGTCCTTGGCCTTGCGCAATCCGGCGCGCTCCATGAGCGCCGGGTAGTACGCCGGGTTGTAAGACATCATTACCATCGGGCTGCTATCAAAACCGTCGATCAGCGTGCCGCACTCATAATTCGTGGAAGGGCTCACCGGCCCGCGCAGCACCTGGGCGCCTCGCTCGAAAGTCCATTCCCGCGCTTTGGCAATAAGCGCCGCGGCCACCTCATCGTCGTCAATACTCTCGAAAAAGCCGAAAAAACCCGCGTTCTCGCCGTGAAAGCGGTTGTGATTCCGGTCGATTATGGCTGCCACGCGCCCCACCGCCTGGCCGTCGCGCAAAGCCACAAAGAACTCGGCGTCGGCGTTGGCGTAGAACGGGTGCTTGCCGCGGTCCAACAGTTCCTTTACCGCGATTCGCAAGGGGGGAACCCAATGGGGGTTGTTCCGGTAGAGAGCGTACGGAAACTCGACGAACTCCTTCAGCAGCCTTTTGTCCCGGACCGCAACAACGTCGAAACCTCCCACTCTTCAGCCCCTCGCGCCAGTATCTTGTATACAACCGGAGTAGCCGCGATCAAGATCAACGCAGTGGCCGCCCCGGCGAACACGTCTACCGAATAGTGATATCGAAGATAAACTGTAGCAAAAAAGATCGTGGGAGTGTAGAAGCAGTAGACCCGAAAAAGGCGCCTCGAAACCAGGTGGCTGCCCCAACAGGCAAGCATGGTGAGCTCGGTATGGCCGCTCGGAAAACAGTCGTAATGCGCCGACTCCAAACTGTCCAAAAAGCCCTGCAATCTAGTAAATAGCCACAATCCGCGCAACGGCGCCAGATGAAGGCCGGCGAAGAAGTAGCGCGGTCCGCGGACGGGTACCGCCATGTATCCCAGGTAGGAGACCAGAAAACCAACTGCAATTAAAAAGGCGTAATATCTGAACGCCCGATAATCTTTCCGCCGCCACAAAAGGTATGCCACGAAGAGCACGGCGGGTATGAACAGGGAGTAGGCGAACTGCAACGCCTCCGTCAGCGCGGGGTTCGGGAAGCCCTCCAACCAGACAGTCGGGTTGGCGTGCCAGATCCAGTAGTCGGCGGCGGCCATGGCCCGGTCCTTTATCGCGCCCGGCCCCCGAATGGCGGTTATCAGGATGGCCATCTCCCGATAGCAGGCAGCGACGTACAGCAGAGGGTACCAATGCCGGAACACCATGCTGAAACGGCTGCTCGACCGGATCTGCAGCAACAGCACAGAGATGGCTGCGATGTGCAGGCAGAGATACAACGGCGCTTCGGGAATGGCCCGCCACCAGCCCAGAATCAAGGCCGTGGTGAACGCGACGTAGGCGATGATCACCTTGTCCACCGCCCAGAAGACCATCCCTCCCCTCTCCGGACGCGGACAGAGTTCGGGACCGGAGGGCGGCGAGCCCCTTGACGCGCGGCGGATACGGGTCAGTAGGTCAGCCACCCGGCCTCCTTGTACCACGTCAGGGTTTCGGCAAGACCTTGCTCCAAACCCGTATCGGCGCCGAAACCAAGCTCGTCCGAGGCGCGGCGCGGGTCGCAGATCCACGACTTACAGCGCGCTTCGGCCACTTTTTCCCGCGAAACGATTCCGGCGGTTCGGGTGATTCTTGCCCACATCTCGGCGCATGCCCCTGCGGCATACGCCACCGGGTAAGGCACGCGCACCGTACGCGGGGCGGGGCGGCCCATGATGGCGGCGGCGGCAGCGCACAACTGGCTCCACGACGCCGGCTTCCTGTGCGCCATGAAATAGATGCCGGACGCGCGAGGCGCCCGCAGCGCCGTCAGCAACCCCTTGACGAGATCCCGCACATAGATCGCGCTGAACCATCTCTCCCCACCGGCAATTTCGACGAACCAGCCCTCGGAAATCGGCTTCAGCATTCGAAAGACGTCGGTATCGCGGGGGCCGTAGACAACCGGCGGCCTGACAATCACGGCCTCGGGGAGGAACATGCGCACGATTCGCTCCCCTTCCAGCTTTGATCGCCCATAGTGGCCCATCGGCCGCGGCGGAGCGGCTTCATCCAGAATGACCCCGGGGCCCGCGGCGGCCAGCGAACTCACGTGCACGAACCGCACCCCGCGCCCAGCCAGGGCGCGGACCAGGGTTTCCGTAGCGCGCGCATTGCCCCGATAATAATCCGCCGGCGTAAGCGCCTTCGTCGTGCCGGCCAGGTGGATTACGGCGTCAACGCCCTTCAAGGCTTCATCAAGGCCCTGCCCGGAAGCCAGGTCGCCGAACGCCGGCTCCATGCCGGCCGGAAGCCCTCCCTCGGGAACGCGCCGGTGCAGCAAACAGCGAGCGCGCTCTCCGGACGCAGCCAGACTATCCATCAAGGAACGGCCAATAAACCCGGCGGCGCCCGTGATCAGCAGCATTAGATACCAGCGCTCCGGAAGGCCACATCGCTGAAGTAGCTTTCCGCGGTGGTCCCGGTGTGTTGGGAATTGATTTGCAGGCGGATACCCTTAACGCGCGGAGCGGGCTTCCCATAAGCGCGTTCGTAATCCGCCGCAACATTGTGCGTCTCGGCGAGCCACTGATTCAGCCCGCCGGCGCCGGACTGGCAGACAACGGCGTAGACGTGCACGAAAGGAATGAAGCCGGCCTTCCGTTCGGCGCCCTTGGGCGCGGTGGTATCCCAAATGTAGGCAAGCACCCGGTTATCGGCGAAAGCCACCAGGACTTGCGCCGCCTGGTCGTCTGACGAAGACTGCCGGAAGTCACCGCCGGCCGGTAGTTGAGCCACCTTCCAGCGCCAGCTCAAGTACGGCAACTGGCCGGGGTCTACGTCCAGTCCGCGCTCCAGGGAAAATGACGCGCGCACACTTTTCAGGCGGACGCACCCGCCGGCGTCCGGACAGACGGAAACGTCCGGTTTGCCATGGTTCACTTTGATGCGCCACTCCGAAGGCAGCCTTCCCACCTCGGTTTGCGCATACCCGAGAACAATCAGGCCCATGTGAGCCGACTGAGCGGCCAACGACAGAATCAATGAGATGGGGATCAGTAAGAGCTTCCGCAAGACGCCTCAACCAAGGGCCCGAGCCCGACAACCAACCATACTAGCGCATCCTACCGCGCGGTTCCGGGATTTGGAGCCCGGCTCCGGAACCCCAAATTTGCGCCAAATGGAACAGCGCCGGGGACATAAAAAGCGACGATCGCTTCCCGTTTGTAATCAAAAGTGATAGCTTGTCGCGAGTGACTCAGGAGGAAACAGGGATGGGCGGAGTGCGAGTTCTAGTGGGAACGAAGAAAGGGGCCTTCATCCTCAAATCGGATGGCAGGCGCAGGGACTGGGAAATCGAGGGCCCGCATTTCGGGGGCTGGGAGATCTATCACGTCAAAGGCTCGCCGGCCGATCTGAACCGCATCTATGCCTCGCAATCGAGCGGCTGGTTCGGGCAAGTGATTCAGATATCGAACGACGGCGGCAAGAGCTGGCAGCCGGGCGGCAACCAGTTTGCCTATGACGGCCAGACTGGCACGCACCAGTGGTACGACGGAACGCCGCACCCCTGGGAGTTCAAGCGCGTCTGGCACTTGGAGCCATCTCTCACCGATCCGGATACGGTCTACGCGGGGGTGGAGGATGCCGCGTTGTTCCGTTCGAAAGACGGGGGGAAGAGCTGGCACGAACTTCCCGGGCTGCGCCGCCACGGCTCGGGCGCGCAATGGCAACCGGGAGCGGGCGGCATGTGCCTGCACACCATCCTGGTGGACCCGGGGAATCCTCAGCGAATCTTCGTGGCGATCTCCTCGGCGGGCGCGTTTCGCACCGACGACGGCGGCGTCACTTGGAAAGCGATCAACCAAGGCCTGAGATCCGAATACATACCGGACCCGAACGCCGAGGTGGGGCATTGCGTACACCGCATCGCGATGCACCGTGCGCGGCCGCAGGTCTTGTACATGCAGAAGCACTGGGACGTGATGCGCAGCGACAACGCAGGCGATTCCTGGCGGGAGGTGAGCGGCAACCTGCCGACCGATTTCGGCTTTCCCATCGATGTGCACGCCCATGAGCCCGAAACGATTTATGTCGTCCCCATCAAGAGCGATTCCGAACACTTCCCGCCCGAAGGCAAACTGCGCGTCTATCGCAGCCGGACCGGAGGCGATGAGTGGGAGCCGCTCACCGACGGATTGCCGCAGAAGGATTGCTACGTCAACGTGCTTCGCGATGCCATGGCGGTCGATTCGCTCGATTCCTGCGGCATATACTTCGGGACGACCGGCGGGCAAGTCTACGCTTCCGCGGATGCGGGCGACCACTGGGCCCCCATCGCCCGCGACCTTCCAGCAGTGCTTTCCGTGGAGGTGCAGACGCTGCCATGATTCGCATCACGCTTCCAGCCCATCTGCGCGCGCTGGCGCGGATCGAAGGCGAGGTTTCGGTGGAGGTGGAGGGCGAGGCGACGCAACGCTCGGTCCTCAATGCGATCGAAGCCCGCTACCCCGAATTGCGAGGCACGATTCGCGACCAGGCCACGCAACAGCGCCGCCCGTTTGTGAGGTTCTTCGCGTGCGAGGAAGATCTCTCGCACGAATCCCCCGACACGCCGCTGCCCGAACTAGTGGCCAAAGGCGTCGAGCCGCTTTGGGTGGTGGGCGCTATCGCGGGCGGATGACGCATGCCCCGCCGGCGGGTGGGGCATGCTTTAGCTTGCCCGTATTTGCCTCCTCGGCGAAGCCGGGAGGCAAAACGTTCAGAAAGCGCTACCGCAAGTTCTGAGAACCCGCGCTACTTCTTCTGGTACTTCGCGAAGAAATCGAAAATCTGCGGCATCACGATCTGAACCGCCGTGCCGTGCATTCCGCCCTTCACCTCGACGTAGGTATAGAGCGGCATGCCCTGCTCCTTCATGGCCTTCTCGGTGGCGCGCGCCCCCGCGACGGGAATCAATTCATCGCTATCCCCATGCACATGCATGGTCGGCATGCCCTTCAGTTGACCGAACGAATAGGCATCGAGGTTCCTCGCAGGCGAAGCGCACGGAGCGATGGCAGCGAATTTCTCGGGATGCTTGATGGCCAAGGTCCACGTCCCGCCCCCGCCCATCGAGTTGCCCATCACATACGTCCGCGAAGGGTCGGCATTGTATTCCCTGGTCACAACGTCCAACACGTTCATCGCGTCCATTTCGCTCAAGTCCGAAATGCGCGCCTGGATGGGACTCGCCGGCGTGCCCGGCGCGGAGCCGGGCGGAGGCGCCGGGTTTCCGATGCGCCCATAGCCGCCGTTGATGCGGTAACCGAGCGGCGCCGCTACGAGATAGCCGTGCTGCTCCGCCAGTTTCTGCATCTCATTATCGTTGCGCGTCAGCATGTTGTTTTCGTCAAGCTGAGAGCCGTGCAGAGCGAGAACGATCGGCATCTTGGTCTTGCCGTCCCATTTGGAAGGAACGAAGATGCGGTAGGGCATGATCTCACCGGCTTCGGTGAAGCTGTAGTTGCGGCGATTATCGCCCTTAGCCTGATAGAGCGGGTCCTTGCCGGCCACGAGCGATTTGAGCACGCTTTCCGAGCGGCTAACCTCAGTGGGCCAATCGAAGCGATTCACCTCGCGCCGGGAGGCATTGATGCCGCGCGCGAGGTCGAATGGATATAGAATCGTGGCCTTCGCGCTCTCGTGGCCCTGAATCCTAGCCAGCGCCTTTTCGATTGCCGCCTGGCGGAGCGCCAGGTCACGAACGAAGTATACGGGCGTCACCAGATGGGTAATGGGCGCGCTGCCATCGAGCACTTCCGCCACCACCATGTACGCGCCTTCCGGCACTCCGGCGGGGATGAAATCGAACTTGTAGGGATCGTCATTCAGATCGCGCGAAGCAAGGTCGAAGGTCCCCATCTCTTTGATGATCTTGCCGGTTGAGACGACCACGTCGGCGCGTCCCGGCAAGCCGCCTTCCGCGAGCGATACGCGCAGACGAAGTCCGCTGGCCGCCTCCGCCCGAATCGGGTAGCGCTGCGCCAACTGCGCCACCCAGGGGCGCGACAGGTCCGCGACGGTCATATCAGTCCGCAGCGCCAAAGAAGCGCCGTACTCCTCCCTGGCGTTCCACGCGCGCCCTAGCAGCAGACAAACCGCCTGTGCCAGCCGCCGGCGAGCCTCGCCGGTATTCCCGGATTGAAGAAACGGCTGCGCCTCGGCGCTCAGCTTGTCGGTCTCGGCTTTAACCGCGTCGCTTACCTTCGCAACCGGACGCAAAGAGCGCACGATCGTCGTCATGATCGATACATCGGGCCGGTACTCCTCACGCGCCGACATGGCCGCGATGATTTCGTCCGGCGTGGCCGGTGCGGCCTCCGGATTTACCCGGGGCGCCTGTGCCATCAGAGCGGCGGCGCCGCATAGAAATGCAAAACCTATCCTTGCGCTGAACATAGCAATACCCTCAACTCTTTCTTACGGTGAACACATAGCTGCTGGCGCTGACCCCATCGGGCGCCACGATATCGATCTTGATCTGAGTGCCGTCGTCGACCGTTATCGTCTTGCTCGCTCGGGACTTGACAGCGACCCCATTGACCTTCATCGACGTGATCTTGTTCGACATCGCCGTGGGCGTGATGGTGATGCTCTTATTGGCGGACGGCGCCTTGATGTCGTAAGCATACGTCCAGGGATCGAACTTATTCGACAGCGTGTTGGGAACGTCGCTCGCCGGAGGCGCCCAGGTAACATCCACTCCCACCAGGGCTCCTCCGGAGATCTCAACGTTGCTCAACACGGAATATTTCTTGATGCCCCCCGGGGGCGGCGTAGTCTATCGTGTTATTGCATTTGTAATTCGGATTTGCGGCGGTGAGGTATGTGACGGGGCCGCCGTACGTGCCACCAACCCAAAGGGCAATCCAGTTCTTGTCGCGCCACATATCCCCAACTACGCTAGTCCGCTGTTTCCCAATCGGACCGCCTCCCGGTGAGGTGCCTCGCATCGACGGAACCGTCGCGCTGTCGCCAACATCGATCAACTGCTGAACGGCCGCTTCGAAGTTCTTGATTCCGGCATAACCCACTGGCGTCTCGTTGTGGGCGTTGTAAACCTCTTCGACGCGCGCGCCGTCCTTAGTCAGATTCGTGTAGAGCTGCTGCACCAGCGAAAGAAAGAGGTCCATCTTCACGCCGGAGTAGTTCGTAATGTCTACGGTAGCGGGACGATTGCAGCCGAACATGTCCGACCCGAATATCCAGCCATTCTTCTTGTCCTGGAGAATGACCAGGCCGTTGGAATGTCCCGGCGTCTGGTAAGCGGTCAGCTGGACATTACCCAGATCGAGAACATCGCCGTCTTTCAGAAGAATCGACGCGTTTGCCGCGTGCATGAAGTCGGCCCGTTTGGAGGCGAGCACGGAGCCCTTGTCCTGCGCCGTCATGTAGAGCTTGACGCCGCCCTGCACAAAGCTATCGATCTGCTCCACGTGGTCCGGGTTGTTATGCCCCAGGACCGCGTCATAGGGCTTCGTAGCCAGGCCGTCGATGAAGGTTTTCAGATTCGCGCCTTTGGCAAGCGGGTACTGGCCGGCATCCATCACCACGCCGCGTGCGGAACCTTCAACGTAATACGCGTGCGGACGGTTGTAGTCAGCCTGGTTCATAATGTCCCAAACCGCCGGCGAGGTAGGCGTGGGCGCGTGCACCAGCCGGGCTTCAAACGGCGCGGACTGGGGCCGGTAGATCACGTACGAAAAGGTGCGGATCGCGCTGGGAACCAGGCCGTCCTTCACGGCCATCGCTTTGATGGTGAAGTACTTGTAATCCACCTTGGCGCCGTTTGGAATGTCCAGGATCGGATAGCCGTCGGCCGAGTCGTACGGCTTCAACGCCGTCGTAGGGTTCGGCGGTTCCGTCCTGTCGTCGGTCATCGTGAAGTAAATCTTGGCGCCCGGCGTCGGGGTCGTGAAATTGAGATTGCGCCTGTACGCCGTGGTCCCGGGCTTGGGCATCACCTGCACGGGACTGACATGATCCGCCGTGATCTTCTTCAGGATTGCCGTAACCTCGGCGCGCTGAAGGCCAGCGGCCAGCTTCGGCTCCGCTCCGGCGGCTGGTTTCAGGTACCCGGCGATTAGCGATGCGGGAAGATTAAAGGCCAGCGATAGAATGGCGGCGCCATCCTGCCTGGTGATCGCCTTGGCGGGATAGAACCGGTTGTTCGCGTCCGGGCTGATGATCCGCTCTTCCAGGGCGCACTCGATCTGCTGGACGTATCTGTCGCCCGCGTTCACATCGCTGAAAGTTCGGGGAACCGATTTGGCGTAGTCGTTGTATTCGGACCAGTGCACCCACTGAAAATAATCGGAGACCATGGCCACGAACTCCGCCCGTGACAGCGTGGCCGCCGCCGGGGCAGACCCGCTTTGCCCTCCATATGCGCCGATAATCGTCAACAACACAATAAGGGACGCCACTCTTGCAGTTCGCATTCGCCTGCTCCTTTCGGTTGGAGTTAACAGTGTTCGTAACTTTGCGAATGGCAGACGCCGTTCACGACTCCCCCAAGGCCTCGGCCCATGAGAGAACGTCTCAATTCTGACAGAGCCCGGCTACCGTGCGAGGCTCCCGCCGCGGTTCACGTAGCCCTTCTCCCTGTAGTAGCGCTCCGCGCCCGGGTGCAGCGGCACGCCGCGCGCCTGCCAGACCACATCCGGGTTGTACGAGAACGGAATGAGGCTGAAGATGAGCAGCCGTTTCTGCTCGTCCATGGCCCGTGCGACATCGTACGCAAACTGTTCGGGCATATCGGCGCGGCCGTAAATCGCGGTCCCCGAAGTAATGATGGTCTTGACCGGCTTCTCCATGCCGCGAATCAGATTCACCGGAGCATTTCCAATTTCCCACTCGGAAGCCTTGGCCATATCCGCAAGCAGGTCATCGGGCAATTGCAGAAATCTTAAATTACCCTTCTGGCTGAGTTCGTACCAGACGTTCGATTCCGGCGTATTGTTCAACGAGTTTGCGAAACAGACAATTACGTCGAAGCCATTGCGGTTCGTCGCGTCGGTGGAGACTCTCGACCCACCCCACGCTTCCAGCTCCTTCGCGTTGATGCCGTAGAAATCCAGAACCATATCGGCGCGGAGGCTGTCTTCGGCAAGAATCTTCACCGGAAGACGCCGTTCTTTGATCTGCGCCAGGTCGGTAATCCACGAATCGGCGCGCACCGCAACCAGGTAATAGTTCGGGTCTTCGATCCTGGCAATCAGCCGCAGATTAGTGCGCGGTCCGTCCGCCTTGTAGCGGCCGGCGCCGCGGTAAGCGTCCACAAGAAAATCGAGATTCACGACCCCGAAATCGACGGGCGCCTTCGGCGACGGCGGCCGGTCCGCAGCCTGTTGCGGCGTCAGCGGAAGCGGCGTGCGGCGCTCGGCAACAATGCGGACGGAGTCAATTCCGCTGCAGTTGTAACAAACCTGAACGTCGTAGCCTGCCGGCTTCATCGCTGCCTTGACCTTGTCGGCGAGCGCGCCCCACGGGCAGCCCGGGCACGCCCCGCCTATAACAGGCCGCTTGGCGGCATAGCCATATTCCTGCGCTGCGGCGGGCCGGGGCATGAAGAGCATCCCCAAGAGGATGCATGTCAGAGCGGCCAGAGAGTATCGTCCACGCATCAACGGTTCCTCCATTCTGAGAACGCGCCGCGCCGGCCCTAGGCGTAGCGAAGCAGCGTCTCGGCCAGCATCCGGGCGTCTTTGATGGGAATCTGCCCCGGCGCCGACGCTTGCTCACCAACCGCGAACGCCATATCCGAGCCGTACAAAAACCCGGCCACGCGGGTGATGCCGCCAAGCGCGCCCATCGACATGAGCGCCAACGGCAGCGAGGGGAAAACCCTTCTAGCCTCCGCCGTCACCTGAAGCAACCGCAGCACGTCGCCGGAATCATTGGGCATTACCGCAAGCTTGGCGATATCGGCGCCCTTGGCATGCATGGCGGATATGCGCCCCAGTAGCGATTCGTTCGAAGGCGTGCCCCGAAAGTCGTGAAAGGCCAGAATAACGCGCGTTCCCCGCTCCCGTGCAAGGGCCATCAGCGGGTTGAGGAACTCGGGCTCATTCGCCAGCTCCAAGTCGATAAGATCGACGTCTCCCGACCGCAGTACGGCGTCGATTGAGGCACGCCGCTCCGGTTGCGTCATCGCCTGCGCTCCGCCTTCGCCTTGGATTCGCAGCGTGAAGATGATGGGCTCGTCGCGCAGGACTCCCCGGAGCGCTCTGGCGGAAGCTTCCAATCCGGCCGGGCTCCAATCCTTGGAGTAATCGGCGCGCCACTCCACCACGTCCGGGTTCAACGCTCGCGCAATCTCCGCTTGCGCCATCAACTCAGCGCGCTCGCCGGCTACGAGCGGGATGCAGAAGAGCGGCGCTGCGCCGCCAAACTCGCGCCCGCGAACTTTGAAGGGCGCCTCGACAGTCGGTCTCATGAGGTCTCCGTGGGCGGCGCATCCCCGTCTTCCAGGATGCGTCGCTTTTCAGTCAATAGTACCGCGTGAACGACGCCTTCCTCCGTAATGCAGCGGTCCAGAGCCCAGCGCCAAATCAGCGCTCAATCCGACCCGCAACGCGTGAAAACCCGCTCCCGGTTTAAGGACGGTCAGGGAACGGCGGGAAGCTGGCCGGAGGCCTGGGCGCGCTGGCCCCACCCGCGCCGGCGGGCGCAGCCGCGGGCGCAGGCGTTGGCGCCGGCGGCCCGTCTTTCAGTTGCTTGAGCACTTCCTGCTCAAAGGCCCACTCCCAATAGGCAATAACGCCCCGGTAATCCTGCGGCGCAATCCAGGGGTTCACTTTCGGATTGGCTTTCATCTTGGCCAGTTTCCCCTGAAGATTGAAGTGATCCGAGTGCGATCCGGGAGTGGGAATATCCACGGGAAGCGATTTCAATACGTCGAAGTTGTGGCGCAGCAGCGTGGTTGGATACAGCGGATCGCTGATCAAATTGTGGGACGGGGGCGTATTCGACCAGCAGCAGGTCTCGGCCACATTGTAATTCTGGTTGTTTTCAGTGACCTGCCAGAGGAATGTGGTTGCTCCCGGGGTGTGCCCCGGAATGCGGTACGCCGTGATGACAACGTTTCCCAGTTTGATCTGGTCGCGATCGCGCAATACGCGGTCTACCTTCGCTGCCGGGATGCCTTCGCCCTTCTCAACCAGTGCGGCATCCCCCTCCATCATCACCAACTGTGCGCCTGTCTTAGCTTTGAGGTAAGCCGTTGCGCCCATATGATCGACGTGATATTCGGAGGCGGTCATGATCTTGATGTCCGTGGGCTTGAATCCGAGCTTTTGAATGCTCTGGAGGATCTTGTCACCCACGTCTTGATCGTAGGGTTGTTCGATCAGGATATCGCCCTGTGCGGTCGTGATCAGATACGCGCCCTGTCCGGCGACCCCGACATAGTAGGTATTCCCCGCGATCTTGAAGGGTTCGATTGCGGACTTGTAAGCCGCGGAACCGGGAGTGTTAGGCCCATTCGGCGTCTTCCGGAATTCGGCCATGTTGTAAACGAATGTTCGGCCATAAAGATAATCGTCGAGCGTGTAGGGCCGTGCAGTCTTGGCGCCATACACGTGCTGCGCATCCTGGGCCACCACGGGCGCGGAGAGGCAAAGCAGCACTACAGAGGCCACTATCAGGCCCGCAATCCAACATCGGCTTGTCGCCATCGTTTCTCCTTCAGACACGCCAAATACAAATGCTCCAGCCGGACACTCTCGATCACCGGTTTCGATGACTGTTTGCGCTGCGCTGGCTTAACCCGTCCGAGCCGCGGTAAAACAGGACGCCTAGACCTTCAACTCCGGATCACCCAAACAACCCGGGCGCACTGCCGCCGGCTGTATGTTCCTGAAACCGGATTCTACGCCAGCAAGAGACGCTACACAATTTGAATTATCCAATATGACTTATTTGTTTTCGTGAATACAGTTCCAGCCTCGCTGTTTACATGCACCTCCCCGCAAACGCGCACCTCCCGGCCCCATCCCCGGGAAAGTTCCTCGATGCGGGCGATGCCGATTTCCGCTTAGCAGGCGCCACTCGCGGGAGGGTCCTAGCCAGTTTCCGCGGCACCCGGGAACTGGCTGGCCGTGTGACATAATGGTTTGAAAATTACCGGCCCTTGACGGCGCGAAATGCATCTTGCGCCAGGAACCAATTCGCAGGGCAAGAGCCGTGAATCCAGGAGACATCAGATGAAAGCCGCTCGATTGCTAGCTCCCACAAAGATTGAAGTTCAGGAAGTCGCGCGTCCGCAACTGGGCGCGGGCGAGGTCATGATTCAGCCGATGCGCGTGGGCATCTGCGGGTCGGACGTATCGTTCTTCCAGGGCCATCGCCCAGTGCCCTATCCTTTCCTGCTCGGACACGAATTAGTTGGAAGAGTGGTCGCGGTTGCGGACGACGTCACAAAGCTGGCGGTCGGGCAAAGAGTGGTAGTGGAACCGAATTACTCCTGCGGAACGTGCTCGTTCTGCCGTGCCGGGCGCGGCAGCATCTGCCCCAACAAGAGGAGCATGGGCGTAACGGTGCCGGGCTGCTTCGCCGACTTCGCGTCCGCTCCCGCCGAGTTCGTTTGGGCGGTGCCGGATTCGATCTCCGATGTGGATGCCGCGACGATCGAGCCCTTAACCGTATCCGTGCACGGCCTCTTGGTAGCCGGGTGCAGCATGGGCGATACCGTAGCCGTACTGGGCTGCGGAGTCGTCGGCCTCTTGCTGATCCACGCCGCCGTGCGGCAGGGGATTCGAGTACTGGCCCACGACAAATTTGAGGATAAGCTCAGGGTGGCCCGCGAGTTGGGCGCCGAGACCCCGGCCTCGGGCGATCTCGCAAAGCTGTGGCTGGGTGAGAACGTGACCACGGTATTCGAGTGCGCAGGCGTTTCGGCAACCGTCGAGATGGCGTTTGCCTCCGCGCCGCGGGGCAGCCAGATCGTGCTCCTGGGGCTTTCTACCGCGCCGGCAAGTCTGGTTCCGCTACGCATTGTGCGCGAGGGAATCACTATATTGCCAAGCTTGATCTACGATCACCCCGGCGACTTCTCCCGCGTGATTGCGCTGGTGGCGAATGGGACGCTCAAGCCCTCTTGCGTGGTCACGGACACGTTTGAGTTCGCTTCCATCGGCCGCGCGCTCGAACTGGCGAGCACGGGCCAATCCGGCAAGGTCATCACCGTCATTAGCAGTTAGTCAGCGTCGGTCCACGATTGGGGCGGGCGGTCCAGCCCGCCTCACACCGCTCAGGCATCGCCGCTGTTCCGCTTGCAGCCCTACGCTAGCAGAAACGCTCTTTCAGCACGGCAATCAGGTCCGCTTCGGCCACGTTTCTCGATACCATGGCCCGCCCCACGGCTTGCGGCAGAATCCAGCGCGGCGCATCGCCGAAGACCTTCTTATCCGAGTTGATCAGTTCAAGCAGCCGGTCGAGTGATACCTCTGGCATGCACGTAGGCAGGCCGAAGCGCTTGAGAAGATCGGCCTGGCGTTTCTCCATCGCGGCATCGGCGACTCCCAGCCGCACCGCAAGCCTGGCCTCGATGGCCATCCCGATCGCCACCGCGTCCCCGTGCGGCAATTCGTAGCCCGTGGCCGTTTCGAGCGCGTGCCCTACCGTGTGCCCGTAGTTCAAGAAGATGCGGTATTGCCCCAAATCGCGTTCGTCGCCGGCCACCACCTGCGCCTTCAGCGCCACGCAACGCGCAATGGTGTTGACGATGGTCGGCCGGTCCAGAGCCAGCAATTTGTCCACGTCGCGCTCCAGCAGGTCGAAGAGCGTTACGCCCATGATCTGGTCGCGCAACAGCGAGCTTTCGAGCATTCCGTACTTGACCACCTCGGCCCATGCGGCGCGCAATTCGCCGGCCGGTTCGTCCTGAAGCAACGAAACATCGGACCATACCAGCCGCGGATGGAAGAACGTGCCGATCAGGTTCCGCGCGCGGGGGTGATTGAGGGCGGTCTTGCCGCCGATGGAGCTATCCACCATGCCTTCGAGCGAAGTGGGCACTTTCACCAGGGGGATGCCGCGCATGTACGTGGAAGCTGCGAATCCACCAAGGTCGTCGATGGCCCCTGCGCCGACGGTGATGAGCACGTCGTCGCGCCGCAGCCGTATCCCCAGCAGCCAATCGTGAATGGCGTTGACTTCAGCCGGGGTCTTGATGCTTTCGTCCGGCGGCACCTGGCGGACGTGCACTTCGAGACCGGCCGCCGACAAGGTTGCGTTCACCGTGTTTCCCAGACGATCCCAGGTGCTGCGGTCCGTGAGAATGGCGGCGCGCCGCACCAGCGGCAGCACACGCTTCAGTTGCGCGCCGAGCGCGGGCATGTGATTCCAATCCACCACCGCGTAATACGGCCACGGGCCCGCGGCCACAACGATGGGAGGCGGCGAATCCGGATTCAGAGACTGGCGCATGGGCGTGCCGAGAACGTCTTCGAGCCCCGAGGGAGCCTCGGAATGCTCCAACAATTCCGCCGCCCGCATCACTTCCTGGGCCACCTGCTCGCTCGTCAGCCGGTCCGTTTGTATGATCCAATCGGCCAGCGAATACGCAGATTGGCGCGCGCGCTTGAGCGCCCGAACCTGATCGAGGGGATACACCGCGTCGAGCATCGGCCGTATGGCGCCGGCATCCGTCTTTAGCTGCGCCTGAATGCGGGCGAGCAGAATTTCCGGTCGGCCTTCCAGGCAGACAATCCAGCCCTTGCTGGCCATGAAGCCGCGGTTCTCCGGCTGGATCACCGTGCCGCCGCCCGTAGCCACCACGCACGGCCCCGCGTTTGAGACGGCGCGCAGGGCCTCGGCTTCTCGCACGCGAAACCCCGGCTCTCCTTCACGCTGAAAGATCACGGGAATGGTCATCCCGCTGCGCTGCACAATGAGCTCGTCCAGGTCGTAGGATGGCCAATTGTATTTCTCGCCGAGCAACTTCGCTATGGTCGACTTGCCGGAGCCGCTAAATCCGACGAGATAAATGGCGCGTCCGTTGTTCACTCTCGTTCTCCTCACTCAGTCCGTTGCAGTAGAACCAGTCATCCCGCTCAAAGGGGAAACCAACGGCGTGTTTGCGTCAGCCACGGGCCGCCGTCACATCGGGCGGGGCCGCTCCTAGCCGCAGGAAGCCCCAAGACTCCGGCTGTCAGGTCCAACGTATGAGCTTCCGCGGGGCTTCTTTCCATTTTAGCTGCGCGGATCGATTACCGTCCGGCGCGCTCCGCCAACCCGATTTCGGCTCACAATCTTCAATATTAATACACCTTGCGAGCGGGGAAGATGAATTATCTCCAATCGAACCGTAGGCTTACGATCCACCTATAGGTGGATGTATGGCGCATGGGGAATGGCGGCGGCAGGCGCGGCGCGGGCTGCCTCTACACATCTGGACGCCGCTTGTGCCAGTCGGTCCGGGTTTGAAACTCGCGGCCGATGGAGAGCAGCAGGTTCTCCGAGAAAGGCGCCCCCACTACTTGCAGCGCCACCGGGAGACCCTGGGCGAACCCGCACGGGAAGACCAACGCGGGAAGACCAGCCAGGTTGCCCGCCTGAATCAGGAATCCAAATCCGGGGTCGCCGGCCGGAGCCGGAGCCGGAGCCGGAGGCGATCCGGGCGGCAGGCTCAAGGGCGCATCGGCGCGCGTCGCGGGGCCGGTGCGCCCGGGGGCTATCAGCGCATCCAAACCGCCGAAGAGTTTCGCGAACTCGCGCTGAATCAACCGCCGGATGCGCATGGCCTTCAGATAGTCCGTGGCCTTCACGTCCAGGCTGGCCTTCAAGCCGGCTATCTGGGCCTTGTCGGCCAACTCCTCCACCTGCCCGCTCGCAATCAGAGACTCGAAGACAGACCCCATTTCCGCGTTCAGAATCGCCATGAGCACGTCGCCATAGGGGAAGGCGGGAAGGCGGGCTTCCACCAGTTGCGCCCCCGCGTCCTTCAGAACGCGAAGCGCTTCCTCGAAAGCGGGCCGCGCCGCGGGCTCGGCGCGCTCGGAATAATCCGCGGGAGCGTAGCCGATGCGCAGTTCCTTCAGCGGCCGCGAATACTGGGGCGTGTAGTAGAAACTCTTGCCCGCCGATCCCGGGTCGCGGCCATCCTTGCCCGAAATCGCCTGGAGGATCAGTCCGCAATCCGCCGCGCTCCGCGCGAACGGCCCGATCTTATCCAGAGTCCACGAAAGCGCCATCGCCCCGTACCGGCTCACCAACCCGTAGGTGGGGCGCAGTGCCGTCACGCCACAATACGAAGCCGGAGTGATAATCGACCCGGAGGTCTCGGAGCCAAGCGCGAAGGGGACCAACCCCGCCGCCACCGCTGCCGCCGAGCCACTCGACGAGCCTCCAGACCAGCGCGTGCGGTCCCACGGATTCAGTCCGGCGCCGAAAAGCGAGGCCGAGGGGTACCGGTAACCGCCGCCGCCCGCCAACTCGACCATCGAGAGCTTAGCGGCCAGGACTCCGCCTACGCCTGAAAGCTTCTGAACGGCCGCCGCATCGTAATCGAAAACCTGCCTGGCGTAGGGCTTGGCGCCCCAGGTGGTGGGGCGTCCGGCCGCGCTGAGCAGGTCTTTCACCGCGTAGGGAATGCCTTGTAGCGGACCGCGCGTGCGGCCCCGCTTGATATCCTTGTCCACCTCTTTGGCTTTGGCCAGCGCCGTGTTCCGCAGCGACAACGCCAGGCAGTTGAAGCGGGGGCCCAGCTTTTCCAAGCGGTCCGCGAAAATGCGCGCCAGCTCTTCGGCGGAAAACTCCCGGGAACCGATGCGGGCTCCGAGTTCCGGAATGGTGGAGAAGAACAGATCGTTGTCGATAACAGCCATGGCGCGTTACGCCTTGAACTGGCAGGCGGGTTCGGTTTCCGTGGGAATCTGGATGCTGCCCAGCGTCTCCGCCGTGCGCCGTATCCGTTCCCGCGCAACCTGGAGTTCCTCATCCGCCGCCGGGGAGGGCGGCGCCTGCTGGGCGGCCGCGGTCATCGCGGAAGCGGTAATCGTGGCAAACAGGTTACGCCTGGTGACATTCATTCGCGTTCCCCCAAAGGCGCCCATGCGCCAGTGCTATTTGCTCTTATGATCGAGCGCCTCGACGGCGGCCTGCATCATCGCGGGCCTGGGCGCCGATTCGCCGGTCCACAGTTCGAAGCTCCGCACGGCCTGCTCCACGAACATCTCCAGGCCGGGGATTACGGTCTTTCCCAAAGCGCGGGATCTTCGCAACAATTCGGTATCGGCGGGATTATACACCATATCGAATACGAGATCGGCCGGAATGTCTCCATCGAAGAAGCATTCCTTAGGGTGCGCCGCCGTGCCCAGGGGAGTGGCGTGCACCACGGCGTCGTACTTACGCCCCGCCAACTGGTCGCGCAAAAGAGCTTCCGCCCCGCAGATCTTGGCCAGCGCGCGAACGCGGTCGCCGTTGCGCCCAACCAGGGCCACCTTGGCCCCGGCGTCAGTAAGCGCAAAAGCCGCGCTCCGCGCCGCCCCGCCGTTCCCCACCAGCAGGATCGAGGAGTTCTTCAGGCGCAGCATCCGGGCCAGCGGAACGGTCACGCCGGCGGAATCCGTATTCGCTCCGCGCCACTTGCCGGCCTTGCGCCACACGGTATTCACGGCTCCGATGCGCTTGGCCAGCGGGTCCACCGCATCCAGATAGCGCAGCGCCTTCTGCTTGTGCGGCAGCGTCACGCTGAACCCGGCAAGCGGCAGCCGCTCGGCCATCGAGAAGAAATCGCGCAGATACGCCGGCGCCACCAGGAATGGCAGCAGGACAGCGTCGATGCGGCGTGATTGAAATGCGCGGTTATGCACCGCCGGGGAAAGGGAGTACCGCACAGGGTCGGCAATAACGCCGAAGATCTTCGTGGACTTGCTCAGCTTCTCCACGTGATACATGTGCCGCAGCAGGCGCGCGCTAACCTGGCCCGCCGCCGTGCCTTCCGCGTACATCGGGGCCGCGTAAGTGAAGTATCCGCCAAAGATGGGGGAGAGCACGCGAGTGGGAAAACCCTGCTCGCCCATTCCCAGCACCACCAGCTTGTGCTTGGGAAACGCCTTGGCCGCGGCCAGAACGCGAATGTTGTCGGAAGGCTTGCGGGCCGTGGTTACTATCTTGTAGGCATCCGCCCCCGGACGCATCACGCGCGCGATCAGCGTATCCATGGGCGGGGTGGATTCGAAGTTGTGGTAGGAGACGATAACCCGGTTTAACGTTCGCAGGTGCGCCAACCGTTCCGGCGCGGCCTCCGCGGTTTCAATCTCCACGTCCACAGCCTGGGCGCCGGCGCCGATCGCCTTCTCGAGCAAGCTCAACTGCTCGTCAATGCTGCCGTTGAACTTGCCGTGATTCTGGTGGCGGCGGCAGGTAGCGAACACGGCGCATTCCGGGTGGTCCTCCAGAAATCGTCTGATCGCCTCCGGCCCCTGGGCTGGTTTATCGAGAAAATCGAGACGGAATTCGAAAAAACTTTCACCGGCTTCGGCTTCCCGGCGCGCGTGCTGCAGCAGTGTTTGGACGTCTGGCAGGCCCAAAGCGATGCAGATCCGCGGGAAAGACCTAGTCTGCGCCATCTGGGTTTGGAAGATTCAGAATACCACACGAGCCCTTCGACGCCGCCAAAGGCGTTGCGCAGTTCAGTGGCCATCCCGCCGTAAAGTGAACAGGATTATCGGGAGTCTATTTCTTCTTGGCCGGCGCGGCAGCCGCCGTCGTGCACCGCAAGCCCAGCCCTTGCAGCTCCGTACAGGCTTTCTTAGATAAGTCGTGCCGTGGATACTGCTGCATGAGTTCCTTAAACTCATTCGCGGCGTTGGTACGGTTGCCCGGAATCTTGAGAAGACTCATGCCCTTGTAATAAAACGCCTGCGGCACGCGCGGGCTGTCGGTAGGGTACTTCTCGATCAATAAGTCGAAATCCTTGACGGCCTGCTCGTAGTCCTTCTGCTCGAAGTGAATCAAACCGGTATAGAATTGCGCGTCGGGCGCCTTGGCCGTGTTGCCGTAATACCTGAGATAGTCGGAGTACTCCTGAAGCGCCAGATCCGAGTTGCCTCCAGTCCGGTCGCGGTCGGCATTAGCGAGCAAGTCCGTGGCTGAGATCGCCGGAATTCCGACCGGCGCGTCCGTGGACGCCGCGGTTCCCGGCGGCGGAGCCGGCGGCGCCTGCATCACCTTGACCGCATTCCCCAGGTCCGTAAGCTGCGTCTGCATCTTGGTGGCAACCGAAGTCAGATCGGCGACCGCCTGCTGCAGCGTGCGGAAC
>CAIYHG010000098.1 GCA_903925975.1 uncultured Acidobacteriia bacterium | reverse complement strand
GCGGCGCGCGGCGAGTTTGGATGTGATGGAAACCCTTCGGCAGGAGTAGTCATGCAGCCGGTCTGAGGAAGGCACACGCTATGGAATGGCTGACAGTGCTACGAGACAAGTTCAAGGTGCTCTTCCGGCGCGAGCAGTTCGACCGCGAGCTCGAAGAGGAGATGCAGTTCCACCAGGAAATGCAGGCTGAGGAGCACCGCGAGACCGGTATGTCCGCGGAGGAGGCGCACAGCGCCGCGCGCCGCGCGTTCGGGAACACCACCCTGTTGCGAGAAGCCGGCTGGCGCTCCTGGGGCTGGGGCCCGCTGGAACGGATGTTTCAGGACCTGCGGCTCACTGTCCGCTCGTTGCGCCGCAGCCCGAGCTTCACGCTTTCGGTTGTGCTGCTCCTGGCCCTCGCCATCTGGATGAACACCACCGTATTCTCGGTGATCCACTCCGTGATGTTCGCTCCGCTTCCCAACGATCCTTCCGAGGAGCTGGTGCGGATTGGCCGGTCCTACGCCAAAACGCCGGGGTTCCTTGGGGGGCTCACCGCGCCCGATTTCGCCGATCTGCGAGCCGGCAGCCGAAGCTTCGAAGATATGGCTACGGTAGTGAATACGCGCTACCAGGTCTCCGGTGACGGCGAGCTGCAATTCGCTTATGGCGCTTGTGTCACGGATGGGTACTTCAGGGTGCTGCGGCAACGCCCGGCGTTGGGAAGGGTGTTTCTACCGGGAGAGTACCGGCCCATTGGAAAGTCCCCGCTCGCTGTCATTGATAGCGATGCGGTGGCAATCATCAGCCACCGCCTGTGGCAGAAGCAATTCGGGGGGAGTCGCGACGTGGTGGGCAGGAAGCTCCGCTTTGCCGGCTCCAGTGCCGAAGTAATGATCGTCGGCGTGATGCCGGCCGCCTTCACTTACGACGGCGTATCCCTGAAGCCGCCCGACATCTGGCTGCCCTTTGCCGTGCCCAGAGATTGGCGGCCGACGATGAATATATTCGAGGTCCTAGCGCGGCGGCGTCCCGGTACTTCGAACCAGCAAGCCCAGGCGGAACTGGACTTGTTCGCGTCGCGGTCTCAGGCGGAGCGTCCGGACGTCATGGGCGGATATGCTCTGCGGACCGTCCCGATGCGCGAGGCTGTCCTGGGGAAAGACTATCGCCTCACTCTGTTCTATCTGGCAGGCGCGGTGGGGCTGGTCCTGCTGATCGCCTGCGCCAATGTGGCAAATCTGATGCTCGCCAGGGGCGCTTCACGGGTTCGGGAGATGGCCACCCGCGCGTCGCTGGGCGGCAGCCGTCTGCGCCTGGTGGGGCAATTGGCGGCGGAGAGCGCGATGCTGTCGCTCGCGGCGGGCGCGCTGGGTTTCGTCCTGTCGCTGGCAAGCATGCGCTTCGTGGTGGCCATGGCCCCGCCGGGACTTCCCCGCCTAAGCGAGGTGAGTGTCAATTCGCCGGTCTTCTGGTTCTGTCTTCTGCTGGCGCTGGCGGCGGGGCTGGTGTGCGCGGCCGTGCCAGCTTGGCAGGTTTCCCGCCTGAACATCGGCGTCGTCCTAAAGGAGGGCGGGACCGTCAGCAGCGGACCCCGGACGGCGCGCCTTTCACGCGCGCTGGTTGCCCTGGAAGTGGCAGTATCGCTAATGCTGCTGGCCG
>CAIYHG010000097.1 GCA_903925975.1 uncultured Acidobacteriia bacterium | reverse complement strand
GCTTGAGCGAAAAGGTAATCAGCAAGGAAAACAAGTACCGTATTCCGGGCTTGGGGAAGATGGATCTCACCTACGCCTTGGCTCACTCCAACAACTACTACTTCGCCACGCTCGGCCAGAAACTGGGCTTTGATCGCGTCAATTACTACGCCCGCCTCTTTGGCTATGGGGAGAAAGCCGGCTTGAACATTCCTGGCGAGAGCCCCGGCCGGTATCCCACCGCCCCGCCGCGCAACGGCGGAACTGGGATGCTAACAAGCTTCGGGGAAGAGATTTCGCAAACCCCGCTGCAACTGGCCGCATTACTGAGCGCCGTGGCAAACGGCGGCACTCTCTACTACCTGCAGTATCCGCGGACTTCCGAAGAGGCGCAGCACTTCACCCCGCAGGTCAAGCGCCGCCTGGACATCGCCCCCTTGCTCCCCGCCGTACAGGCCGGTATGCGCGGGGCCGTGGAGTTCGGCACCGCCCACCGCGCGCGCGAAGACGGGCCTATCGCCGGCAAGACCGGCACCTGCACGGAAGGCCAGACGCACTTGGGTTGGTTCGGTTCGTACACCGAAATGGCGGGCCGGAAACTAGTGGTTGTGGTCCTGCTAACCGGTGGACGTCCGGCAATCGGCGCGCTGGCGGCCGGCATCGCGGGCGAACTTTACCGCAATTTGGGTAGCACCGATTACTTCCAGGGCACGAATCTCACGCCCGCCACTCTTGTTGGCTCGCCGCTCTCCAGGTAAGACCGATTTGTGGGGCAGGCGGCTTTCCAGAGGCTGCTGAAGAAGTCCTGTTGCTTCACTAGTTGCTGCACTGCATTAGTCTCTCCGCCCGCGGCGCTAGACTGGGAAGCGTATGCTCGATCCTCTCGCCTATCTTCATGAACAGTTGGAGCAGTGGCGCCGGGAAGGCTCTTACCAGCGCCTCCGCGTCCTCGAATCCGAGAGCGCCGCGGAATCCCGCTTTGACGGGCGGCAGGTCATCAATCTCGCGTCGAACAATTATCTTGGGCTGACCACACATCCCAAACTTCGTGAAGCAGCCATTGAAGCCACGCGCAAGTACGGCGTGGGCTCAGGAGCCGTGCGCACCATCTCCGGCACGATGAGCCTGCACCTGGCGCTCGAAGAGCGCATCGCAGCTTTCAAGCACGTTGAGGCCTGCGTGGTATTCCAGTCTGGTTTTGCGGCGAACTCGGGCACAGTCGCCGCCATTCTGGGCCCCGAGGACCACATTGTCTCCGACGAACTGAACCACGCGAGCATCATCGACGGCGCCCGCCTCTCCAGGGCCAAGATTCACGTGTTCCCGCACAAGGACGTTGTCGCGGCCAGTCGAATCCTCGCCGAACTCGAGAGCGGCCCCGGACGCAAACTGCTGATCACCGACGGCGTCTTCTCGATGGATGGCGACATCGGCCCCTTGCCGGGCCTGGTAGAAGCTGCCGAACGCTACGGCGCGATCATGATGATCGACGACGCGCATTCCTCCGGCGTGTTAGGGCGCAATGGCCGCGGAACGGTGGATCACTTCGGCCTCCACGGCCGCGTGCCCATCCAGGTGGGAACGCTTTCGAAGGCCATAGGCGTCCTGGGAGGCTACGTGTGCGGCAGCCGCGATCTGATCGACTTCCTCTACCACAGGGCGCGCCCGTTCCTGTTTTCGACTTCGCATCCTCCGGCGGTTGCGGCAGCCTGTCTGGCGGCATTCGATGTGCTTGAGCAGGAGCCGGAACGCATTCAGTTGCTATGGGATAACACTAGATACTTCAAGAGCTGCTTGTCATCGCTGGGCTTCGATACAGGTCTCAGCGAAACCCCCATTACGCCAGTGATCACGGGCGATGCCGCGCTGGCCCATCAGCTCTCTCGCGAGTTGTTCGAGGAAGGCGTGCTTGCCACCGGCATCGGCTTCCCCACCGTGCCCAAGGGCAAAGCGCGAGTCCGCACGATCGTCACGTCCACGCACACGCGCCACGACCTGGACTGTGCGTTGGAAGCACTCTCAAAGGTCGGCAAGAGGCTGGGCCTGATTGCTAAGTGAACCAACGGCGGTCCAGCCGCTAAGCTGCGTGAGGGCGCCCGTTGTTCGATGCGGCGCTCAGCCGAGCGTGTTGATGGAGCCGGTGCGGCGCGCTTCGTAGGCGGCTATTGCCGATTCCTGCTGCTGGATGTAGCCCAGCTCGTCTACGCCGTTTACCAGGCAGTGCTTCGAGAAGCCGTCTACCGGAAATTCGACTTTCCTGCCGCCTGGGACGGTTAACGTCTGGCTCGGCAGATCGACCGCAACCGTGGCGTTCGGGTCCTTTTCGAGCGCGGCGAACAACTCGGACGCAACCTCCGCGGGAACCACGATCGGGAGCAGGGAATTCTTCAATGAGTTCTGCTTGAAGATATCCGCGAACGATGTGCTGATCACGGCCCGGAAGCCGAACTGCGTGAGCGCCCAGGGGGCGTGCTCGCGCGAACTGCCGCAGCCGAAGTTGTCGCCAGCTAGCAGCACCTGCGCGTCTTTCGAGCCGGGCTGATTGAGCACGAAATCGGGCTTCGGCTTGCCCTGCGCATCGTAGCGCCAATCATTGAAAAGTTGATCGCCGAGCCCCACTTTGGACACGGTCTTCAGGAACCGCGCGGGGATGATCTGGTCGGTATCCACGTTGCTGATGGGCAGCGAGACCACCCGGCTTTCAAAGTTCGTGAATGGCTTCATAACATAGTCCTCACATCGGTAACCACGCCGGTGATGGCGCTTGCGGCGGCAGTAAGCGGGCTCGCGAGGAACGTGCGCCCGCCGGCGCCTTGCCGGCCCTCGAAGTTGCGGTTGCTGGTGGAAACGCTGTACTGTCCGGGCGAAAGCTGGTCGCCGTTCATCGCGATGCACATGGAGCAGCCCGGCTCGCGCCAATCGGCGCCGGCGGCGCGGAAGATCTCGGGCAGCCCTTCGGCGATAGCCTGGCGCTTTACTTCCTGCGAGCCCGGAACCACGAGCACGCGGACCTTCGGATTCACCTTACGGCCCTTGAGAATGGAAGCCGCGGCGCGGAGGTCGCTGATGCGGCCGTTGGTACAGCTTCCGATGAAGACCACGTCGATGGGACGGCCGGTCAGCGGCTTGCCGCCTTCGAGCCCCATGTAACGGAGCGCCTTGGCGATGGACTCGCGCTCGGCGGCGTCCGCGACGGAAGCGGGGTCGGGAACAGGCTGCGAGATGGCGACGCCCATGCCCGGGTTGGTGCCCCAGGTAATCATCGGTTCGAGCGCGTTAGCGTCGATCGAGATCGAGCGGTCGTAGGTTGCGCCCGCATCGGTGGGCAACTGCTTCCAGCGCGCCACCGCGGCATCCCAATCGGCGCCATTGGGGGCGTGCTGGCGGCCGCGGAGGTATTCGAACGTGGTCTCGTCGGGCGCGATCAGGCCGGCGCGCGCGCCCGCTTCGATGGACATGTTGCAGACGGTCATGCGCTCTTCCATCGAGAGCGCGCGAATGGCGCTGCCCGTGTACTCGAACACGCACGCGGTGCCGCCGCCCACGCCGATTCTGGCGATGAGGGCGAGAATGATGTCCTTGGCCGTGACGCCCGGATGCAGCGTGCCATCCACCTGCACTTCAAAGCTGCGCGACTTGCGCTGCAGCAGGCACTGGGTGGCGAGCACGTGCTCTACTTCACTGGTGCCAATGCCGAAGGCGAGCGCGCCGAACGCGCCGTGCGTGGCGGTGTGGCTATCGCCGCACACCACGGTCATGCCCGGCTGGGTGAGCCCGAGCTCGGGGCCGATGATGTGCACCACGCCTTGCCAATCGCTGCGGATGCCGAGGCAGCGAATACCGAACTCGGCGCAGTTGGCTTCGAGCTGCGCAAGCTGCTTGGCGGCGATCTCATCGGCGATGGGCAGGGAACGGTCCGTGGTCGGGATGCTGTGATCGGCCGTGGCAATGGTGAGGTCCGGACGGCGAACCTTCAGGCCGCGATCGCGCAAGCCCTGAAAGGCCTGGGGCGAAGTGACTTCGTGGACCAGGTGCAGGTCAATATACAGCAGCGCCGGGTTGCCCGGCTGCTCGTGGACTACGTGCGAATCCCAGAGCTTCTCAATAATAGTGCGAGGCATAGTTGTGTGACTCAGGCGTCATCCCCAGGAGCAGGAGGAATTGTACGCCAACGGATCGGGGCGGGAAAACCGCTCGAGGCTCCTCGAATCGTTATCTTAACTATTTGAACAAGACACGCGCACGGCGGTCAAATCCCGATGGGCAAGCGGCCGTCAGCCTGGAGTAGATCGGGGAGAGAAGACATGTTCTCTCCGCGAACGGGTCCCATGGTAAGGAACTTCCGGGCTTTCAGGGGCCGGGCGCGGGCTGGTTGGCCCGCGCTCAGCCGATAGCGGCGCACACCGCCTCGCCTACTTCTGTTGTGCTGGCGGGCGGACCGGAAGGCCGTAAATCCGGCGTGACTTTGCCGCTTGCGAGGACGGTTTGGATAGCCGCCTCGATATTGGAGGCTTCTTCTTTCAAGCCAAAAGTGTATTCGAACATGGCCGCCACGCTGCCGATGGCCGCGAGCGGGTTTGCGATATCTTTCCCGGCGATGTCCGGCGCCGAGCCATGCACCGGTTCGTAGAGGCCCGCGAAGGCGCCCGAAGGAAGCTGGTCGCCTATCGATGCCGAAGGCAGCATGCCGATCGAACCGGCGAGCACCGAGCCTTCGTCGCTCAAGATGTCGCCAAATAGATTTTCGGTTAGCAGAACGTCGAACCGGCGCGGGTTCAGCACGAGCTGCATGGCGCAGTTGTCCACCAGCAGGTGGTCGAGTTGCACGTCCGGGTAGTCGCGCGCGATCTCTGTGACTACTAGGCGCCAGAGCTGCGAGTTTTCGAGCACGTTCGATTTATCTACCGAAGTGACCTTCTTCCGCCGGGCCTGCGCCAGGCGGAAGGCGACGCGGGCCACGCGCTCGATTTCCGGGCGCGTATACGTCATGGTATTGACTGCCCGCATCTCCGCGCCTTCTCCGGTAATTCCGCGCGGAGTTCCGTAATAGACCCCGCCCGTCAGTTCGCGGACGATGATCATATCGGCGCCTTCCACCAGGTGATTCTTCAGCGGCGAGGAATCGAGCAGCGAGGGATACGCCTTCACCGGACGCAGGTTGGCGTATACTCCCAACGCTTTGCGAAGTCCCAACAGGCCCGCTTCCGGCCGCAGATGCGGCGGGTAATTGTCGAAATCCGGATGCCCCACGGCGCCCATCAGGGTGGCGTCGGCTTGCTTTGCCAGCCGTACGGTCAGCTCGGGCAGCGGCGTTCCTTCCTGGTGAATCGCGATCGCGCCGAGAAGCCCGCCGGTCAGTTCGAGTTCATGATTCCACTTATTACACACGTGACGAAGCACGCGTAAGGCCTCGCGCGTCACCTCGACGCCGATGCCATCTCCGGGAAGAGCAAAAACCTTTAGCCGCATGCGCTAGTCCGCAACCGCCTGTCGCGCGTCTTGCCCGGCGTGGATCAACTGAATGATTTCCATGTCCATGAGTCCCTTTTTTCGATGGTCGGCCACGGAGATAAAGCGCTGGTACAGATCGTCCAGTTCCTCCCGCGTCAGCTCGAAACCGAGATCCGCGGCGCGCTGGGAGAGCGCGTGCCGTCCACTATGCTTGCCCAATACAAGTTTACCCTCGGGCACGCCGACGGAGCGGGGATCGATGATTTCGTATGTTGACTTTTCCTTGAGATAGCCGTCCTGATGGATTCCGGCCTCATGGGCGAAGGCGTTGATGCCTACAATCGCTTTGTTCGGCTGCGGGCCGAATGTGATCAAAGAGGCGAGCAACTGGCTCGCGGAGTAGAGGTGCTCGGCGTTGATCCCGGTGAAGAAGGGGAAGATATCTGCGCGCGTCTTGAGAATCATGACGATCTCTTCGAGGGAGCAATTGCCCGCGCGTTCGCCGATGCCGTTGATGGTGCATTCCACCTGGCGGGCGCCTGCCTGCACCGCCGCGACGGAGTTGGCGACGGCCAGACCCAGATCGTCGTGGCAATGAATGCTGACGATAGCGCGATCGCCCAGGGATTTCACGATGCGGCCGATGAGCGCGCCGAACTCGGAGGGAATCGAATAGCCCACCGTATCCGGGATATTGACGGTACGCGCGCCGGCCGACACCACCGCGTTCGAGATCTGCTCCAGGTAGTCGGGGTCGGTGCGGGCGCCGTCTTCGGCGGAAAACTCCACGTCGTCCACATAGCTGCGCGCCAGTTCCACGGCGGCCGCGGCCTCATCGAGCACCTGCTGGCGCGTCTTGTGCAGCTTGTGCTGCAGATGGATGTCGCTGGTCGCAATGAAGGTATGGATGCGCGGGCGCTTGGCGAATTGGAGGGCCTTGGCCGCGTGTTCCACGTCCTTCCGGCACGCGCGGGCAAGACCCGCCACCTGGGCTAAGGGAAACTCGCGGCTAATCGCATCCACCGCCGCGTAGTCGCCTTCGGAAGCGATGGGGAAGCCGGCTTCGAGGATGTCCACGCCGAGGTCCACGAGCTTGCGGGCCATCTTCAGCTTCTCGGGGACGTCCATGCTGCATCCGGGCGCCTGCTCGCCGTCGCGGAGAGTGGTATCGAAAATATATACGCGTTCGCTCATTGTGATGTCGATAAGTGCCATTATCCGGGCTCGACGTTAGATTTAGCAAATTTATAATTTTAGCTAGGTATATTAATTGATGTTATACTCAAAACTTCGGAATGGAACTCTATTCGCTTCAAGTCTTTCGTACGGTCGCCACGGAGAAGAGCTTCTCCCGCGCGGCGGGACGGCTGTTGCGCACACAGCCGGCGATATCGCTGTCGCTGCAGCGGCTGGAACAGGAATTGGGAGAGCGGCTGATCGATCGCTCCGGCAAGGAACTGCGTTTGACGGACGCCGGGCGCACGGTGCTCGACTACGCGCGGCGGTTCCAGAGCCTGCAGCAGGAGATGGAAAATTCGCTGGCCGAACTACGCGACAATTCGGCGGGACGGTTGGTGATTGGGGCCAACGAATCCACGTCGCTTTACCTGTTGCAGCATATCGAGGCCTATCGAGACCTGTATCCCAAGGTGAAGGTGCAGGTGCGCCGGAGCCTTTCGAGCAAGATTCCGAATGAGCTTCTGGACGGCAACCTGGAACTGGGCGTGATCAGTTACGACCCGAGCGACGACCGCTTGAAATCGAAGGTGATCTACACGGACGCGCTGGCGTTCGTGGTTTCGCCGCGGCACAGGCTAGCGAACCGCAAGACGGTTTCGATTGCCGAGTTGGCCTCTGAGAACTTCATCGCGCATAACGTGCTCTCGCCTTACCGCGAGGTGGTGCTGCGGGAGTTTCAGGCGCACAAGGTCCCACTGCGCATGGACGTGGAGATGCCTACCATCGAGACCATCCGCAAGATGGTGCAGAACAACATGGGCGTGGCGTTTCTTCCACGCATGTGCGTGGAGCAGGAGATAGCGCAGAAGGCGCTATGTGAAGTGCGCGTGAAGGAAATGCACGTGGAGCGAAAGATCCGCCTGGTGTATCCGACGCGCCGCGGGCTGAGCCACGCCGCTAAGGCGTTTCTGGAAGTAGTGGCGGGGGCGGAGCGCTAATCAGGGCATTGCAAGGCGGCGTATGACCCCCTTAGAATTCAAGCACTCCCGAACGAATGCAGCGGACGCCGGCGTGCGTGGATGGGTTCATAGGCTACTGGGGCTGTGGCTGCACCATCCCTCAAATCAGCGCTTAATGGACCTCGTGGCCGTTACAGCGATGATCGCCGTTTGCGGCTCCGCGGCGTATATGGGGGCGCCGCCCGCACGCGCGGAATTAGCGGATTACTATCAGTTCCTGGACGGCGGGTGGCGCATCCTCAACGGACAGCGTCCGCATTTGGATTTCTACAGCCCCTATGGCGTATTCCTTTACGCGCCGGCCGTTGTTGGGCTGGCTATTTCTGGTCCCGACGTTCGCGGCCTGGGGTATGGGAATGCGCTGGCGGCATTTGCCATCGGCCTTTGGGCATATTTCATTTGCCGGCCCCGGCTGGCGCCATCGGCCTCGATTCTGGCCGCGTTGAGTTTGACGCTGCTTGCAGTCGCGCCATTTCCCCTGGGATATGACACCTCTGCGTCAAGCTGCGCCATGATCTACAACCGCCAGTGTTACGCCCTGCTCGGGATCCTGCTGATCGAGGCGTACAGCGGAAAAGGGGCCGGTGCGATATCTCGCGTTCCTGGCGCCCTGTCGAGCGGAATAGTCTGCGGAATTTTGCTTTTCCTCAAGCCCAGCTACTTTGTAATGGGGCTCTGCCTTTTGGCTGCTGCTGCCGTGATTCGACCACGCAAAAGGAACGAGGCGGTCTGGATTGTGTGCGGCTTGGGCTTGGTGACAATGGCCGTCCTCTGCTACCTACGATTTGACATCGGGCCGTTGGTTAGCGATTACGTTACGGTCGCGGGGGCGCGGGTCGAGGGTCTGGACCCGCACGAACTGTACCGGCGGGTCGTGGCTTCGTTCCCTCAGTTTGCCGGTTTGATGGCTTGCGCCCTGCTGGCGCCGTTAACCTGGAATTCAGACCTGGCGGCGCGGCGCGGCCGATTTGGGTGGCTCCGATGCCTGTTCTTCGCGTCTGTGGTTTCGGCCGCCGGCCTCTGCCTGCTCTTTACCAACTGGCAACCGTCAGGGCTCCCGCTCAGTGCGCTCACCGCAATCCTGCTTGCGAGTGAGATTCGTCCTGCGCGAAAGAATCGGGAACTCTATTCTGCCTCGCTGTTAGCGCTAGCCGCGATTTCTCACCAGCGTGCGGCGGACGGGCGCTGATGGGCAAAAGAGGCGGGGTGGCTGGGGCTTTCTCGGCGCAGCGAAAAATAGTGGTCAGTTGCG
>CAIYHG010000096.1 GCA_903925975.1 uncultured Acidobacteriia bacterium | reverse complement strand
GGGCGAACGACAGGAGGATGTTCAGCGTCAGGCGGCCCAGCGAGGTCGTCGTGTTGAACTGCTGCGTGACCGAAACGAAGCTCACACCGTTTCGGTCGAACACTTCGATGATCCGGGCGAAGTCCATCAGGGACCGGCTGAGCCGGTCGACCTTATAGACAACGATGCAATCCACGGCCCGCGATTCGACGGCTGCCAAAAGGCGCAGGATGGCTGGCCGGTCCATGTTGCCGCCGGTATATCCGCCATCATCAAAATGCTCGGGGACCACCTGCCATCCTTCGTGCTTCTGGGCGGCGATGAAGGCCTCGCCGGCTTCGCGCTGGGCGTCCAGGGAGTTGAACTCCTGTTGGAGGCCCTCCTCCGTGGATTTGCGGGTGTAGATCGCGCACCGGATCGTCCTGGCCGACGCCTGCTCGGTCGTGGCCGCAACTCTACGCCTGCCGTTACCGTTTCTCATCTGCTCCACCGTTGTTCGAGGCGCACCCGAAGAACAGGAAGCCGTTCCACTTGGTGCCAGTGACTTCAGTGGCAATCGCGCTGAGGGACCGGTAGATTCGCCCCTCGAACTCGAACCCGCCGACCAGGACCTTCACGATGATGCGTTGGCCCTTATACTCCCGCTCGAGGTAGGAACCGCAGGGTGGAAGCCGCGAGTCGAGATTGCCGGCGACGTTACAGGTTCTGGTCAGCCTGGGCACTAGGCCGCGATCCTGCCCAAACATGGTCTTGGGTGCCCGGATGCGCAGGTCGGCGTCGTTGGCGATCTCCAGGGCGCGGCGGCGCGCGCGTTCGGAGAGTCCGCCTTCGGCCAGCGCCTGGATGCGCCAGGCGATCCTCCGGAACAAGAACTGCTTGTGGTTCGAGCGGGACTCCTCCCCGAACACCTCCAGGTGTTTCTGCTTGAGTTGGCCGACGGTCATCCTGGCCAGGTCGTCAATCTGTTTCTGCATCGTGGTTTCCACGACTTTCTCCTTTCTCAAGGCCGTTAACCTCGTGTCCATGAGGGCTCGGTGTCGGCGGACTATCAAGTGGCGGCTGGCGTCGGCGTTGGGCGCGGAGCCGGAGGTAGCTGGCGGCAAGAAGGCTGGCGATAGATTGAAGATCCTCGGCCGGAATGGGCAAGACGAATCACCTCGCTGTGAAATGGGCCCCACAACGAAAGTCCGCCTTGCGGTTGTTCCGCTATCGAGTGGCTGCTGTGGTGTGCGAGACGCACACTGCTGTAAACATACGCGAGAAATTCGAAAATGGTAAACCGAGAGGTACTCATCTGTTAAATAACTTCTGGGGTTCTCCGGCGCGTTGGAGAGGACGTGCCAGAGGGAGAGAAGAAGGACTCACCGGGGCGGCGCAAGCCATTCTCCGGTGCGCGGTGTGGAGAACGGGACCAAGCGGAAGTATTTGCCTTTATTGGGGATAGTGCGGGAGGAACGCTCGGACGCAAGTATTGCGTCGGCGTTAACTACTGGGGGTTGACCTTTCGGACAGAAATAGTTTGGCTCCTCAGGTAGGACTCGAACCTACAACCCTTCGGTTAACAGCCGAATGCTCTACCATTGAGCTACTGAGGAGCAATGTTGTTTATTTATTATAAACGTACACTGGACTGCTGTGTCAAATCAGACCGCGCCGTCTTCGGCTCTTCGCGGGCGGCTATAGCGCGTCTTCCAGTTTGCGGCGCAATTGGGCGGAAACACGGGGGTTTTCGCCGCCCGTCGAAATAGCGATCTGTACGTTGCCACGGTGCAGACGCGCGGGGACGATGAAGCTGCATTCCTCCGCTGAGTCTGCGATGTTGGCGAAGATCCCTTTTCCCTTCGCGGCTACGCCTACACGGTGGTTCGTCAGACGATCATCCGTCGCCGCGAACACCAGGCTCATACCCACTAGATCCGAGGCGCGAAAACGGCGCTGCGCCAAGTGGACGGGAAGCTGCTCGAACTCCGGTTCCCATTCCGGCGCCACCACCGTCACTTTCGCGCCGGCTTCCAGCAAGCCTCTTGTCTTCCGGAGCGCCACCCTGCCGGCTCCCACAACCAGGACTGACCGGTCTTTCAGATCGAGAAACGCCGGATAGTGCTGCAACACAGGTTGATGAATCAATCCAGAATGTAGCATGCTGCTCGGGCGCGGCCATCCCCCTATCGCGCCGAAAACGCGTAGACCGTCGTGGTGCGGTACTCCGCCCCCGGCTTCAGCGTCGTGCTGGGGAACGAGGGGTGGTTCGGCGAATCCGGGTAGTGCTGCGTCTCCAGGCAGAAGCCGCTGCGGCGCGCATATGCCACCCCAGCTTTGCCGCGGATGGTTCCGTCCAGGAAGTTGCCGGTATAGAACTGCACGCCCGGCTCGGTCGTCCGCACCTCCAGAACCCGGCCCGACTTGGGCTCATACGCCTCGGCGGCTTTCACGAGCGGCTGCTGCCCTTTGCGGACCACCCAGTTGTGGTCGTATCCGGCGCCGGTCTTCAACTGTTCGTCGTTCTGGTCGATGCGCGCGCCGATTCTGGTGAGTTGCCTGAAGTCGAACGGCGTACCAGCGACGGAGCGGAGTTGGCCCGTGGGGATCTGTGTGGAATCCGTGGGCGTGAACTGATCGGCGTAGATCGCAACTTCGTGATCGAGGATGCTGCCGGCGCCTTGGCCCGCCAGATTGAAATAGGCGTGATTCGTCAGGTTGACTACCGTGTCGCGATCCGTGGTGGCGGTGTAGTCCATGCGGAGTTCGTTCGCGGGCGTAAGGGTATAGGTCACTTTCACCGTAAGCTTGCCCGGGAAGCCCTCCTCGCCATCAGGGCTCACCATGGTCAGGTCAACGGCCGCGCCGGAAGCGTCCTGCCGGGGTTTCGCGGTCCACATGTGCGCGTCGAAGCTCTTCGGCCCGCCGTGGAGGGTGTTCGGGCCGTTGTTCTTGGGGAGCAGGTACTCCTTGCCGTTCAACGCGAACTTCGCGCCGCCGATGCGATTCGCGTAGCGGCCGACGAGGCCTCCGAAATGCGCCGTCTGCTTCTCATAGCAGGCGACATCGGGGCAGCCCAGCACGATGTCGGCGAACTTGCCGTTGCGGTCCGGGGCGGTGAGCGAAACCAGAACGCCGCCGTAAGTGATGATCGCGGCTTCCATGCCGCGGCCGTTCGCCAGGCGGTAGAGGTCCACCGCCTCTCCCCCGGCCGTCTTGCCGAAGGGTTCCCGGGTCACCTGCGGTTTCCCGTTCTGCGGGGCCGTCTGCGCCCCGGCTGTAAGCGCTGCCAGCAGCAGCGCGCTCGCGAGTTTCCAGCGCCTAGTCATTTCTGCTGCTATGGTAGGCGTTCCGCGAGGGCGGGTCAACGGCTGGTATCATAAAGGTTCATGCCCAACGCCTTACCCACGGTGGTCATTGTGGGGCGGCCCAACGTCGGCAAATCCACGCTTTTCAATCGGATAACCGGACAACGCCGCGCCATCACTGGCGACGAACCTGGAATCACGCGCGACCGCATACACGGTAGTGCAGAATACGATAGCCGCCGTTTCGAACTGGTGGACACCGGCGGCATTGTCGTCGATGAGCACGAGTATATCCCCAGCCAGATTCTGAAGCAGGCGGAATCGGCGCTGGCGAGCGCGGCCCATATCATCTTCCTGGTCAATGGCCGGGACGGAATTACGGGCTCGGACCGCGATCTGGCGCGCATGCTTCAGCGCCTGGGGAAGCCTGTCTCCGTGGCCGTCAATAAAGCGGATACGGCTTCTCATCTGGATCTGGCTAACGACTTCTACGAAATCGGGTTTCCCGACGTGTTCCCGATTTCGGCCGAACACGCAACCGGAGTCGATGCGCTGCTCGATCACGTAACCACGGGCTTTTCGGACGAGGCGCCTTCGGAAGGGCCGGAGCCGGAATGTATCAAGGTGGCGATCATCGGCCGGCCGAACGTCGGCAAATCGACTCTGCTGAACACGTTTTCAGGAGCCGAGCGAGCCATCGTATCGCCCGTGGCCGGCACCACCCGCGACGCCGTGGACGAGACCGTGGTGCGGAATGGCGTCAGCTACGTCTTCGTGGATACCGCGGGCATCCGCCGCAAGGGCAAGACCGATCTGATGGCCGAAAAGCTCAGCGTGGTCATGGCCCGCCGGAATATCCGCATGGCCCACGTGATTCTACTCGTGATGGATGCCACCGAAGGCGTGGTGTCGCTCGATGCGACCATCGCGGGCTACGCCCACGAGGGCGGCCGCGCCGTCATAGTCTGCGTGAACAAGTGCGACCAGATGAAGCCCGGAACCACGCGGGAGGAGTTTGAGCAGCAGGTTCGGGACCGCCTGAAGTTTCTGGATTACGCGCCCGTGGCGTTCATCTCCGCCAAGACCGGCGCCGGGGTGGAGGCCCTTTTCGCGCGCGTTAAGGAAGTGTACGAATCGGCCTCGCGGCGCATCACCACCGGCGAACTGAACAGATTCGTGGAAAACCTGCACTTCGAGGAGCGCCGGATCTTCTATCTGACCCAGCACTCGATCCGCCCGCCGGCGTTCGTGGTCTTCACCGACCGCTTCGGCCCGCTCCACTTTTCGCACGAGCGTTACCTGATCAACCAGCTACGAAAGCAGTTCGGGTTTCAAGGGACGCCCATCGTACTGAAGACCAAGGCGAAGGGTGACTCCCGACGAAAGTGAGATTGCCTTTCGGGAGCCTCCCCTTTAGACTAAAGGACAGCATCATGCAAGTATTCATAACCAGCATGGGAGGGCTTCGATATGTGGAATAAACGCCGTGAAGAGGAACCAGTAAGGCCTTATACTCCCCCTAGTCCGTCCCCGATGGCTCCGCAAACCGAATACAAGAAGGAGAGTGCGCCCGTGTCCAGCATACCCCCTGCAAGAACGGAATCGGATTTTCGCGGCGGTACGGCCGCTATTGGCAAGGCAGTCAAGATCGTCGGCCAGATCTTCAGCCGCGAAGATCTCTATGTTGACGGCGATCTCGAAGGCACTGTGGAAGCCTTGGAGCACAAGCTGACCATCGGACCGCACGGGAACGTGAAGGCGGGCGTGAAGGCGCGCGAAGTCGCGGTTCTCGGCTCCATCCAGGGCAACGTGGAAGCGACGGAGAAGATTGAGATCCGGAAGGATGCCAAGCTGGTGGGCGACATCCGCACCGCCCGCATCGTGATCGAAGACGGGGCGTACTTCAAGGGCAGCATAGATATCGTAAAGCCCGAGCCGGCGAAGGTTGCGCCCAAGTTGCCGCAACCGCCGCCGCAGCAACCGAGCGGACCGCCCATTGTCAACGCTCAGGCCGCCGCGAGTGACAAGCGCTAGAATTCAATCCAGAGAAGCCGATGTTTCTTCCTGGGCCTCTGCGGGAGCTTCTAGGCCGCCTGAGTTCCTCGCCAAACGCCGATGACCGAACGGTGGGCCGGAGCGGTACGGCCTTCCCCACCCGGCGCCTTGCCGCCGACGAAGTGAGTATGCGGCAGAGCCGCGGCCTCGAAGAGTTCTTTAGTTATATCCGCGATCAATCCGGACTCACTATCCTGGACTTGGGCGGAGCCACCCAGCAGAACGTCACCTTTATTACGAACCTGGGGCACCGGCTCTATTCGGAGAACTTCCTGCAAATACTGAACGAAACGTTCGGCCCGGATGAAACTGTCGACCAGTCGAACCCCGGCCAGATCGATTTCTTTCTCAGGCAGACGCTCGACTACGAGGAAGGCCAGTTCGATGGCGTGCTGGCGTGGGACGTCCTGGAATATCTCTCGCCCGCGCTGCTGACGGCCGTGGTGACCCGGCTTCGCAAGATCACGCGGCCCAAGAGCTACATGCTGGCGTTCTTCCATGCGGACGACCGCATGCAATCCGTCCCCATCTATACTTTTCGCATTCAGGCGGTGAACACGCTGCAACTGGCGCAACAGGGAGTGCACCGGCCGGCGCAACTGTTCAACAACCGCAGCCTTGAGAGGCTGTTCGGCAACTTCGATTCGGTGAAATTCTTTCTGGCTCGTGACCGCCTGCGGGAAGTGATCGTCAAAGTCTGAATCCAGTCGTTGTGGCGCACGCTTTCGAGCGTGCAGAGCGCGATTCGTCGCGGCTTTTCTTAATTCTTCTCTCGTTTAGCGACGCTGGAGTACGGGCCAAAAAGCAAGAAAGCCGGCACGAATGCCGGCTCTGCACGTTGAAAACGTGCGCCACAACGCTACCGATACAGCCCCCGCAGGCCGTTCCAGCGGACGCGCACCGGGTCCACGAAAGCCATCAGGCCGCTCCACATGCCGACTTTGGTTCCGGGCGAGTTGTCCCAGCGCACGGGGGTTTCCACGATGCGGTATCCCAGACGGAGGGCAATGAATAGGGCCTCCACGTCGAACCCGAAGCCATCCAAGCGCTGGCGGGTGAAAATCTCCCGCGCCGCCGCCCGCTCGAACAGCTTGAAGCCGCATTGCGTGTCGTGAAACGGGAGGCCCGTAATGAGGCGCATGATGCAGTTAAATAGCCGCCCTGTGCTCTCGCGGAAAATGGACTGATGAACTCCGATTAGCGAGCGATCGAGCGCCCGGGAGCCGATTGCGCCCTGCGCGCCGGTTTGGACCGCATCCCACAGCCGGTCCAGTTCCTCGATGGGCGCCGAGAGATCCGCGTCGGTAAACAGCGCCCAATCGCCGCGCGCTTCGAGTATTCCGTGGCGCACGGAGTAGCCCTTGCCGCGATTCCCCGGGTTTTCGAGCAGACGCGCACCCGCGGCGCGAGCCGCCTCGCCCGTGCGGTCGCACGAGCCGTCGTCCACCACGAGAATTTCCGTGAATTCCCAGCCCGACCCTGCCAGATATTCGCCGATTTTCTGCAACGAGGCCGGCAAACGTTTCTCTTCGTTGTAGGCAGGAATGATAATGGAAATGGATCGTCGCAATCGAAGATCTATAATAACTGATTCGCAATACCGACCGATTTCGTACAGGAGAACGCATTTGTCTCTGGAAGACGAGCTTTTGAAGCAGCGCCTCGGGCGCATCCGTGAAATTGAAGCGCTGGGGTACCGCGCCTACGGCCATCGCTACGATTTCAGCGACACGATTCCGGAGATCCTGGCGGCCTACGGTCCCAAGACCGCCGAAGAGATCACGCCCGAGGCGCGCGTTTGCGTCGCGGGAAGGCTCATGGCGATACGGCACATGGGGAAGGCCGGCTTTGCCCATTTGCAGCAGAACGGCGAGCGGCTGCAGATCTACGTCAAGAAAGACGTCGTGGCCGAGCGCGATTTCACGCTCTTCAAGATGCTTGATATCGGCGACGTAGTGGGCGTGGAGGGCTACCTGTTCCGCACGCGGACCGGCGAACTCTCGGTACACGCCGAGAAGATCGAGTTTCTTTCGAAGACGCTCCTCTCGATGCCCGAAAAGTGGCATGGCCTGGAAGACGTGGAGACGCGCTACCGCCAGCGCTATCTCGACCTCATCGCCAATCCGGAAGTCAGGAAAGCGTTCGTTACGCGCGCCCGCGTGATCTCGTCGCTGCGGCGCCAACTGGAGGAGCGTGGTTTCATCGAGGTGGAAACGCCGATGATGCAGCCGCTCTACGGCGGGGCGGCCGCGCGGCCGTTCATTACGCACCACAACACGCTCGATATCGATCTCTACCTGCGCATCGCGCCTGAACTGTATCTGAAGCGGCTGGTGGTGGGTGGGTTGGAGCGGGTTTACGAAATCAACCGCAATTTTCGGAACGAAGGGCTTTCGACGCGCCACAACCCCGAGTTCACGATGCTCGAGTTCTACCAGGCGTATACCGATTACCGCGGCCTGATGGATTTCACCGCGGAGCTCTTGGCGCAAACCGCCCTCGACGCCACGGGCGGGACGAGCGTGGAGTTCGAGGGCGTCACGCTCGATTTCAGCCGCCTGGCGCGCTACAGCATGCGCGAGGCGGTAGTGGAGTTATGGCAGGGCGAAGGGGGGCCCTCGCAGGAGAACATTTGCGACCCCGAGTGGCTGCTGCGCCACTCAGACAAGCAGACGGCCGGTGAGGCCCTGACGGATATCTTCGAGCGCAAGGTGGAAGCGCAACTCATCCAGCCCACGATCATCTACGATTATCCGGTCGAAACCTCGCCGCTTTCGAAGAACAAGCCGGAAGATCCGGCGTTCGTGGAGCGGTTTGAAATCTATGCCGCGGGCATGGAACTCGGCAACGCGTACACCGAGTTGAACGACCCGCAGGAGCAGCGGCGCCGCTTCGAAATGCAACTCGGCATGCGCGAGCGCGGCGACGAGGAAGCCCACCAGATGGACGAGGATTACGTCCGCGCTCTGGCCTATGGCATGCCGCCCACGGGCGGCGAAGGCATCGGAATCGACCGCCTGACCATGATTTTCACGGGCACCCGATCCATACGCGACGTCATTCTGTTCCCCTTGCTGCGGCCCGAGGGCCCGATTGAACTCGTGGAACGCATGCGAGAATTGGACCGCCCGTGAAATCCGGCTTTGAGCTCTTCGTCGCGGGCCGCTACCTGCGCGCGCACCGCAAGGAGGCGGTGATCTCCGTAATCACCGTCATCTCCGTGATCGGCGTTGCGGCGGGCGTAATGGCGCTGGTGGTCGCGCTGGGCGTGAACAACGGCTTCAAGAATACGCTCGAGCGCAATCTTCTAGGCGCCATGGCGCACGTTAACGTGATGGAGAAGGAGCCGCTCTACGGAATCGAGAACTGGCGCGAGATGGCGGCGAAACTTTCCAAGGTGCCGCATGTGCGCCAAGTTTCGCCCGCGCTCTATTCGCCGGCGTTGCTCGTCGGCGCCATGCAGCCCAAATTCGTCGAACTGAAGGGCATCGACGTGAACGCGGAAGCTGCCGTTACCGGCGCGCTGCGGCGGCTGAAGTCAGGGTCGCTCGACTGCCTGCGCGATCCTTCGGCCGACCCGCCGGGCATCATTCTTGGATCGCGGATCCTTGAGGATACGGGCATGATCCTGAATTCGAGGATCGACGCGGCCTTCCAGGGCGGGGAACTGACTCCCTTCGGGCCGCGGCTTTCCCGGCGGCCGTTTCGGATCACCGGCGTGTTTGAAACCGGCTTCTTCGATATCGACGACAACTGGGCCTACGCTTCGCTCCCGGCCGTGCAGAAGGCGCTCGGTCTCGCCGACGTGGTCAACCAGATGGAACTGCGGATCGACGATCTGGACCTAGCGCCCGAGGTGGCGGCGCAGGTGGAAAAGATCGTCGGACCGCGCTATACCACTACCACCTGGATGGAGCGGAACCGTCAGTTATTGAACGCTTTGAGAAACGAGCGCGCGGTCACGATTATTACCATCGGCCTGATCGAACTGGTGGCAGCCCTGAACATTCTGATTTCGCTGGTGATGATGGTGATGGAGAAATACAAGGACATTGCCGTATTGATGTCCATGGGCGCGCGCCACGCTCAGATCCGCCGGATCTTCATGCTCCAGGGCGTGTTGATCGGCGCGGCGGGCAGCGTGATCGGTCTGGTCACCGGGTATTCGCTCTGCTATTTCGCCAACACGTACCGCTGGATACGGCTCGACGAGACGGTTTACTCTCTCAGTTTCGTTCCTTTTGAGCCGCGCGCTATCGATGGCCTGTGGATTGCCGCCGCAGCCCTGCTGGTGAGCTTTCTGGCTACCCTATACCCCGCGCGCAACGCCACCCGCATCACGCCCGCCGAAGTGCTGCGGTACGAGTAATCGAGATCCAGCCCGGATACGGCTGTAAGCGCACGTACGCACGCTCAATTCGGACACTCGCATCCAGAATATCCTTGACAAGGGGGGGCGTTTGACGAATTCTGTTCGTGGAGACACTATGTCCTTGCAAATGCTGCTTTGGGCGGTATGGGGAGCTGTCACGCTCTGTTTCGTGGGTGTCATGGTCTGGAAATCCATGTCGAGTCTGGGCGGTGAACACGACATTGTCGTGCTCGATGAGAACGAGCAGGAGCAGGCCAAGGAGATGCAAGCCACGATCAAGAAGATGGAACGCCTGACGCTCATGGCCAAGCGTTTTGGTCTGGCCTCTCTGGCGTTATTGGTCATCAACGGCGCGATCGTCGTCTACTCCGCCATTCGGGAGGCGTACGGCAGCGCGGTTCAGTATTAGTTGTTCGCCGGGGCGGGCGGGAGCCTGCCCCGGTTCCTCAGCCGTAGTACTTAAAACGTTTCCAGAATTCGGGCCACGGGATTTGCATCCCGCGGCAGACGAAGATTTCTGCGTGCTCCACCGACTCTTCATTCCCAATGCCATAGCGGTTCGTGATGCGCCCCGCCACGCGGCACGAAGCGAAGATGCCGTCGAGCTTCGGCCCATCTAAACCTAATACAATCAACACGGAATGCGGAGGATCGTCGTATCCTCTATACCAGTAGGAGTTGATGCCGCTCATGGCGTGCGGCAGTCCGTAACGCGGGCCGTAGAGGTTGATGGCCCCCGCCTCGCCGTAGTTGGTAGCCAGAATTCCGAGGCGCGCCCGATCCTCGGCCGGAAGCGCATCCCGCACCTGCGCCACCGTAGCAACCAGCTCCGGCCAACCGATTTCCTCGCGCCAATTGCCCTCGACGAGTTTCCACCAGGCGGAATTCACAGGAGCTAGAGGTAGCGCCATGGCGGCCGCGGCGGCGCCGCCGCAGAGCAGGGCAGCCCACGCCGCTCCTTTCGCGATGCGGCGCGGCCAGGGGCGCTGCCGGGCCGCCCAGGATTCGGCGGCAACCGAACCGGCCGCCAATAGTACCGGGTAGGCGCCGGCCGTGTAGTAGCCGCGCCCCTGCAAGAGCGCCATTAGCGCCACGGGAATAGCGAACACCCAGCCCATGGCGCGATAGCGGCGGCCCTCGCGGGCAAAGAAGAGCCACCAGAGGCCGGCGATCCAGAGCGGGATGGTAAACGTGTTGGCCGCTACGAAGAATTGCTCCCCGAGAAAGCCGCTGGTCCGGCCAATGCGGATGTCGCGCGCATGGATGTAACTCAGAAACTCCAGGGATACCCACCCGTGCTGCGCCTGCCAGAGCAGATTGGGCAGCATGATCGTGATCGCCAGCGCGGCGCCGAGCCAGGGCCACGGAGTTCGGAACTGCCGCCGCAGCGGAGAAAGCAGCGCCGCTCCCGTAATCCCCAGCGCTAGGAAGCCCATCGCGTACTTGTTCAACATTCCCAGCCCGATTGCGGCGCCTACCGCTAGCCACCAACGGGGTTCGCCCGTTCTCGCCAGCCGGGCTATAAAGCACGCGGCCAGTATCCAGCAGAGAACGTCGAACGACACGTACTGAAGCAGGCTGCCGCTCGCCAGCGATATCGGCGCGATGGCCAACGCCGCCGCCGAGAGAACTTGCGCCCCGCGGCCCCCGCCGAGTTCCCGCGCCATCCACGCAGCAAGAAACAAGGCCGCGAACTGTGCCAGCGCGGGGAACAGGCGGATGCCCCACAACGAGTTCCCAAACAGTTCGAGCGAAATCCGCCCGAAGAAGGGCGTCAGGGGCGGGTAGGCGACATATCCCCACGCGAGGCGCCGCGCGTCATCGAGCGTTGCGAGTTCGTCGCGATGGAATCCGTAACGGCCGTTAACGGCAAGGTGCAGAGCGAGTCCCGCAAGGGCGATCCACAAGACGCCGCGCGCAGGACGCATAGCTCAGATCATAAACCGCTTCGCGAACTAGTGCACGTCAGCCTAAGCATTAACCTTCGCGGCTGACGGGCTACGGAGTCGTGGCGGGTTCACGAAAAGTGCGCTGGCGCAACACCGGGTTGGGCACGTGAATGGAACAGGCCTGATTGCGCTACTTGGCTCCGACCCTTTGACGCGCATGTTCCGAATAGCCGGGTGGCCGGTTTGGGTCAAGGCAGGATGTAGGTGCGATCTCGGCCGCAATCTTGGGGGTAATGACAGCGATTAGGTCAGCCTGTTCAGATGCTGAGTCAATGACTTCGGCTAAATCCTGAAATGTTGCGGCCCGATCAGCGAGTACGAACACGAATCGCTCGACCCGATACTGAAGGATTTCCTGCAATCGTCGACTCAGCCCTGCGCGGTTCTGCATCTCCTGATTGATCGCTACGCGCCCGCCCGGACGGGCTTCCAGGACTATACTGCGCAGATCCACTTCCTCGTGATCGCCGCACCGTACAGTCTGTGCAATCCTCACGGCCAAACCTCTTGACGCGGGGTGGCAACCCAGCATTGTTGCTGCCAGTACTAGCACGGAGATGGCGGAGACTCTGGATTCGTTCACCAAGGGTTTTGACGCCGATTTCTAGGCTGATGTTCCCCCTCGGACACGGGTCGTGGACGTAAACCGCGATTTTGAGTAACTGAACCACGCGCCGGCTTGGCGAACGATGACTGCCAGCGCGGAGTCACTCGCCGGCAGGGCGCGCGCAGCACGTCGCGCCCCGATCTGACGATGCGCCCGTCCTAGTCGATCGCCGGCCCGAAATAGCCTTGCGCCAGAGCCGGTTCGGCTTCGAGCGCCTTGCTCCAGCAGCTTCTGGCTTCGTCGGTCTTGCCCGTGGATTCCAAAATACGGCCCAGGTTCAGCAGAGCTTCGGGCATGTCGGGCTGCAGCGCCAGGGCATCGCGATAGAGCCGGACGGCCTTCTCCGGCTGGTCGGATTTCTCGTACATCAGGCCGGCGTTGTAGAGCACCTCAGGCGAGCGTTCGCCCAAGTCGATCAGGCGCACATGGTACTCCAGGGCGGCGTCGTAATCCGAAGACTGGATCGCCAGGGAGGCCAGGCCGCGCAGAGCGTCGAGCGAGCGCGGGTCCGCTTCGAGAACCTTCTCGTATAGTTTCTCTGCGCGCACGCGGTCGCCGAGACCGGAGTAGGCCAGGGCCAGATTCGCGGCGGCTTCAGGCCACTGCGGACGGTATTTGAGGCAGCTTTCGAAAGCTTCCACCGCCGCGCGGTGGTCGCCCCGGGTGAGGCGGATGTAGCCCAGCCGGAAACGCGCTTCGTCTTCCTTGGGAGATTTCTCAAGCACGTACCGATACCAGCGTTCGGCTTCGTCGGTTTGTCCGCCGCGTTCGAGCAGCAGGGCGAGGTTCCACACCGGAGCGAGAGAAGCGGGGTCGGCATGGGCGGCGCGCTCATAAGCGCTCCGCGCGGCCGCGGTTTCCCCGAGCTGTTCCCGCGCGATGCCCAGGTTCGTGAACGCCTCGGCCGATTGCGGCCGAACCTTCAGCGCCTCCTCATACGATTCGGCCGCCTGCTGCCACCGGCCCGCCTTCTGATGCGCCAGCGCCAGGTTGAACCAGCCCTCGAAGTGGGAGGGAACGGAAGATACCAGCAGCGTGCAAAACTTAGCGGCCAGCGCCTGATCGCCCGCGGCGCAGGCCCATGCGGCCAGGCCCTCAAGGGCGACGGTGGAATCGGGGCGGAGTTCGAGCATCCGTTCCGAGTACTCGCGCACCATGTCGTAATCCCGCTTTGAGATGCCGATCAGGATGAGGTTTGAGAGCGGCTCGTCGGATTCGGGATTCTGCTCCAGCAACTTCATGTAAAGGGCGACGGCCTGATCGTACTCGCCTAATGACTGGAGTGCGGCGGCCTTGCCAAAAAGCGCGTCTTCGTGGCCCGCGGATAGCTCCAGGCAGCGTTCGAAACCGCGCAGGGCGGATTTCGGATCTTCCAGGCGCAGGTAACACACGGCCAGCCCGAGATGCGCGTCAAGGTTCGCGGCGTCGAGCGTGCTCGCCGTCTGGAATGCCTCGGCGGCTTTATCCCAGTCGCCAGCGCGTTCCATGCAGACGGCTAGGTCGAACCAGCCCTTGGCGTACTGCGGCTTGATCCGGGTCAGGGCCCCGTAGCTTTCGGCGGCGGCGTCAAAACGGCCCAGCTCGAACTGGATATGCCCCATGGCGCGATGGATCTCAGCCGAAGACTGTCTGGCCGAAACCGCTGCCTGGAGTTGCTCCAACGCTTCTTCCCGCTTGCCTGCCAGATGAAGCGCGACCGCTCGCGCTAGAATCCCCGCCCCGTCTCCGGCGGGCTTTTCCGCAACGGAGTTCTGTAACCGTGGGCTCTGTAGTGAGGCGCTCATCTTGCTATCCCAACCTTTCCTTTCGAATTGCCGTTGGATGCGGCCCCCGCGGGGGCGGGCGGCAGCGCCGTAGCGTTCCGCGGCGCGCTCGCAGGCGAAGGCTCAATTCCTATCCAATCCAAGGGGGCGGCTTCCTGGGGGCCGGTCAGGGCCATTTCCACGAATGCCATACGTTTCTTCGCGCCTCCCTGGGTGGGAGATGGCGCCGAGGTGAGCGGTCCCATTTGCCTGCGCACGGGCGGCGGTTGGGAAGGCTGGTGGTTTTGGGCGGCGGAGGACGCAAGCCGTTTCCCAATTCTCGCGCCCACCACCGCATCCGGCCGGTCCGCGGCCTCAATGCGGATATCCAGGCGGCTTGAAACCTGCATTGCCGTGCTCGGCGCGCCCGCCGGAAGCGCGGGCCTCGGCAGCGGCTGGCGCAGAACCCGCGGTGCGGCCGGTTTACGCGGGGCGCGCGGGACCGCCAGTTCCACCGAACTCTCCACCAGAATTCTTACGCCGAATTCGCGGCGCACCGGCGCAGGCAGCTTGGGCGTTCGCACAGCGGCCGGGCCGGCAGTTGCAGCGCGAAGCGCGAGCTTCGCGGCCGCTCCCGCGGCTCCCCGGAACGACGGAAACACGGGTTCGAGCGCCGTGCCGAAGCCCATTGCGCTCTGGAAGAAGCCGCGCTGTTCCGCCGGCGCGCCGGCGACCGCCGAGCCGAACAGCGGCTTCGGACTCTCGCGGCGCCGCGCCAGCGTCGCCACTTTGTTCGCCTCCGTGAGGCACTCCATGCTGCGCCGGAGCCGGTACTGATTGCGATGCTCGCGGGAACAGAAGTCTCCTTCCGCGCCCATCCGCATGCGACTTAGCGCCCGCCCGCACAGCAGGCATGATTTCGCGCTCATTTTCAGCGATCAGTATAGGTGTTTGCGGCGATAATTACCAGATAAACTGTGTGAATAGTAGATTTGTTTGCTAGAGTTAACATCTTTTGATCCTGATGGTTAGCAATTTCCTCTCAAATTGCGTCGCGAATGCTAATTTTGGTTAATTCCAGCGAAATTCACCACACGACAAAGCCTATTTTCGGATAGAATTTTCCTGGAACCAGCCCGCCATGACGGCGGCCCCCGTGGCCGCGCCTGCACTTCCGGCGAGCCGCACGGCGGCTGGGGGAGGCCTTCCATGAGTTATTCGCCCTCTCGCGCGACCGCCGCCGAGCCCAATGCACCGCCGTTTTATGTTTGGCAGGTTCCGGGAAAACCGGTAACTGCGCACATATCGCTCGGATTGATCGACCGGCTGGAACGCGACGCCGTGGAAACATTTCGCTCCATTAGCGCCAAGGGCTCGGAACTCGGCGGTCTGCTCATCGGGCGCGCGCCCTCGGATTTGCCGGGCGTGGTGACGCTGGACGACTACGAGTTGGTAGCCTGCGGGTACAGCCGCGGTCCGCTCTACCGCCTGTCTGATGTGGATCTGGCGGGCTTTGACGCCGCCATCGAGCGCATTACCGCAGCCGGAGCCCGGGTGACGGGATTCTTCCGCAGCCACACGCGCAAAGGTCTGATGCTCGATCCGGACGATATGGCCGTGCTCGAGTCGCGCTTCCGCGATCCTCTCAAGGTAGCGCTGCTTGTCCGCCCGTTCGCCACCAAGGCCAGCGCCGCCGGCATATTCATCTGGGAAGACGGCCAAATACACGGGGAAGCCAGCTATCTGGAATTCCCGTTCCAGTCCGCGCAGTTGGCGTCGTCGGCGGTGGCCGCGGGCGCCAAGCCGCCCGCGCGCGCGCAGATCACGCCCATTACCTCGCGCCTGAAAGTCACGGGCTCAAGCGCGCCGCCTACGGTTCCGGAGGAGCCCCGGGTTGAGCCTCCCGCGCCGGCCCCGGCCGCTGCGCAGGCCTCCGCGCCCGAGCCCGCGAGCGTAACGCCCCCGGTAGAGCAAGCAGCCCAGCCGTCGAGAACCGCCCTCGCGCCCGATCCGCAGCCCGTCTCCACGCCATTCGAACCTGCCGGACCTGTTGACGAGGGCGGCGCCGCGGCGTTGATCGCGATGCTGAAGAAGCCCTGGGTGTGGGGCGGCATAGCTGCCGCGATTCTGGCCTGCTCCGGCATCCTGTTCATGTCCGGAATCGGCCGGAAGGCCAATGCGCCCGTTGCCGTGCCCCTGACGCTTCGAGTGGAGCGCACGGCCACCGATCTGCTGCTGAGCTGGAACCGCGATTCCGACGTGATCCGCAACGCCAAGAACGGCTCGCTGTCGATTTCCGATGGCGAGCGGCGTGAGAACTACGACATGGATATGTCGCAACTCCGAACCGGGAGCATCGTCTATTCGCCGCTCACGGCGGACGTGAGCTTCCGGCTGGAGGTTGTAGGCGCCGACCAATCGAAGGTGGCCACGGAGTCGGTGCGGGTACTGCGCACGCGCCCGTCGCCGATGGCCGATCCGAAGGCCGCCGCTCAGCAACAAGCGGCAGCGGCAGCGAGTCCGGCCGCGGAAGGCGAAGCTGAAGCCGAAACTCCGGCGCCTGCCCGCGCGAAGCGCGCGTCCAAGGAATTTAATGTGGCGTCGCTTGCCGACCGGCTCCGCCCGGCGCAGCCCACGGACGTTCCGGAGGCTCCCGTGGCGCTTCCGAGTTCCGGCGGCTCTAGTATCAACTTGGGCGTGATCGCGCCTTCCAGCGAATCGCAGATGGCCCAGCCGGCTGCTCCCGTGCAACCCGTCGGCAACAGCACGCCCCAGTTGGGGGCTCTGGTCCGCAGCGTAAACCCGGTCTACCCCGCGAACGCCAAGCTGGCGCAGGTATCCGGCAGCGTCAGGGTAACGGCCACGGTGGGAACAGACGGCAAGGTTAGGGATGTGAAGGTGGTCTCAGGCCCGATGATGCTTCAGGGCGCCGCCGCCGCGGCCGTCCGGCAGTGGGTATACACGCCCACAATGCTGAACGGCGTGCCGGTGGAGATCGATCGGGATATCACGCTGAATTTCGTCCTGCCGAAGTGATTTCCGGCAAGCGCGGGGCAGGGTCCGCCTGCCCCCTTCAAGCCTATTTCGCGGGGCTCGGTGGGGCTGCGTTCTGCCCCAGGAACGCCGGTTCCGGGAACTGCACCTTGGTGCTATCGTTTAGCTGCTTAAGCCACTGCGCGTAGCGCTGCTGCTGCAATTCCGAGAAGATCTCCTGCTGTACATCCTTCAACGGACGGTAATTGATTTCGTCCGCCCGCAGTAGGTAATATCCGTTCGGCTGGCGCACAGGCTCGGTCAGTTCACCTGCTTTCAACTTGAAAACCGCTTCGCGAATGGCGTCGGGGATGTTGTCCTTGGGACGGAGCGTTGCGAAATCGCCATCCTTCTCGCGGGACGTAACGTCGTCGGAATTCGCTTTCACCAACTTGACGAAATCCGCGCCCCCCCGGGCTTGGGCGAGCAGCGCCTGCGCCTTTTGTTTCGCTTGCTCTTCCGTCAACGGCGTCTTTCCCTCGCCGGGGGCTAACGCGATATACAGCGCTTTCACGCGGACTTCCTTATAGCGGTCCTTGTTGGCGTCGTAATACTTGGCCACTTCGTCAGCGCTCAGATCGGTGTCGTTGACTGCGCGGCTCAGCTTCGCCTGGCTCAGCACCATTAGCCGCGAATAGAGCAACTCTTCCTTGAAAGGGCTCTGCTGATCCAGCTTGTCGGTCTCGGCCATCCGGGCCAGTTTGCGCATCAACGCCCATTGCTCCACGAATGTCTTGCGCTGCGCCATCGCTACTTGCTGGTTCTCCGGCGGCAGCACGGCGAATATCTGTTTCAGTTCACCCATCGTGAGCTGCACGCCGTCATCGAACACGGCGATCACGGTCTTTTCGGGTATGTCCGGCAGCGATGGCGCGATCGGGGGCAGGGGCATGGGAACGGATTCCTGTGCCGCAGCGAATCCGATCAATAGAAAAAACACGGGTACTACGGATTTCATAGCAGTTTAAGCGATTTGAAAACCAGTCTAACATGCGTCGGCGGCTGTTTGGCGTCAGATCCCCTGCGCATGCTGCTGTGCCAGACGGCTCCATTGCGCCACCACCCGGCGGCGGTAGCGCGGGGCCGTGCGCGCGGCCTCGATGGCCCTGGAGTATGCGTCCCTGGCCCCCGGCTGATCGCCCTGTTTCTCCATCGCCAGCCCCAGGTAATACAAGCCCTCCGGATCGTAGGGGCGGCGGTCGGCGTAGATCTCCAGTTCGCGCCGCGCCTCGGGGAGCCGGCCCGCATCGAGCAGCGCCGCGCCCAGATCGCGCCGCGCTTCGTAGGAACTGTGGCGTTCGTCCTGGCGCAGCACGGTCTGGAATTCTTCGAGCGCCTCGGCGACGCGTCCCTGCCGGCGCGCGATGCGCCCGAGTTCGAAGTGCGCGCCGGTGGCTTCGCGGTCGATCGCCGTTGCATTGCGGAAACGCCGGGCGGCTTCCGTGTCCTGCCGCCGTTCCAGGTGAATCAATCCGAGCTGATACTGCGCGTCGGCATCGTGCGGGTTCACGGCCGCGGCTTCGAGCATGCGCCGGTATTGCTGGCCGCCGCGGAGCCCCGACCCTAGATCCTTCAATTCGCCGCCCAGAAAATACCACAGGTAGAACAGGAACAGCGGCGAGGCGAGCCACCCGAACAGAAAGCGTATCGGTCCCCAGAGCAGAGCCACGGCCGCCAGCGGAATCCATGAGAGCGCCACCGCCGCGAATGCCGCGCCGCCGCCCAGCCCGAACAGCGTGCGCACGGCGAAAAACATCAGGAAAGCGAAGTACAGGCAGGCAACGATTGCGGCGATTCCAAGCGCTCTCTCAGGAAGCGCGAAAGCCACCGCCGTAAACGGGATTGCCGCCGCGCTCCAGGCCATCGCCGTGCACGCCAGCAGCGCAGCGTAGTCGCGCTGAAAGTGAGTGCCACCCCGTGCCACCAGCCCCGCGATCAGCGTCAGGCCCGGCACGTAGATCACCGCCAGTGTCAGCACCGGCGTAAGCAGGCCGAACGGCACAGGCGCCGCCGCGCGCAAGCCTACCGACACAGCCAGCGCCAGCAGGAGCGCGAACCACGCGCTGCCGCGATCGAGAATGCTTCCCATCGCCGCGCCCGGCCGCACCCACACCTGAACCAACTGCCGCAACCCTTCCGTCAGCACAACGGGAGGATAACAAGCGTGCGGAGACCAGTCAATGAGCGGCCCGCATCGGCAACCACGCCTACTCCCCGCTCAGAAACTTGCGCACCGTGGCTTCCACGCCGCCGAGGCCGCCTGCCTCCAGTTCCGCCGCCACCTGTTCGAGCAGTTGCGGAATATCGAGATCCTGCGGGCACTTATCGACGCAGTCGCCGCATTGTTCGCACTGCGAGGCGTAGCCGCGTTCGCCGGTAATAAGGCCGGCGAGGCTGATGACGTAGCGGAACTTGGCCTCCTGCGCGTTCTTGTACAGGTACAGCCGGTTGTAGGCGTCAAAGCAGCCCGCGATGCCCACGCCCTTGGGGCACGGCAGGCAATAGCCGCACCCCGTGCAACCCACCTTCAACAATCGGCGATATCCGTCGGCCACGCGGCCGATCAGCGCCAGTTCGCCGCCTGTGAGCGAGTTGGCGCGGCCCTCTTCGGCAATGGCGAGGTTCTCCTCCACCTGCGCCTCGTCGTTCATGCCCGAAAGCACTACGGTAACTTCGGGGTGATTCCAAACCCACCGCAGAGCCCACTCGGCGGCAGTGCGCTTGGTAGGCGCGTCATCCCAAATTGCCTGAAGCTCCGGCGGCGTGGAAACGAGCGTGCCGCCGCGGATCGGCTGCATCACCACTACTCCCAGCCCCTTTTCGGCGGCATACTTCAGCCCCGCCGTGCCGGCCTGGTGTTCGGTATCCAGATAGTTGTATTGAATCTGGCAGAATTCCCAGGGATAGTCGTCCACGATGCTCTTGAAATCCTGCAGCGCGGCATGGCATGAGAACCCGATGTAGCGGATCTTTCCTGCCTCTTTGGCGCGCTGCAGGAAATCGTGAACTCCGAATTCCTTCAACTTCGGCCACGAATACCCGCTCAACGAATGGAGCAGGTAGTAATCGATGCACGAAGTCTTCAGCCGTTCGAGCTGCGCGTCGAGGTACCGGTCCAGGTCCTCCGGTTTACGCACCAGCCACGTAGGCAGCTTGGTGGCCAGGCGCACGCGCTCGCGGTAGCCATCCGCCAGCGCCCGCCCCAGGAATGCCTCGCTTTCGCCGCCATGATACGGCCAGGCGGTATCCACGTAGTTGACTCCGCGGTCGATAGCATCCCGCAACTGCCGCGTGGCGCGTTCTTCGTCGATCCGGCGATCCTTCTGTGCCAGGCGCATGCATCCAAAACCGAGGATGGATATTTGGTCGCCGCTCTGCGGCATCTTCCGATGAAGCATGTGCCGTCGATTGTAACTACTGGCGCGCCGGGGACGCGAGCCCGAAGCCCTGGCGAACGCACTGTAGCTGGTTCGGCATTAGCTGGAACTTCGCGCCGGGGTCGCCGAGTTCCGGATGGCGCGTGATCCAGGAGCAAACCGCAAAGAACCTTTAGAATCGTTGGTACGCGCTCCGCAACTTCGCGGGACCGATGCCGGCGATGCCGTGCTCTGTGTGTCTCGCGTGCCGATGCTGACAGGGCGTCGAGTGCCTTCCGGCTCAAATTGCGATTGCCCGCCGGTTCTGGCATGCTGAAGCTTCCGCGGCATGGCGCCTGGCGCCACGTGCGGCAAGCACGGGCATCAGCAGTCAAGCGAGGGGAGGAAGCATATGGCGCTTAAACGGATGGACAACGTCCTCATCGTTGTCGACGATCTCGAAGCCGCGAAGGCGTTCTTCCTCGAATTGGGCCTCAAGCTCGAGGGCGAGTCGACAGTCGAAGGGCCTTTGGTCGGGAGCCTGATCGGGCTCAAGGATGTCCGGGCCACCCTCGCGATGATGCGGACTCCCGACGGGCAAGGCATTGAGCTGGACAAATTCCACACGCCCGACGCGATCAGGTTTGGGCCCGTGGACGCGCCGGTCAACACGCTGGGCATCCGTCGCGTCATGTTCGCCGTCGATGACATCGACGCTGTCGTTGCGCGCATGCGCGCCCACGGGGCCGAACTCATTGGCGAAATGCAGTACGAGAGCACGTACCGGCTAGCCTACATCCGCGGGCCGGAGGGCATCATTGTTGCGCTTGCCGAGCAACTCGGCTAAGGCGTTCCCGGTAGCAAGCGAGACTCGGGTTGGCAACCATGGGCGTATGACAAGTCGTTCGAGCCGCCGCCACCGGGTGGATCGTCGGCGACTCGGTCCGGTGAAGGTCGTGGGGCGCAAGCCTTTCGGTTGTGGCGCCCACCGGGTTCGCGCTGGAAGGTCTAAGATATGCGAAAAGGGTTCACAAGAAGACCGCAAGCGGACGAACCCGCGACGCCAGGCAAGAATTACATAACGCCAGGCGGTCTGCAACGCCTCAAAGATGAGCACCAGTTTCTGCTCACCAGGGAACGCCCGGCCGTGACGGCGGTGGTGGCGTGGGCTGCGAGCAACGGCGATCGTAGTGAAAACGCAGACTATCAATACGGCAAGCGGCGGCTGCGCCAGATCGATGGGCGGATTCGCTTTCTGACGAAGCGAATCGAGTCCGCGGCAGTGGTTGACCCGGAAACTCCGAGAGCGGGGCAGGCGGCGACAAGGGCATTCTTCGGAGCGACGGTACGCTATGCCAATGCCGCGGGAACGGAGCGAGTGGTGTGTATCGTGGGCGCCGACGAGGTGGATCTCAACCGCAACCACATCAGTTGGGTGTCGCCTCTGGGGCGCGCGTTGATGAAGTCGGCAGCGGGCGATCACGCGGTTCTCCAAGCGCCGGGCGGCACAGCAAACCTGACCGTGCTGGAAGTACGTTACGAGCGCATCTCGGTGGAATCGTTCCGTGACCCACCTGGAGCTGAGGCCTCGGCAAAGGGACTCCCTCGCGGAGCCAATCCACCTGACGAAGATTAGCAAAGCGGCACATGAACACTCCAAGCCCCGCGTAAGGGCGAGTTGTGGGTGGATCCAGGGCTATTTGTTCCGCTAGTCTTCGCATCCCGGTCAGGAACGCTCGCGTGTAACGGCGCAGTGTTTAGCGACTGCTCCGTCCGGATCGTCAGCCATCCGGAAACTGATAAAGCTGGCCCGATGGTTCGTAACCCGCCTTTGGTTGCCAGATACAAGGGGCAGGGCAGCGAAGACGAAGCGGCGAATTTCGCCTGCACGAAATAGCTCGCACCGTAACAGGGCGCGGCTTAAGGCGGAATGGCGGCAGAGGCTTCGACTTGGGCAACCGGCCGGCGCCGCGGCCAACTAGAGCTTAGGTTTGGCCTCGGGGAGTTCGCGCGCTACCACGGGTTCGGAAAGACCTAGCGTCTTGTGAGCGCCGTCACAAAACGGTTTGTTGGCGGAATGCCCGCAACCGCAGAGCGAAATCGCGGTGCGCCCCGCCAGGCCGAAGCGGTTGCCCGAGGGGTCCCATATTTCGAAATCGCCCTCAATGCGGATAGGGCCGTGGTTCTGCGGCGTAATTCTGGTAGCCATTCAGAGAATCGTATCAGACCGGGCGGCCCGCGCGCCTACTCCTTTCCCGCCGGGGCCGGTGCCTGCTGCCCCGGAGCGCCTTCCACAACATCGCCGTAGCGAATAGTGGACTTGCCCTCATACCGCTTGTAGTCCTGGTAACGGACAACCATCCGAATGCGCTGATCCTGGCCGCTCTGGAAGTGGAGCGTGTCGTCGGCGCGCGTGTAGGTGGGAAACCAGTACTTGCCGTCGATCTGTTCCCTGTAGGTCTCGAACTTCGGGAACTGATTGTCGCCGCTCTTCTTGATGACGCCGACGCCTTTGCCGTAGGTCTTCACAATCTGGAAATCCCGGTCGTCCACCCATATCTGGCCTTCGAAGTAGCGCCTTCCCGGCGCCAGCTTCTTGGGTTTCACGGAGAACGCGTAGCATGGGATTTCGTCCACGTTTTCCCGGCCGAGATAGTCCACCTGGTAATCGGGGGTTTCCGCCGTGGTCATGACGAATGGCTGAACGTTGCGAAGGTCCTGCTCATCTTCGGGAGTGAGCAGGATGTTGCGCAGAGTCGAAACCGGAGCGAAGACCACCTTTTCCATCCGCTTGCCTTCCGGGCTGAAAATGATGTCCTCCACCAGGTTATATTCCGCCCCAGTCGGGTTGCCCCCGGAATCGAGCTCCTGGAGCTTCACCGTCTGGCGGTACGTGTAGTTGTTTCGCGCCGCTGAGAACTCCGTCTCTTTTTGAGCGAACTTCCGGATGATTTCAGCCGGATTCACAGTCTCCGTATCGGCCGGGTAGGCTGGCAGGCAGGCGGCCGCTAAGGCCATTGAAATCAATAGTACGCGCATTTTTCCTCAGACTCTGGAACACGGACGTCCCGGTTCGGCAGCAGTATCCCCAAGCATTTGGGACGGATTCGCTGGCCCAATAGTTTCTTTACGATAGTCAATAACTGGATGTTGCCAGCGCCTTCGTGGATCCGACCGAATTCGGCGTCTCCGAAAGCTTACTCCACAAGCGCCATCTCGCGCCACTGCCGGCCTTGCGATTCGGCCACCTTGGCGTGCGTCACGTAGCCGTTATAGGTGTTGACGCCCTCGCGGATGGCCGGGTGGCGCTCACAGGCGCCCTCAAGGCCGTGGTTAGCCAGTTCCAGCAAATACGGGAACGTGGCATTCGTCAGGGCGAGAGTGGAGGTGTGCGGAACGGCTGCGGGCATGTTTGAGACGCAATAGTGCAGAACGCCGTCCACGAAGTAAACCGGCGCGGTATGCGTGGTGGCGTGGGAGGTTTCGAAGCACCCGCCCTGATCGATGGCCACATCCACCACTACGGCCCCGCGCTTCATGGTGGCGATCATCTGCCGGCGGACCAGCTTCGGCGCGGCCGCCCCCGGAATCAGAACCGAACCCACCACCAGATCCGCGGACCGCACGCTTTCGCCTATGGTCCACGAGTTCGAGGCCATCGTAACCAGCCGGCCGCCGAAGATATCGTCGAGCTGGCGCAGGCGGTTCAGGTTCTTATCGATAAGCGTGACCTGCGAGCCCATGCCGATGGCCATCTTGGCCGCGTTGGTCCCCACCACGCCGCCGCCCAGAATCAGCACCTGCGCGGGCGCAACGCCAGGCACGCCGCCCAGCAGGATTCCCCGGCCGCCGTTGGTTCGCTCCAGGTACTGCGCGCCCACCTGCACGGCCATGCGGCCGGCTATCTCGCTCATCGGGGTGAGCAGCGGCAGCGACCCATCGCTTTCGACAATCGTTTCATAAGCGACGCCGTTCACTCGCGACGCCAAGAGGCGGTCCGTCAGCTCGGGCAGGGGGGCCAGGTGCAGATAGGTGAAAAGAATCAGGCCGGGGCGGAAGCAGGCGTACTCTGCCGGCTGCGGCTCTTTAACCTTGACTACAAGCTGTGCCTTGTTCCAAACCTCGGCCGCGCTCTGGGCTATCGCGGCGCCGGCCTGCATGTACTCGCGGTCGGTGAGGGAACTGCCTTCTCCCGCGTGCGTCTCGACGATGACCTCATGCCCCGCCTCGCGCAACGCGGTCACGCCGCTCGGGACCAGCCCCACGCGCGATTCGTGATCCTTGATCTCCCTGGGTACGCCGATGATCATTGGGACCTCCGGTATAACTATACACCACCCTGTAGTGGGGTTTCCATAGAGCAATGACGTCGAGGCGCCGTAGTTTTAGCAGGACAGGGAAGTCGGTGGAGCGCGAGCGGTAACTGTTGCGTTAGCCGGTTCGGCGGATAAAAGGCCCGAAATTCGCTTTTCGGGCGGGCTCTTCTTCCGGTATTAGCAGCCGCCGCTTGCGGATTATCTCCGCCCTTGGAACAATGAGCTTGAGCCTATGCAAGTTCGTGTGTTGGGCATCGTCCTCGCTGGAGGAAAGGGAACGCGCCTGTTTCCGCTGACGAAAGAGCGCGCCAAGCCGGCCGTACCATTCGGCGGCAAGTTCCGGATCATCGACTTCGTGCTGAGCAACTTCATCAACTCGTCGATCTATTCGGTCTACGTATTGACGCAGTTCCGGAGCCAGTCGCTCCTGCAGCATTTGAGCGAAGGCTGGCAGTTCGGCAGCCTGCTCAAGTCGCAGTTCCTGATCCCGGTTCCGGCGCAGATGCGCTCTCAGGAAGAGCAGTGGTATCAGGGCACGGCGGACGCGATTTACCAGAACATTAATCTGGTGGAGCAATCGGACCCGCAGGTGGTGGCTATCTTCGGGGGCGATCACGTCTACCGGATGAACATTGCCAGCATGGTGGAGTACCACCTGCAGAAGGGCGCGGAGGTGACGGTAGCGGCGATTCCGGCGCCAAGAGAAGAAGCCGCCGCGTTCGGAGTAATCGAAAGCGATAAGGACGGGCGAATCCTCGCCTTCCACGAAAAGAACCCCGACGCCCCCTCCATGCCGGGAGACGACACGCGAGTGTTCGCCTCCATGGGCAACTACATCTTCAGCACCCGGACCCTGCTGCGGCTGCTCCACGAGGACGCGGCCGAGCCGGACAGCCACCACGATTTCGGGCACGATATTCTTCCGAAACTGGCGGGCAAGGGCGAGATCTACGCCTACGATTTCCAGACCAACCGTATTCCGGGCGAGCCAGCCGATTCCGAACCCTACTGGCGCGACGTGGGGACGATCGACGCGTACTACGAGGCGAACATGGACCTGCGCGCCGTAAAGCCCGCCCTCAAGCTATACAACCGCGAATGGCCTCTGCGCACGTCGAGTTTTCCCGACCCCCCGGCCAAGTTCGCCTTCGACGACGAACACCGGCGCGGACACGCCATCGATTCGATCATTTCCGGGGGCTGCATTCTCTCCGGCGGCATCGTGCGGAACTCGATCCTGGGCCGGAACGTGCGCGTCCACTCGGGAGCGGTGATTGAGGATTGCGTCATTCTGGATAATTGCGATATCGGCAGGAGGGCCAGGCTGAAGCGCACCATTCTCGACAAGAATGTCCGCGTTCCGGAAGATGGCGTGATCGGCTACGATCTGGAACGCGACCGCGCCAATCACCACGTGACCGATAGCGGCATTGTGGTGGTGGCGGGCTACCGTTCCAAAGTCGGCATCACTGCGCTCGTGGTTTAGCGCGGACCGCATGGAACAGAGCATACTGGCGTGGATTGTCCAGTACGGCTACCTGGCGATCTTTGTGCTTCTGGCGCTCGGGATTGTGGGCCTTCCCATCCCCGATGAAACGCTGCTCACGTTCACCGGCTTTCTGATCTTCAAGGGCCATCTGAACCCGTGGATGGCCTACGCGGCCGCCCTGGCCGGCAGCATGTCGGGCATCACCATCAGCTATACGCTCGGCCGGAGGTTCGGGCTCCCCCTGATTCACAGGTACGGCAGATACCTCAGAATCAGGGAGAAGCACCTGCAAAAAGCCCACGCTTTCTTTGAATCGGCGGGGCACTGGTCGCTCACGTTCGGGTACTTCGTACCTGGCGTGCGGCATTTCACTGCCTACGCGGCGGGCATGAGCGAACTCGAACCGCCGAAATTCGCGTTGTTCGCCTATGGCGGCGCGGCAATATGGGCGGCCACGTTCATCACGGTGGGATACTGGCTGGGCGAGCGCTGGCACGACGTGCTGGCAAACATTCATTCGTGGTTCCTGGGCGCTTCGGTAACCGCGGCCGTCGTTATCGCCGCCTATGTGATTTGGCATCAGAAGTATGCCCGTAAGAGTTGACCGGTGGTTTGAGGGCATCGTATTTGCGGCCTCATATTCAGGCTGAAAAGGATAATCATGCGTAAGCTGTTGATGTTGTTGACGTTGTTGGCACTATGCGCGGCAATGGCGTTTGCCGCGGATGTGACCGGATCATGGAAAGGGTCCTTTGAAACGCCGATGGGAACCATGGAGAATACTTTCGTTCTCAAGGCGGACGGCTCAACCGTCACGGGCACGATTCAGGGCGGACCGGGCGGCGAATTGAAAATCGACGACGGGAAGATCGAAGGCGACAAGATCTCATTCAGCGCCACCATGGAATTCGGAACCATCAAATATTCCGGGACGGTGACGGGCGACGAAATGAAACTTGAAATGTCGTTCGGCGGCGGCGGTGGGCGAGGCGAGGGCATGCCGCCCATGCAGATCACGGCCAAGCGAGTGAAGTAGCCTATTCGGACAGGGCCTTCCGGACCGGTTCGCCGGGTTTCGCGTAGGTGATAGCCAAAGCTGCGGCCACAACGGTAACGCAGCCGATTACGTTGTACCAAAGCCAGGATATGCCGGTGAGAGCGGCTGTCGCCAGGATGGCCGCCTCACCGATGAGCATGCCCCAGAATGCGGCTGTGCCGCCCACGCGCCTGAATCCCAACGCCAGAACGAAGCACCCCAGCAGAGTACCGTAGAATAACGATCCCACCTGATTTACCGCCACGATCAGCGGCCCGAGCCGCCCCGCGAATCCGGCAAAACAGACGGCATAAACGCCCCAGAACGCCGTAGCCCACCGCGACGCCAGAAGGTAGTGGCGGTCGCTGGCGCCGCTGCGGAAATGCCGCCTGTAAATATCGATCACCGTTACCGTAGCCAGCGAGTTGATCTCCCCCGAACTGGCGGACATGGTGGCGGCAAGTATGACGGCGATCACCAGCCCTACAATGCCCACCGGCAGATGCTGGGTAACGAACGAGAGAAAGATGTAGTTCGTGTCGTTGAAGCCCTTTTCGCCGCCGCTCTGCTCTACCAGGCGCGAAGCGCGGGCGCGGGTGGAATCAAGTTCCCGCTGCGCCGCGCGGTATTCAACGATGCCGCGCTCCTTCTGAGCCGAATCGCCCGCATGCCGGGATTCGACAATCGAGACCGCGGCGTTCTTGCGGCGGTCAAAGGCGCGGGAGTAATCCGATGCCAGCGCCGGGTATTCGGCGCGCGATTGAATCCGTTGCAGTTCGGCCCGCTGGAACAGAAGCGGCGGCTGGGCGAACAGGTAGAACACGAACACCATGGCCCCGATGAAGAGAATGAAGGCTTGCATCGGGATCTTGGCAACGGCGTTGAAGATCAGGCTGAGGCGGCTCTGGGCGATGGAGCGCCCGGTGAGATATCGCTGCACCTGCGACTGATCGCAGCCGAAATAGGCCAGGAACAGAAACGTGCCGCCCAGCAGGCCGCTCCAGATGTTGTACCTGTCCTGCCAGTCGAAATGAGTCGTCACGGCGTTCAGGCGGCCGGCAACGCCGGCGAGGTAAGCTGCGTCGAAGACGGATACCGAATCCGGCAACAGGGCCAGCGCCGTGACGAGCGAGGCGATCAGGCCGAAGACGATGATCCCCATCTGCTGCACGTCAGACCACGTCACCGCCTTGATGCCGCCTGTGACGGTATACATCACCACAACAGCCCCCACCAGGGAAGTGGTCAGGCGCTCCGGCCAGCCGAGTATCACTGAGAGCACCAGCGCCGGCGCGTAGATCGTCAGCCCGGCTGAAAGGCCGCGCTGGCAGAGGAACACGATGCTCGCTAGCGACCGTGTCTTCGAGTCGAAGCGGTTTTCCAGGTACTCGTAGGCGGTGTAAACGCGCGTGCGATGGAACAGCGGAACCACCGTGGCGCAGATGATCACCATCGCGATCGGCAGCCCGAAGTAGAACTGGACGAACCGCATGCCGTCCACGTAGGCTTGGCCGGTTGTGGAGATGAACGTGATGGCGCTGGCCTGGGTGGCCATGATGGAGAGCGCCATCGCGTACCAAGGCATCGTACGCCCGGCTAGCAGATAACGGTCTACGGTGTTGCTTCCCCGGCTGCGGTAGAGGCCGTAGCTTACGATCGAGACCAGGGCGGTGGCCAGAACGGCCCAGTCCGCCGGCTTCATCGATAGGCTCTCGTAAAGGCGTAGAAGGCGCCAATCAGGGCGGCGAGATAGATCAGCACCGCAAGGTACACGCGTTTCCACGTGCCCAGGAAGGGCGGCGGCTCGTCGGGAACGTCTTCATGCCGCGGCATGAATGGAGTTTATCACGTCGAAACCGTGAGGCAGCGCCGCTGAAACGTGGCGCCGCTATCCGATGCGGCTACTTATGCTTGCGGTATGCGCGCCGGCTCTTGACCCGCGCGCCCCTGAAAGATATGAGGGCATGCCCCACCGGTACTGCTTACCGTACGGCTTTTGCGGCTGCTGCGGCGGCGGCCGCGGTTGCTGCTGCTGCGGCTTCGTTGGCGGCGGCCAGCGCGTCGGGATCCAGGCTCGCGCCGGGGCTGCGCGGAATCAGGCTAGTGATCTTCTTCCACTCGGTTCCCGATTGGCTGAGCAGTGCAAGCTGGCCGATGGCCCAAACCTTGTCACCCACCGGAACAAACTTTCTCAGAAAAGCCTGGGTGCTTGCGGGAACGGAGCGGAACTTGGCCCCATTGTCCTCGCTGACCAGGAACTGATCGTCGGCCGCGACCCATATGCGCTTGGAGCCATCGACAAAGACGTCCTTATACCAGGTGTTGATGCCCGTGTTGACGGCCGTCCAGGTGAGGCCGCCATCCGTGGATCGCAGCAGTTGTCCCGCGAATCCCGTGGCCCACCCGTTCTTCGCGTCCGTGAAAGTGACTGAGGTCAAAGACCATTGAGCCACCTTGGTAGTCACCTGATCCCACTTGGCGCCCCCGTTATCGGTGCGGAGAATGGTGCCCGACCAACCGACGGCCCATCCGTGTTGGGCGTCGGCGAAGTAGATGTCCTCCAGGCCCTGAGTGATGCCGGTCTTCTGTTGGGACCACGTGCGGCCGCCATCGGTGGAGGTAACCAATGCGCCGTTGAAGCCGGAGGCCCAGTAGAGATTGCCCCGGCCCGTGACCGACAGCAGGTTCTCAGTACTGCCCGAGTTGCGGGGCTGCCACGTCTTTCCGCCGTCGTCGGTCCCCACAATAGTTCCTCTATTGCCCACGGCAATTCCGTGCGAGGCGTCGCTGAATACGATAGCGCGCAACAGGTCCTTCGCGCCGGTTTCCTGCAACCTCCAGGTGGCCCCTCCGTCGTTGGTTATGTATACGGGACCCTGCTCACACAGAATGAAGGCGGTGGTCGCCGTAGGAGCCGATCCGTCCTTCAGCCAGCAACTTGAGGCCGCCTGACCGTAAGCAATCACCGGAATCATCGCCAAGGCGCAAACCGCCGTCACCAGACTCGCACTTTTCAACATGGCCTATCTCCTCAAGGGCTCCCGGCTCACCGGGCCTGCGTCAGATAACCCTGCGAATGTTCACACGGATATTGGCGCCCAAAATTACCGTAACATGCTGAATAGCGTTTCCGCTGGCCGAAAGGTTACCTTCGCCGCCCCATCCGGAGGCCGAAATTCCAGAGCGACGGCCGATCAATGCCGCGGGTTTTCTTCTCGGCATCCGCATAACGCGCATAGGTATTGGCGAGGAAGCGCCCTGCCTGGCGCGGCTCCGCCCGTCTGGCCCCGGTGAAACGCGGTGCGCGCCGGAATCAGCCTTGGCTCGATCCGCCGGATAGCCCGCCTGACCCGGGCGCGCAACTTGGGCATACCTGCCAGTTTCGCTAACATTGGGACAGATGCCGGATTGGGCCGGCGGCCGCCGCAGTGAAGCGATTTCGTCTAAACATACGGCGTGAAGTTTGTTATATTTCTATAGCTCCATGCCGGACCCGAAGAATCCGCTCTCCAGGCTCGACCGTCAGGAACTAGTTTGGCTTTCGGGCATATTAAAGGACGCGTGCCGCGAGCGCCTGGAACGGAACCTCGTCAGCCAGGAGTTCGAAGCGCGCCTGTACCGGCGCGGCCCGGTAGAAGGCCGCCTTGACCCGCGGCCGTTCCTCAAGCTGTGGGAACCGCGCTACCGCAAGTTCCTGGAAGTCGCCAAAGAACTGCAGGCGACGCTTGAAGGCGAGCAAGCGCGCACCTCTCTCGATTCTCTGCGCTGGCGCATGGGTTCAGCCGAAGGCGTGGAGCGCCTGGGGCCGGCACATGCCACCCCGGAACCCGCCGAAAACCGCTCACGCCGTAAGTCGCGATCCGGCTGAGGGTGATGCGCGCCGCATGGATCAGGATTTCGGAAGCCGATTATCCTAAAATCCTGCGCCGGACGTAAACTCCACCAAAGATTACGCCGTCTATTCGACCGGGCCGGAGTGTAAGGCCCTGGGTAGAAGTGTGTCGCCCTAGAGGTGAATCGATGAGAGCGTTTCTTTTTTGCGGCGTAGCCATCCTGCTGGCGCCGGGGCTCTTGCGGGCGCAAACGGGCGCCTTCACGCTGAACGGAGGCTCCGCGAGCCAGACCGGGCAGATCTACGCCGGGACTGCGGCGGACCAGTCCGCGATTTACGTGATTAACGGCGGAAATCTGACGCTTGTCAGCCCAACCGTCACGAAAACGGGCGGCAGCTCCGACGTCAACAAGAGCAGCCAGTACGGGCTCAATGCCGGGGTTTTGGCGAACACGGCTGGCGTGGTAAGCATCTCGGGCGGCTCCGTCACCACGGATGCCAGCGGCTCGAACGGCCTGTTTGCGTCCGGCGCCGGGTCGGCAATCGCCATGTCGAATGGAACCATCACCACCACGGGTACGGCTTCGCACGGCGTTGATGTCACCTACGGCGGGGCGATCACCCTCACAAACATGACCGTGACGACCTCGGGCGACTCGGCATCCGCCGGGCTTTCGACGGATTACGGCGGGGGAACCGTGACGTTCAACGGCGGGACCGTGACGACGGCTGGCAGCAAGTCGCCCACGGTGTATTCCACGGGCGTGATCACGGTTTCGAACGCCAAGCTCAATGCCACCGGAGGGCCGGGCGGCGTTATCGACGGCGCCAACGCGATCTCAATCGCAAACTCGAAGCTGACGTGCAAGCTGAACGGCTTCAAGGTGTTTCGATCCGCGCCGGGAAGCGGAACGGCAACCATCACAATCGACGGCGGTTCGATCGACGTCACTGCTGGCGACGTGTTCTATGTCACTACAAGCTCCGGCGCCGCGACGGCCGTTCTCACCGTCAAAGGCGGGGCGTCGCTGTCCGCCAGCACCGGGAACATCGTGAATGCCGATACCGGAAGCACCGTCACGTTCACGGCCGACGGAGAGACCCTCGCCGGCAACCTGATCGCGGATAGCACCAGCAAGGTGACGGGCATCCTTCAGAACAAAACCAGGCTCACGGGGATGATAACTCGGGCCGCGCTGACCATCGATTCCGCCAGTAGTTGGAACGTAACGGCCGATTCCGTTCTGACCAGCCTGACAGATTCCAGCGCGGTTTCCGGCTCAAGCGTCACCAACATCACCGGCAATGGCCATTTGGTTTACTACGACAAGAGCCTCGCGGCCAATAGCTATCTCGGCGGCCTGACGTTTACTCTGGCGAACGGCGGCTATCTGCTTCCGGTCGGCAGCACGCCGGTGGTTTCCACGCTTGCCATCACGAGCGTCTCCCCTCTGGCGGGGGCTACGGCTGGAACCGCCTATTCGCTTGCGTTGACCGCATCGGGAGGTACGGCGCCATGTACGTGGAGCGTGATTTCGGGCTCGCTGCCGCAGGGACTTTCGCTATCAACCGCAGGGAGCATCAGCGGCACGCCGACGGCCGTTGGGACCGCGACCTTCGTGGTTCAGGCCGCTGACAGCGCTTCGTCCAAGGCGACGCAGACCTTATCCATAACCGTGGCTGCGGCGCCGGCGTGCTCCTACTCGCTCAGTCCGGGTGGACAGGCGTTCCCGGCCTCGGGCGGAAGCGGCAGCATCGCCGTTACGGCGGCATCCGGGTGCGCCTGGAGCGCAGCGGGCGCCCCCGCGTGGGTGTCAATCTCCGGAGCGCAGAGCGGAACGGGCTCGGCAACGCTTTCCTACCAGGTGCAGGCAAATACGGGCTCGGCGCGGCAGGGCAGCATCGGAATCGGCGGCCTCTCGTTTGCCCTGGAACAGGCCGCGGCGTCTGTTTCCGGATTCGCTTCCGCTGGCGCGATGGCGCAGGTGGCTTCGGGCGGTTCGTGGACCACCACAATCACGCTCATCAACAACGGCCCCTCTTCATCGAACTTGCGCCTGAATTTCTTCGATAACAAAGGCAATGCGTTGACGCTTCCGCTCACGTTCCCGCAGGGGGCGGCGGGGCCGCTCATGGCTTCGACGCTTGACCGCACGCTGGGGGCGGGCGCCGGTCTGGTGATCGAGACGACGGGGCCGGCGAGCCAGACAGCACTGGAGGGCTGGGCGCAGTTGCTGACGGAGGGGGCCATCGCCGGCTTCGCGGTCTTCGCGTCCAACGCGAGCGGCAGCCCCCAGGAAGCCATCGCACCGCTTCAGAATGGAAACCCGGGCTCCTGGGTGCTCTGGTTCGACAACGCGGGCGGCTATTCCACCGGAGTCGCTTTGGCCAACCTGACCGGCCAGGCGGCCGCAATCCAGACGATTGCGCGGGATGATGCGGGGGCGTCGCTCGCGAACGATTCCATCTCGCTGGGCGCGCAGGGGCACCTCTCCTTTATGATTGCGGCGAGGTTCGGCGCCACTGCCGGCAAGCGCGGAAGCCTTGAGTTTCAAACGCCGGTGGGCGGACAGATCGAGGTGCTGGGCATTCGTGCCGGCGCCGGCGGCGCATTAACCAGCGTTCCTCCTTTGGCGAAGTAAAAGAGCCGCACGCTATCATTGAGGAGAATGGCCCAAATCCTCGATGGAATTCGCGTTCGCGACGAGATCTTGAGTGAACTCAAACCGCGCGTGGCCGCCCTGGCCGCGAGCGGGCGCCCGCCTGGACTGGCGGTGGTGCTGGCGGGACACGACCCGGGCTCGGAGATTTACGTCCGCAACAAGGTCAAAGCCTGCCAGGATCTGGGGATACTCTCGGAAAAACTGACGCCGCCGGATAGCGTCTCCACGGCTGAGGTGCTCGCCGCCGTCGAACAATTGAACCAGCGGCCGGATATCGACGGCATTCTGGTGCAACTGCCCCTGCCGAAGCAGGTGGATTCCAAGCGCATTCTGCTGGCCATCGATCCCGAAAAGGATGTGGACGGATTTCACCCGTTCAACGTGGGTAACCTGGTGGCGAACGTTCCCGGACCGCGCGCCTGCACCCCCGCGGGCATCATCGAGATCTTGAAGCGGTATGGCATTCCGATATCCGGCCGCCGCGCCGTGGTGGTGGGGCGGAGCGACATTGTGGGCAAACCGATCGCGCTTCTGCTGCTGCATGAGAACGCGACGGTTACGATTTGCCACTCGAAGACCCCGGACCTTGCGGCAGTCTGCCGGGAAGCCGACATTCTGGTGGCCGCCATCGGCCGGCCGGCGATGATCACGGCGGACTACATTAAGCCCGGCGCCACGGTAATCGACGTGGGCATGAACCGCATCGACTCGCGGGAGGACGCGGCGCGGATTTTCCGTAACGCTCCGGAAAAGCTGGCGTCTTTCGATAAGAAGGGTAATGTTCTGGTGGGTGACGCCGATCCATTCGCCATGGCGGAGATATCCGGCGCTTACACGCCCGTTCCGGGCGGCGTAGGGCCGCTGACCATCGCCATGCTCATGGCGAATACGGTGGCCTCCGCGGAGCGGCGCGCGCGGGCATGCTGAGAATCGGGCTCACCGGCGGAATGGCGTGCGGAAAGACCTTCGTCGGGGAGGCGTTGGAGGCGCTTGGGTGCCTGCTGATTCAGGCCGATGAACTCGGCCGCGCCACGCTGGCGCGCGGCGGAGAAGCGTATCTCTCCGTAGTGACGGAGTTTGGCGAGGGCGTATTGGATAGTGAGGGAGAGATAGACCGGCAGGCGCTGGCAGCTACGGCGTTCGGAGATCCGGACCGCTTGGCGCGGCTCAACTCCCTGGTTCACCCGGCCGTGATCCGCCGGGAGGAAGCGCTGATCGCGGCCTACGCCGTCGCGCATCCGGATGGCATCGCGGTGGTGGAAGCGGCAATTTTGATCGAAACTGGAAGTTACCGGCGTTTTGACAAGATTATTCTGGTGGCGTGCCGGGAAGAGCAGCAACTGGAGCGTGCGCTGCGGCGCCCCGGGGCGTCCGAGGTGGACGTCCAGGCGCGGATTGCGCGCCAGATGCCGATTGGAGAGAAGCGAAAGTTCGCTGATTTTGTCATAGACACTTCCGGCTCCAAAGAGGAGACTTTGGGGCAGACACGGAAGATTTACGAAGTCCTGCGGAGAGTAGAGAAATGAAAGTCTTGCGCCCGTTCTTGTTTGCTGTCGTGCTGGCGGCGGGTTTTATTTACTTCACTTCCGGAACGCGTTGGAGTCTGGGCCGGTGGGCATCCCCTGGGGGGGCCACGGGGCCCCTGTTCACCGACGCCGCCTCGGCGGCGAGCGGGTTCAGCGCCGACGAACAGAACAACATCGATATCTATAAGAGCGCGCGCGACGCCACGGTGAACATCACATCCGTGGTCTACCGGCGGGATTGGTTCTTCCAGGTCTACCCGGAGGAAGGCAGCGGTTCCGGGTTTCTGATCAAGTCCACCGGCGAGATCTTAACCAACAGCCACGTGGTGAGCGGTTCGAGCCAGCTCACCGTCACGCTGGCGGATAAGAAAGTCTACAAAGCACGGGTGCTGGGAGTAGACCGGCGCTCCGATCTGGCGCTGATCAAGATCGATTCCGACGCGAAACTGCCCGCCCTGACCTTAGGAAATTCCGAAGGGCTAGTCGTGGGGCAGAAGGTGCTGGCGATCGGCAATCCGTTCGGGCTGGAAGGGACGCTGACCACTGGTATCGTGAGTTCGCTCAACCGCAGCATTCAGGATCAAAGCGGCACGCGCCTTGAGGGCATGATCCAGACGGATGCGGCGATCAACCCGGGCAACAGCGGCGGGCCGCTGCTCGATTCGCACGGTAACGTGATCGGAATCAACACGGCCATCTACGGCAGCCAGGGAAGCATCGGCATCGGCTTCGCCATGCCCATCAATCGCGCCAAGGCAATGCTGCAGGAAATGGAGAGCACGGGCCGGGTGGCCCGGCCGGCGCTGGGCATCTCTGTCGTCTTTATTTCCGGTGACTTGGCCGACATGCTCCGGCTGCCCTCAAGTGGCGGGTTGCTGGTGCAGAGTGTGGAGGGAGGGTCGGCGGCCGAAGCAGCCGGATTGCGCGGGCCTTCGCGGCAGGTCATAGTCGGAGGGTTCACGGAGGTTGGCATCGGCGGAGACCTGATCGTCGCTATCGAGGGCGAGCCGGTCACCGGTCCGGGTTCTCTTCAGACCGCGCTCGATTCGAAGCGCGTGGGCGATTTGTTGAGAATGACGCTTTTCCGCAACGGCCGGAATCAGCAGGTTCAGGTTAAGCTAACTGAAGCGACCAAAGAGTTCTAGGGGAACGGGGGCGAATCGAAAACAGGCCTTGCAGGTACGGCCCCGGGCGTGCAAGAATCCCAGTTTGTCTGGTGGGGAATCGGGCAACTCCTTTGCGCGTGATGGCAGGCAGCGGCGGGCTGTGCCGTTTTCTCACGCTGGTGTGACTGCCGGCCGCAAGGGGCGGAGCGTAGAATCTCCGTAAACCCTTGCTATAATTTGGATTCAGTTGCTCATTGGGACTCGTTCAATATTGCGCATGAAGTGCATCTCGCTATTCATCCTTTGCGCGGCCTCTGCATTCGCCGCCGATTTTACGACCGGACAGGCCGCCAGGCTGGTGATTGGGCAGACGACCTTCACCAATCAGGACCCGAATTCCAGCGACACCGTGCTCGGGGCCGTCAGCGGGTTGGCTTACGCGGCTGATACTCTGTTCGTGGCCGATTCCAACCGCGTCGGCGCGAGTCCCAGCAACCACCGCGTTCTTTTGTACCAGAACTTTTCGAGCACGATACCCGATCCCACGGCTCTCCTGCGAAACGACCTAAAGTGCCCGGTATGCGTGGGTAAGTCGACCGTGGTCCTGGGACAGCCCGACTTCACGACCACCACTCTGAATCTGACTTCGAACCGCAACAATCTACGCCTGCCGACTGCATTGGCGTCCGACGGCGTGCGTCTGGTGGTGGCTGATACGGATCATAACCGGGTACTCATCTGGAACCGGATTCCGGCTTCGAACAACATCCCGGCGGATGTTGTGGTCGGCCAGCCGGATTTCAATACGGTCGCGGTTCCGCTGAATGGCGTCCCCAGCGCCAAGAGCATGAGGGGACCGCAGGGAGTATGGATTCAGAACGGCAAGCTGTTCGTAGCCGATACGCTGAATAACCGCATACTGATCTTCAACAGCATTCCCACCGCGAACGGCGCGGCGGCCGACATCGTGCTGGGCCAGCCCAATTTCACCACGGCCATTCAGGTGGATATCTCACAGGATTCCAGTTCGGCGACTGCCTCGAACCTGCTGAATCCCACTTCGGTGGCCACGGACGGGCAGCGGCTGTATGTGGCCGACCTGGGTTTTAACCGGGTGCTCATCTGGAACAAGATTCCAACCACGAACACCGTCGCGGCCGATGTCGAAATAGGGCAGCCCGATATGGTCAGCGGAGCGCCGAACTACGCCTATACCGCCGATTCCGACAGCATCCAGACGCCGGTGATGTGCAAGGTTTCGAACGGCGCGGATACCGATGGCAACCTGACATACCCGACGCGCTGCAGCTCTACTTTGAGTTTTCCGCGTTACGCGATGGCAGTGGGGAATAAGCTCTTCGTGGCCGATGGCGGCAACGACCGCGTTCTCATCTACAACACAATTCCGACGGCAAACGGAGCCGCGGCTGACGTTGTGCTGGGCCAGGTGGACGGCGTGATGAACCAGGCTTCCGACTCGGTGGATTCGCTGCGCACCCCGATGTCGCTGGCTTGGGACGGCGCGAACCTGTACGTAAGCGACGCCTTCAACCGGCGAATCCTGGTATACAGCCCCGCTGAGAATCTCATTCCGTATGCCGGCGTGCGCAACGGCGCGAGTTTCGAAATATTCGCGATCGGCTACGTCTCGGTAGCCGGCTCGATCAGCGCGGGCGATACCGCTACCGTGAATATCTCGTATCAGACCACCACGGATCCGGCTGAATACACATATACGGTCAAGGATGCCGATAGCTTAGCCGACATCATCGATGCCCTCGTCGACATAATCAACAGCAGCAACGATGGAGCCGGCGACCCCTATGTGATTGCGACCGCGGATCATAATGTGGGCGCCATCCGCCTCACGGCGCGCGCGCCTGGGGACTCCGGCAATTCCGTCTATTACTCAGTCGCAACCTCCACCAACGCAAAAGTAATATTGACGGGCCAATCGAGCCTGCTCAGCGGCGGAGCCGACGCGGCTCGGATTCCAGCGGGTACCCTGGTGTCGATCACCCCCAACGAAGGCGCCAGCCTATCTTTCGGTACGGCCAGCGCGGATCTGACAAAGCCCGTACTGCCGATGGAATTGGCCAACACGCGGGTCTACTTCGATGGCCTCGAGGCTCCGCTGCTATACGTCTCGCCCACGCAGATCAACGCACAGATCCCGTGGGAGGTTGTGGACAGCACGAGCATTAACTGTTACGTGCGCTCGGTCAAGAGCGATGGAACGGTGGTGGTAAGTAATCCGGTGGCTGTGACCATAGTCCCCGCGAATCCCGGAATCTTCACCTACTTCAACTCGCAGGACCTGCCGCCGGCGATAGCGTTGCACGGATCGAGTCACGCGACCGGCGCAATCGTGGTGGGCGGCAGCATTTCCGCTGGCGACATCGCGACCGTAACGATCAACGGCCGCGATTATGCGTATACCGTAGTGGCCGGCGACGCACTCGAAACGGTGCGCGACGGGCTGGTCGCCCTGATTAATGCCTCGGACCCGGAAGTGACGGCGGAGCCTTCGAGCCAGTTTGCGTTCCTGATCCTGAAGGCGCGCGTCTCGGGCCCCGACGGGAACGGGATTCCCTTTGGCATTACGACCACAGCGGGCTCATTGGCTACCGGCGGCGCCTTGGCAGTCTCCGCATTGGGCCTCTCGGAACTATGTTGCGCCAACGTGCAGGGCTCGCTCGTCACGCAGACTAATCCGGCGGTGCCCGGAGAGCCTATTCTGCTCTACGTCACTGGCGCCGGCATGCCGGCGATCAATGACGTGAATCGGGATGCGATTCACCAGGCGATGGCGGATGGCGCCTTCAATACGGGTGTGGCATTTCCTGCCGGCACGCCAAAGACGTCTCCACAAACCTGGCTGTACGGCTACGTAGGTTCGCAGACGGCTCAGATACTAGGCGTGATTCCCAAGGTAGGTACATTTGGCGTGTTCGAGGTGTACTTTTTACTGCCGCCCGGATTGGACTCGAATCCGTATACGCCGATCAGAGTGAGCCAGGATGTTTATGAAAGCAACCTGGTCACCTTACCCGTGGTCAATCCGGCCGCTACTCAGTAGCCACTGGAGGCGGTCCGGTAAATGCGGGCCGCCAGTTCCCGAACCTCAGCCGGAACCAGCATTTCCCATTCCGCGCCGCGGGCAATTCGCGCGCGCACTTCGGTAGCGGATACGCCTTCAAAATCGCTCTGGATCTCAAGCGGCTCGATCGCGTGGGCGTAGGCCTGAGGAGGCCGGTAAACGCCTTGCCGCGCGGCGACCAGCAGGCCGAACTCGCGCAGCATGCCCGCATACGCATCCGGCGTGCCGTAGTCCCATCCGGCGACTCGCTCCGCAACGTCGCGGCCACACAGGAATGACATCCGCACGGCTTCGCCGTAAACGGCGCGGCACTCCGCGGCGATTTCCGCGAAGAGCCCGCCCTCGGTGGATGCGAGCGAGTACGCGCGGCGAACGCCGATAGCTGCCCGCAACATAGCGATGCGACCGGGGAACGCGGCTCCTGCATAAGTCTTGTGCGGGAGATCGCGAGGCAGTATGAACAGCACCTCATCCACCACCGATAGCGCCGCCGAGGCGAGCGCCATGTGCGCAACAGTGACTGGGTTGAATGCGCCGGGGAATATTCCCAAACGGCGCGGAGACCTTTCGAGGCTGCGGTAGAACTGCATGATCCAAAGGGGCTACAGCATATTAGCCACAAAGGTGGTGCCTCGTCCACCGTGGCATTGCGATGAGAATATTCGACTGGGGGATCTCGCGCACGTGCGAAAAAACACGAAGGGCGCGAGAACAGTCTCGCGCCCCGGAGAAATGAACTGGATTACGCGGCGCTGGCGAGGATCTCGTTGATCGTCTCGCCGGTTTCGCTCTCGAACTCGTGACGGTCGGCGGCTTCCTGGCAGCGGATACAATACTTCGTCCATGGCACCGCGTCCAACCGCTTGGGTTTGATGTCTTCTTCGCAGTGGAGACAGATGCCGTAGCTGCCGTCGGCGATACGCATTAGCGCGCCTTTGACGTTGCGCAGGAGGTTCGATTCGCGATCAAGGTTTCTAATAGCGAGTTCACGCTCGCCGGCCAGTTGCACTTCGTCTATGGCGTCCGGTGTTTTTTCTATAGCGATGTCTGCCCGGTTTCTGAGCCCCGCGGAAAGTTCAGCCCGCTTGGCTTCCAGCACCGCCTTATATTTCTCGAGGTCGGTCTTGTTCATTGTCGATCTCCTTCGTCAGCCGGTCCGTTCCCTCAGACTGTCTTCTTCCCGCTTTCCGTTCCGCATGGATTAGACGCCGAAGGGACCACCAAAAGTTTCAATCCTCGGTTCCGCCAATCGCCATTTCACCCAGCTACGGTCACGCGAACGTAGTAGGGAGCAATCAACATACCAAAGGACACATCCAGCCGCTACTCTCTTTGGCTAGTCGGCGTATCTTCGGCCTCGCAAACCCTCATATCGGCCGAATGCTACCATTTCTATGTAGTCCATCCCCAAAAAGTGCGCACCGATACCGATCGCCCCAAAGCCAACCTGCTTGCACTAGCCGCCTGCATTTTCTTCGTTGGCGCCGGAGCGGCATTCCTGCCTCTCCTGGGGACGGAGAACGATGAAGCTCTCTTCGCTTCTCCGTGGTTCCAGCCGTACGATTCCTACGACGTTCACCTGTTGCGATTCAGAATCCCGTTGATGCTAATGAGCTATCTGGGGACACTCAAATCCTGGCTCTGGCTTCCGCTCTTCAAGGTGTTTGGAACCGGGGTCTGGGTATTACGTTTCCCCGCACTCCTCGCCGGAGCGGCCAGTATTTGGGTGTTCTACCTATTGCTGCGCCGCATCGCAGGGTCCCGAACCGCTTTGGTTGGATGCTGGCTTCTGGCGTTAGATTCAACCTACCTGCTCACATCCTGTTTCGATTGGGGACCAGTTGCCATGCAGCACCTGCTGCTTTTGGGCGGCGCCCTTCTGCTACTGCGATTCTATCAGCAGGGTGGTGATTGGGCGCTGGCTGGGGGGGCGTTCCTACTGGGCGCCGGCATGTGGGATAAGGCATTGGCCGTATGGATGTTAAGCGCCGCGGGAGTGGCCGCTTTGGCCGTGTTTAGAAAAGAAATTTGGCGCGTGACCGGCTTTCGGCGGCTGGGCATTGTGGTCGCGGGCTTCTCGGTGGGTGCGCTACCGCTGATTGTTTACAACGTGAATACCGGTCTCTCCACCTTTAAGGGTCAGGGCTATTCCACGGCCGACTTTCCGGTAAAGGTGGAGCACCTGAAGAGGACGTTGGACGGCTCGGTGCTTTTCGGTTATCTCACTGCCGAGGACGGCGAGACTCCGAAACCGCACGCGCCGGTGGGCCCGCTCCAGAACGCCGTGGTGCGCCTTTCGGAACTGGCTGGCCGCCCGCGGAAGAACGTCTTCATCTACGCGTTCGGGCTGGCCCTGCTCGCCATTCCGTTCTTGCGCGGGTGGGAACTTCGCGCCGCACTGTTCTGCCTGATCACGATGGCCGTGCAGTGGCTACAAATGGCTATCACGATGAACGCAGGAGCGAGCGCGCATCACACCATCCTGGTATGGCCGCTTCCCGTGATGCTGGTGGCGATCTGTCTGGCGGCGCTTTGCCGGCGCATGGGGCGCGCGGCGACACCGGCGCTTGTGTGCCTCACGGCGATCATGCTCATTTCGGGTGCGCTGCAACTCAACGAATACTACCGGATGGCGCGACAGAATGGCGGATCGAAGTGGTGGAACGACGGCATCTTCGGTCTTTCCACCTTCTTGCGGCAGAATTACAGCACGCGGATCTACGCCACCGATTGGGGGATCGTGGAGAACCTGCGGCTTCTGGACCATGGCGGTCTGGCGGTCGAAGCGATATTCGGCGCTGCCCCGGAAGGCGCGCCGCCCGATGCGAAGGCCATTCTCGATGCCGCGGCGAGCCCGGCTCACGTCTTTATCGCACACACGGCGCCGTTCGAGTTCTTCGGCGGGGCTAGCGACCGCGTGGCGCGTTTCGCATGGACTTACGGCTACCGCCGGGAGACGGTGGCGACAATTTCCGATACTTACGGCCGGCCTTTTTTCGAGGTCTACCACTTCATCCGCTAGCCAACCCGCCCGCAATTCCTCCAAGCACTGGAGGGGGCCGGAATTTCGGCGTCCGGGGGCCGGTTTTCGACGCTTCGGCCGATGTTCGAACGGCCAAAATCGCGCCCCGGCTGGAATCTCGTTCCATAGCCACTAAATTCTTGTTATAATGCGACTTAGCATTAGATAAGGAAGCTAATTTTGGCCGACCAAGGACAACCACCGCAAGTACCACCGACGCCTCCCGGCGGAGGGCAGATTCCATTGCCCGGTTCGAGCGGGGGCGGGGGCGATAAAAGCCTCGTCCCGATCAACATCGAAGACGAAATGCGGCGTTCGTACCTCGATTACGCGATGAGCGTAATTGTGGGCCGGGCGCTTCCCGATGTTCGCGACGGATTGAAGCCCGTGCACCGGCGCATTCTCTTCGGCATGTCCGAAATGGGGCTCGCTCCGAACAGGCCCACGCGGAAGTGCGCCAAGATCACCGGCGAAGTGATGGGCAAGTACCACCCGCACGGCGACTCGGCCATCTACGATTCGTTGGTGCGTATGGCGCAGCCCTTCAGCATGCGGTATCCGCTGGTGGAAGGGCAGGGAAATTTCGGCTCGATCGACGGCGATCCGCCGGCGGCCATGCGGTACACCGAAGCGCGCCTGTCGCGCATCGCCACCGCGCTGCTGGTAGACATCGACAAGGAAACGGTCGATTTCCGCGCGAACTATGACGAGAGCGAGGTGGAGCCGGAGGTCCTGCCCACGCGCATTCCGAACCTGCTGGTGAATGGGTCGTCGGGAATCGCGGTGGGCATGGCGACGAACATTCCGCCGCACAATCTGACGGAGGTGGTCACGGCGGCGATCTATCTGCTGCAGCACCCGGACGCGCCGCTCTCGAAGATTCTGGAGATGGTTCCCGGGCCGGACTTCCCCACGGGCGGATACATTTTGGGCCGCCAGGGCATTATCGACGCGTATACGCGCGGCCGCGGGCAGCTCAAACTGCGCGCCAAGGCTGCCATCGAGCGGATGGGCAAAGACCGGGAGCAGATCATCGTCACCGAGATCCCCTACCAGGTCAACAAGTCGAAGCTGATCGAGCAGGCGTCCTCGCTGGTGAATGAGAAGAAGATCGAAGGCGTCTCCGATATTCGCGACGAAAGCGACCGCGACGGCATGCGCATCGTCTTCGAACTGAAGCGCGGCGAGCAGGCTGAAGTGGTGCTGAACAATCTGTATAAGCACACGCAGCTTCAAACCGGGTTCGGCGTCATTATGCTCTCGATCGTGAACGGGCAGCCGCGCGAACTCGGCATCATAGCCGTAATCAAGTATTTCATCGACCACCGCCAGGACGTAGTTCGCAGGCGCACCGATTTCGAATTGCGCAAGGCGCGCGAGAGGGAACATCTCTTAGTTGGTTTCCAGAAGGCGCTGAACAACCTGGACGAGGTGATCCGCCTGATTCGCGTGGCCAAGGCGCCACGGGAAGCGCGCGACAACCTGATCGCGACATTCGAGTTTACGGAAAAGCAGGCTCAGGCGATCATCGAACTTCAATTGCAGCGCCTCACGGGAATGGAGCAGCAGAAAATTCTCGATGAGTTGGCCGACATCCAGCGCCGCATCGCGGAGTATCTGGAAATCCTCGGTTCGGAGACTGCGCTGCGTGAAGTCATTCTGGGCGAGTTGAGGGAAGTGCAAAAAGAGTACGGCGACGCGCGCCGCACCGAGATCATCGAGGAAACCGGCGAGTTGCGCCTGGAAGACCTGGTAGCGGTGGAGGACGTGGCGGTCACGGTCACTCGCGGCGGGTATTTGAAACGCACCGCCGTCGATACCTACCGCCGGCAGACGCGCGGCGGCAAGGGCCGCATCGGCATGGGCACGCGCGCCGAGGACGTGGTGGAGCATCTGGTTATAGCTTCGACGCACAGCTATATGCTCATCTTCACCAGCCGCGGGCGGGTCTACTGGCTAAAGGCCTACGAGATTCCGGACGCCTCTACATCGGGCAAGGGCAAGCACATCAGCAACCTGATCAACCTGCAACCGGACGAGACGGCCAAGGCGTTTATGTCGGTCAAGGAGTTCGTGCCGGACCAGTTCATCGTGATGGTCACCAAGCACGGGGTGATCAAGAAATCGGAACTCACGGAGTTCGATAATCCGATGGCGCGCGGCATCATCGCCGTGACCCTGGACGACGGCGACGAACTCATCGCCGCACGAATCGCCAGCGTAGGAAACTATATCTTCCTGGGATCGCATCACGGGCAGGCCATCCGGTTCGCCGAAAGCCAGGTGCGGGCGATGGGGCGGCAGGCGCGCGGCGTGCGAGCCATGGACTTGGCCCAAGGCGACTTCCTGGTGGGCATGCAAGTGGTGGACCAGGAAGGCGTGATCCTTTCCTTCTCGGAGAACGGCTTCGGCAAGCGCACTCCGCTTGACGTCTACCGGCTCACCGCACGCGGCGGCAAGGGCGTGATCAACATGAAGACCACGGCCAAGACCGGCAAGGTGGTGGGCATACTCACGGTGAAAGACGATACGGAAGTGGTGATTGTCAGCCAGAACGCCAAGATCATCCGCATCGACGCCGGAACCATCCGGCAGGTGGGACGGTCCAGCCAGGGCGTCAAGCTGGTTTCGCTCGACGATGGCGATAAGATCGCCGCGGCTTCCGTGGTGCCCGAAACCGAGGGCGGCATCGGGAACGGCGAGGGCAACGGCCAGGAGGATCTGCCGATCCAGTAAGGCCGGCCGAGATCCGGTAAACTAAGAACATGAGGCGGGCTCCCGGCCCGCCCGATTTGGGGGACAATGCATGGCCGCCTTGACCGGTATTCTCGACGATGTGCAACTGCGCCAAAAAGAAGAGCGCCTGTTTGAAATTCTGAAGGGAATGGGCCGGGTGATCGTGGCCTTTTCCGGAGGGACCGATTCGGCCTACCTGGCCTGGGCTGCGCGCCGCGTTCTAGGGGAGAACGCCATCGCGGTTACGGCTAACTCGGCGTCGCTTCCTAATTCGCACAAGCGCGAAGCCGAGGCCTTTGTAGCGGCCTACGATATTGTCCACGAGTACATCGATACGCGGGAGTTCGAAAACCCGAAGTTCTCGCAGAACAATCCCGACCGCTGCTTCCACTGCAAAGACGAACTGTTTACGCGCCTCGAAGAGTTCGGGCAAGAGCGTGGCATAGCGCACATTATCTACGGCGTGAACACGGATGATTCGGGCGATTACCGGCCCGGGCAGAACGCAGCATTCAAGCACAAAGTGGCGGCGCCGCTGGCCGAGGCGGGGATGTCGAAGGCTGAAATTCGCGAATTGTCGCGCCAGGCGGGCCTGCCCACCTGGGACCGCCCGGCTTCGGCGTGCCTGAGTTCCCGGATTCCCTATGGGACCCCGGTCACGATCGAAAACGTGAAGATCGTGGAGAACGGCGAGGAGCAACTGAAGAGCCTTGGCTTCCGCCAGTTCCGTGTGCGCTACCACGGCGAACTCGCCCGCATCGAGATTGCCCGCGACGAGATGCCGCGTGCGCTCACCATGGAAATGGCCGGGCGCCTGACGGAGGTCTTCAAGGGCCTGGGCTTCAAGTTCGTTACGCTCGACCTGCAGGGCTACCGCACCGGGTCTCTGAACGAAGTATTGAATCTCAAGAAGAAGCAGCCCTAATCGCTTCGGCGCCCGCGGGCGGAAGGCCAACGCAGTTCGGGCGCCGATAGAATGTAGTTGGATGCTGGTTTCAATCACTCCCAAGGTGGAACGCCCCCGGTGGCTGCGCGCTCCGGCGCCGGCCGGCGAGAACTACCGCGATCTCAAGGAACTGATCGGCCGGCTCCGCCTGCACACGGTTTGCGAAAGCGCCGCCTGCCCGAACGTGGGCGAATGCTGGAACCATCGCACGGCCACCTTCATGATTCTGGGCAACGTGTGTACGCGCCGCTGCGGGTTCTGCGCCGTGGAAAAAGGCGCTCCGCTTCCCGTGGATTACGACGAGCCCCGGCGCGTGGCCGAAGCGATTGAGGCCATGGGGTTGAAATTCGCCGTGGTGACCAGCGTCAATCGCGACGACCGGCCGGACGGCGGCGCGGAACTCTTTGCGATGGTGATTCGCGCCATCCGGGAACGCGTACCGGCGTGCGGCGTGGAAGTGCTCACGCCCGATTTTCAGGGGAATCTGTCAGCCGTGGATACCGTGATCGAGGCCGCTCCGGATGTGTTCAATCACAACATCGAAACCGTGCCGCGCCTTTACCGGCAGGTGCGGGCAGGCGCGCGGTACGAGCGCTCGCTGGCCGTGCTCGCGCACGCCCGAACCGCCGGCGGCGCAATTCCCGTCAAGAGCGGGCTCATGCTAGGGCTGGGGGAAGCGGGCGGGGAAGTCCTGCAGGTGATGCGCGATCTGAGGGCGAGCGGAGTCTCGATAGTTACCCTGGGGCAGTATCTCAGCCCCTCTCCCAAGCATCTTCCGATTGTGCGCTACGCTCCGCCCGAGGAGTTCGACGAATTGCGGCGGGCAGGCCTCGAAATGGGTTTTGCGCATGTGGAGGCCGGGCCGCTGGTGCGCAGTTCCTACCACGCCGACCGGGCGGCGGGCGAGAATAAGAAGTGATGAAGGGCGGAATCTGAAATGGCATCCGGTACGCGGCAGGAGCTTCCCCAGATGGGCGAGAAAGCTCCGGATCTCCGGCTCGACCGGTTGGAAGGCGGCGAAGTCTCGCTGGCCGAGCTAACGGCCAACGGTCCCGTGGTGCTGGTGTTTTTCAAGGTGAGTTGCCCCGTATGCCAGTTGACCTTTCCTTTTCTGGACCGTATTCATGCCTCCGGCGGACTTCCGGTCTACGGTATTTCGCAAAACGACGCTCGCGATACTCGTGAGTTCAGCCGCAGATTCAGACTGGCGTTTCCCATGCTGCTGGACGACGAAGCCAAGGGTTTCCCGGTCAGCAACGCCTACGGAGTTTCTTCCGTCCCAACCTGGTTTCTGGTAGAACCTGGTGGCACGGTGGCGCGCGCGGTAGAAGGTTGGCGCAAAGCGGAAGTGGCGAAACTGGGAGCGATGGCGGGGGTGCAGCCGTTCCTTCAGGAGGACCGCAACTTGCCCGAATGGAAGGCTGGTTGAGGGTCCCGCAATTAGGCTCCGGTCCGGAGCCACGCTACGATCAGGCTAAGATAAAGGTAGTCGATGACAAATCCTATTGGGGACATACTCGGCGCAGCGGCATCCGTCGCTAAGGGCATGGGCGTCACGTTGAAGGAGATGTTGTCTCCCACCGTGACCGACAACTATCCCGACGAGCCGCCTCTGTTCGAGGAACGCTTCCGCGGCACGCACGTGTTGCAGCGCGATGAGAACGGCCTCGAAAAATGCGTGGCCTGCTTCCTCTGCGCCGCTGCGTGCCCTTCGAATTGCATCTATATCGAAGCCGCCGAGAATACGGAGCAAGTGCGGATCTCCGGCGGCGAGCGCTACGCGACCGTCTATAACATCGATTACAACCGCTGCATCTTTTGCGGCTATTGCGTTGAGGCCTGTCCCACCGACGCGATCACTCACGGCCACGGGTTTGAATCGGCCAGCTTCAATACGGCGACTTTGGTCAAGCGTAAAGTAGACATGCTGGCGGCCATGCCGGCCGGAGCCAAACCAGTCCGCGCCGCAGCGGAAGAACCGGCAAGGCACTAATCCAACAGGCGGAACTACCGCATGTTTCGAGCCATCAAGGAACAGATCGATACGATCTTCCGGGAAGATCCGGCCGCGAAGAGCGTCCTCGAAATCTTCTTCTGTTACCCCGGCTTTCATGCGATTCTGGCGCACCGGCTTTCGCACCGCCTGTACAAGGCCGGAGTGCCTTTCCTGCCGCGCCTCATCTCGCAGCTCGGCCGCTTTTTCACCGGGATTGAGATTCACCCCGGAGCGACGATCGGCCGGCGCTTCTTCATCGACCACGGCATGGGAGTAGTGATCGGCGAGACGGCCGAGGTGGGCGACGACGTTCTGATCTACCAGGGGGCGACTCTAGGCGGCACGGGCAACGAGAAGGGTAAGCGGCATCCCACCTTGGGAAATCGCGTTGTGGTGGGATCGGGAGCGAAGATCCTGGGGAATATCCTGATCGGCGACGACGTGAAGATCGGCGCCGGCTCCGTAGTGGTGCATCCCGTTCCAGACCACTCTACGGTCGTCGGCATTCCCGGGCGAGTGGTCCGGATCCGAGGCGAGAACGGCGTTCTGGAACACGGTAACCTGCCCGACCCGGAAGGCCAGGCGATCGAAGATCTAGTGAAGCGTGTCTCCGAACTCGAGGAGAAACTGCGCCAGTTGATCTCCGAACACGAACTCGAGCATCACCGCAAGGCGTAATCGCGCCGCTGGACCACGCGCGTGTGCCGGTAGAGTGCCGGCAAGGCCGCAGATAATCCTCCCAGCCATGAATCGGGTATTCCTGGTATGATTGCCTGTTTCAGGAACGCCGAATGCGGACTTACTGGGTTGGTTTGCTGCCGTGGCTCATTCTCGCGGCAAGCGCGGTTGCCCAAGAGGAACCCACTTACTCTGTCGCCGGGAGAGTAACTAATTCAGCAACCGGCGTGCCGATCCGGCGCGCGCTCGTCCAAATTACCGATCGATCCCTTCCAAGTTCAATCGGCTCCCGGGCGGAAACTGCTCGAACCACGACTCGCGCGACGTTCACGGACGATTTCGGCGACTTCCGCTTTTCCGGGCTTCCTCCAGGCTTATGCAGCGTCGGCGCCAGCAAGCCCGGGTTTGCCGCTGACACCGTTTTGTCCGCTCGACGCGAAGTGAAGCTGGGGCCATCCGTTGAAGACGTTGAGCTTCAACTCTCGCCCTTGGGGGCCATAACAGGCACTGTTCTGGATCAGGACGGCCGCCCCGTGATTGGTGTGCGGGTGCTGGTTTTCAGCCTCAAGGCCGATGATGGGAACCTCCAAATTGGCTCGTTTCGCGCATGGCCTACGGATGACCGCGGTGTATACCGGGCTTCGAGTCTGGAGCCTGGCAGCTATTACGTCAAGGCCGATATCCGGGCCGGCGAAGCCTCGATGTATATCAGCGCCACTATGCGCAAGAGCCCGCCGCATGAAGGTTTCGCGCCGGTGTATTTCGGGGGCGGCTCCAAGTACAATTCCGCCAAGCCGGTGCGGCTCGATCCTGGCGCGACCGTGCGGGCCGACTTTGCGCTTACGGTGCTTCCCGCCTTCAAGGTTAGGGGCTCGATAGGGAACTACGTCAACCGGCGTAGCGCCGTCTTCGAACTGGTCGGCGCCGATCCGGATCTGTTGGATTGGAACAGCAAGGTACTCCTCAATGGCGACACGGGCGAATTCGAGATTCAGGATGTTCTTCCAGGCGCATACACTCTCCGCATAACGCAGGATCAGGCCCGGGCCGAGGTCAGGCTGGCAGTTGCTGGCTCTGATTTGGACGGCGTAGTCGCCCGCTTGTCGCCGGCTGTAGACATTCCGGTGCTAACTCAGATCACGGATTTGACGACCTCTCCCGGAGCAAAGCCCCGGCCTGTTGCCTGCGAGGTTTCGCTCCAACCTCTGGGAAATCTTCTCTATTCCAAAGTATTGATGGAGGGCGGCCTGCCGTTCCAACCCGACCGGAAGATTTCGAGCGTACTTCCAGGAGCCTACCGTGCTGCGATCACTTGTTCTGGCGGATATGCCAGGTACGCTACCGCCGGCAGTCAGAATCTGCTGACTAGCCCGGTTCTGAGCGTGCAGCCCGGCGTGAGTCCGCTGCCGATCCAAATCGCGGTTTCGCCGGGAGGAGGAAAGATTTCTGGGATGGTAAATGAAGAGGTCAGCTCCGCTGGCTGGATGATCCTTCTGGCCCCGCAGTTTCCCCAGTCCACCGGGCCGTATGCACAAAGGTCCTATCGTAGAGGAGGGGCGGGGCCAGCCGTATTCAACTTCAGTAATCTAGCTCCGGGTTCCTACACGCTGTACGCGCTTCCGGAAGGAACCGAAGTCGAGTACAGAAACCCTGCGTTTCTGGCAACTCTTACTGGTGGAGTTTCCGTATTGGTCGGCGACGGGGAAACCAAAGAGGTGACAATCGGGAGTTCGGTGCGATGAAAGCGCTTCGCCTGTTGTTTGCGTGCATACTGCCATTGGTCTCGCTCCAGGGGGCTGCAACTTATCCCGTAGCCGGAGTTGTGATTGATGCGGCGACGGGATCGCCGATGCCGTCGGTGCGTATGACCGTGATGACCACTGGGACATCCGACATCGTTTCGAGCGCGGTGACAGGTAAAGATGGCCGTTTCTCATTTGCGTTGCCGCGGGGTAAGTACAACTTGCTTGCCTCCTCGCAGGAGTATCAGCAGATCTACGGCTTGACAAGGCCTTCCGGAGGAGCCGGCAGTTCGATCATCACCGGCGAGGGGCAGGACACAGCGCATCTCATTTTCCGTTGGTTTCGGCCCGGCTCTATATCGGGAAGAGTGCGGGACGAAAGCGGAGAACCGGTCGAGTTTGCCCGCGTGCAACTGGTGCGGTCGATCATGGCTTCAGGCAGGCGGACGACGCAGTTCTTCGCGGAGACCATGACGAACGACCTTGGCGAATACCGCTTCGGGCCGATTCCAGGCGGCGAGTTTTACGTTGCCGTGACTGCGGAGCCCTGGTATGTTTCTCTGCCATTCAATGGCCGGAACATCTCGGGTTTGGACAATGGATTCTCTCCGTTGTATTACCCGAACATTACTGACGCCGCGCGCGCCAGCGTCCTCCAGCTCAAGCCGGGTGAAGAGGCGCGCGCGGACTTCACGCTCGTTGCGGTTCCCAGCGCCACGGTCAAAGTTGAGTTCTCTGGCGCGGATAACTTAGCCGGCACTGTCTACCTGACGGGTCAAGGCATCGCAGGCGTGGGCACGCTCCAGCGCCAGCAAAGCTTTGGGAAGCCAGTAGGGGCGACGTTCTCTGGCATCCCGCCGGGCAGTTACGTCCTGACTGCGACAGCGACTGCCCCGGCAGGGCGGTTTGTCGCGGTCCAAACAATTGACGTAACCGGGCCTTCGGCGAATTGCGCGCTTCTGATGCGTCCGGCGCCGAAGATTTCAGGAACGGTTCGGATGAAGGAGCCCGGTCAGAGAATTCCTTCGGGCGCGTATGTGACCGTTTTGGACGAAACGTCCAGGAATGGCTCAAGCGCGCCTGTCAAGCCGGACGGCTCTTTTCAGTTTGGACCCGGAGGGCTCGGCAGGGTCAAGGTGAGTCTGTCGGGCAGCGGGCTTTTTGCCTCCGAAGTTCACGTGGAGGGAGCCGAATTCCACGATGGCGTAATGGAACTCGCCGGAGGCGAGACAGTCAACATCACACTGGTCGCCAGCGACGAAACCGGTCGCCTGATGGGGTTCGCGGTACGCGGGGAGCGGCCCGCCGAAGGCGCTATCGTGGTTCTGGCCAGCGTGCCTGCGTCAGGCGACCCGTTCCGGAACTATAGTTTTCAAACCGATAGCGATGGCAGTTTCGATTTCGAGACGGTGCGGGCAGGTGAGTACGCGCTATTTGCGGCGAATGAGGACGTCGAGTACCTGAACCCCAAGGAACTGGCCCGCTATCTTCCTACCGCTAAGAAGATAACTATTGAACCGCACGGCGTCGTGACAGAGCGGTTAGTTCTGCGTTAGCCTCCGAGCGGCAATCCAACTCTTCAGGAATCAGTTCCCGCGCAGCAGCGCGTACTGGGCGCCGGTCTGGTCGATCAATCGATTCCAGAGAGATTCGGGCTTCGCGTCGAAAACAGAGGCGGCGTCGGCGGGGAAGATGAACCAGGAACCCCGCTCCACCTCGCGGCCGAGTTGCGCCGGCGTCCACCCGGTGTAGCCCACGTAGACGCGCAACTTCGCCGGGCCAGGGGCGGACGCAAGAATGCCTGCGAGCGCCTTCTGCGAAGAAATCAGCCGGACATCTCCGAGCACGGTATCGGAGTTCTCGGGCTGGGCGCTCAGGCGCGCCAGCGCGAGCACGCTGGTCGGCGACACCGGTCCCCCAATGTAGATTGGATCGGTGCTGCCCTTCGCGCCGGCCACCTCCAGCGCCTTCGAAATCGGCATGGTCGTGGGATGGTTCAGAAACAGCCCGACCACGCCATCCTCGTTCCACTGAACCAGAAGGATGACGCTTTGAGCGAAGTGCGGGTCTTTCAAATCGCGCGACGCCACCAGGATCTTGCCAACCCCAAGATCGCGCAGACGAGTGGACTGCGCCGAAAGAACCGGCGCGAACAGAAGCAAAGCCCACAGCCATGCTTTTCGGAGCGCCATGACCCGATTCTCGCACAGTGCCGTGCAAATGTTTCCGCGATAACGGGCTGAGCCTCCTCGAACATCGGCGCCCTGCGCCGCCTCTTGTCACCGCTGGTATAATCTACTTACGGCGCAGCTCCGGCGCTGTAGTAGTTCTGCCTGCCTCCGAGCAAACTCATGAACGACATTTTGCAAGTGACCCGTCGCGGGCGCGTTCTGCGCCTGGCGCTGAACCGGCCCGAATGCCGGAACGCCCTGAGCGGCCAGCTTTGCCGCGAACTGGTCCGCGCCATCGAGGATGCCAACTCGGATGCCTCCGTTGGAGCTATCCTGTTGACCGGAAACGGGAAAGCCTTCTGCGCCGGAATGGATCTGGGCGAGTTGGCGGCGGCCGGCGCGGAAACGGTCGATCCGGCGCAGGAGCGCCTTTTCACCCTCGGCGCACGGCTTTCGAAACCGTTGATTGCCGCCGTCCGCGGGCCGGCTCTGGCTGGGGGCACGGGGCTTGCCGTCAATTGCCACATTGTAGTGGCGTCGGAGGACGCCACATTCGGGCTCACCGAAATCCGCGTGGGGCTGTGGCCGTTGCTGGTGTTCCGGGCCGTCGCCGCGGCATTGGGAGAGCGGAGCGCGGTTGAGTTGTCGCTCACCGGGCGCATCTTCCGGGCTGAGGAAGCCAGGGAGATGGGCCTGGTGCATGAGGTGGCGTCCGACGCCGAGGCTCGCGGATGGGAAATCGCGTCCACGGTGGCCGGCTACAGCCCCACGGCCATCCGCGCCGGAATGGTCTTTGTGCGGGAGGCGCGCAGTCTGGATGACCGTTCCGCGGGCGAGTTGGCGCGAAGGATGCGCCGGGAAGTGCTCGATAGTCCAGACCTTAAAGAGGGCTTGCGGGCGTTCCGGGAAAAAGAGCAGCCGAAATGGCCTTCCTTCGGCTAAAATTGGGTGATTCGGGAGAGCGCGCCCGGATATGTGGGGTGATTCCCTTATTCGACCCCATATATAGCGGTGCTAGTCCTTTACTTTTGCGCTTTGCGCGTTTAGTATAGTTACAACTCCCCCGAACTTGAGGACAAGGCTTTGCTAAAACTCAAACGCGTCGAAATGCAGGGCTTCAAGTCGTTTTGTGAGCGGACCGAGTTGCGTTTCAACGGCGAAGGCATAGCGGCTATCGTCGGGCCAAACGGCTGCGGCAAGTCGAATATCGCCGACGCCATCTGCTGGGTCCTCGGCGAGCAATCGGCTAAGAGCCTGCGCGGCACCCGGATGGAGGACGTAATCTTCGCCGGAACGCGGGAACGCAAGCCCCTCGGGATGGCCTATGTGACCATGACCCTGGTGGACCCCGAGGTCTACCAGGAATATGCCGCGCACAAACTGGCGCCTGTGGAACCGGGCGAGAAGCGTCGCAACGGGGAAGTCACGATCACCCGCCGGCTGTTCCGCTCGGGTGAAAGCGAATACCTCGTCGATGGCCGCCCCGCGCGATTGCGCGACATCCAGGACCTGTTCATGGGTACCGGCCTCGGCCCGGAAAGCTACGCCATCATCGAGCAGGGCCGCATCGGCCAAATCCTCAGTTCCAAGCCGCAGGACCGTCGCGCGGTAATCGAAGAAGCCGCCGGCATCACCAAGTTCAAGACGCGGAAGCGCCTCTCGGAGGCGAAGCTCGAAAGCGCCAAGCAGAACCTCGCGCGGGTCTACGACATCCTTGAAGAAGTGACGCGGCAGGTCAACTCGCTCAAGCGGCAGGCCTCCAAGGCGCGGCGCTACGGCGAACTGAAGGGCGAACTGGATACGTTCCTCCGCATTTCGCTTTCGGGCAAGTATCGCCTGCTGGAGCGCGATGCCGCCAAGAACGCCATCGAACTCAATCTTGCGGCCTCGGAATTGAAGTCCCTTACCGAACAGGTGAGCGAGCGCGAACAAGCGCACGAGCGCGAGCAGGCCGCCTGCTACGAACTCGAAGAGCGGCTCACCGAAGCGCGGCGCGTGCTTTCCGAGAAGAACGTGGAGGCGGAGCGCGCCAAGGGACGTCTGGAATCGCAGGTGCGCGAAATCAGCAACATCGAGCTGCGCATCTCGCAGGCGGAATACGAATCGCGCGAAAACGGCGTCAAACTGGACGGCGTCGAAGAAGAGATCGCCGCGCAGAAGAAGAATGCGGACGCGCTCGAAGCCAAGATCGAGGACGCGCGCCAGCGCATGGCCGAAATCAACGAGCAGCGCGAGGCGTTACAGGCCAAGATGCGCGCGCGCCAAAGCGCGCTCGACGCGGGGCGGCAGGCGATCCTCCGGCTTCTGGGCGAGGCGTCCACGCTGAAGAATCAGCTGGCGCAGGTGGAAGAATACCTGGCCGGTATCGAGCGCGAATCCACCCGGTCGCTGCGCGAGGAACAGATCGCCGCGGCCGAAATCGAACGGTTGGAGGGGGTGCGAGCAGGGCTTTCCGAATCCGCTGCCGAGCGACAGTTGGAGTTGGACGCCGTGATCGGCGATCGCCGCCGGACCGAAGAGGAATTGAGTGTCCGGCGGGGGTCGGCGGCGGAATTGCGCCGCGAAATCGAAGTTGCGGTGAGCGACGTATCGCAGATCCGCGCGCGCAAGGAATCGCTCGAACAGGTGCTGGCGCATCGCACCTACACCACCGAATCCGTGAAGCGGCTTTTCGCCGCGCTCGAGAAGGGCAAGGCCGAAGATTTGAAGCCGGCGGGCGTGCTGGCCGACTACGTTGAGGTGGACCCGCAGTACGAGAAGCCGGCCGAAGAGTTCCTGCACGAAGAGCTCGAATACGTAGTGGTGGAGAACTGGCAGCAAGCCGAGCGTGGGTTGGATTTCCTCCGTGGGGAGTTGGAAGGGCGGGCCACTTTCCTGGTTCATCCGGATGCCGTATTCGCCAGCGCGGGCCGTTTGCCCGAGCCGGCGGTCGGGCCGGAAACCGGAATCGTGGCCCGTTTGAGCGATTCTCTGCGCCTCACCAATGGCTTCCGCGATCACGCGCTCGATCTTCTGCCGCGCGTTTCGCGGTGCTTCCTGGTAGAAGACCGCCCCTCGGCGCAGCGCCTGGCCGCGGCCTATCCGCACCTTTACTTCCTGCTGACGGAAGGGCTGTGCTACCACGGCCAAACCGTGACGGGCGGAAAGAAGTCCGGCGCCGGGCCTCTGGCCATGAAGCGCGAAGCCCGCGAACTGGGCGTGAAGCTTCAGAGCCGGCAGCACACGCTGACGGAAATGCAGGGCCGCCTCCAGGAGCTGAACGCTGAGATCGCCGACCTGGAAGCGCAGCTCGAAGGGTTGCGCGCCGTGCAGCAATCGCGCGAGAAGGACCGCGTGGCGCTCGACCACGAAATCCGCAAGACCGGCGAAGACCTCTCGCGCGCGAACTCGCGCGTGTCGGTGGCGCGCCTGGAACTCGACCGCCTGGGGCGCGATGAGAATAACGCCGCCGAACAGCGCGAAAAGTACCGCGTTGCGATCGAAGAGAAAGAGATCTCTCGCGCCGACCGCGAAGAGGCGCTCGAAATAGAGCGCGAAGAACTGGAAAAGCTGGAAGGCCAAGCCGAAACCATCGGGGAAGAGTACTCAGTGATTCGCGCCCAACTGGCGGGCGTGGAAGAGCGCCGGCGCGGAGAGCGTGCGGCCATGGCGCGCCTGGAGCAGCAGTTCCGTGAAATGGGCGCGCGGCGCGACGCCATCGCGCGCGATATCGAACGCATGGGAGAGCAGAGGGCGCGGCTGCTGGCAGACAACATTGAGTTGGATACCAGGGCCGCGCGCCTCGCTGCCGATATCGCCTCGCTCGAAACGCGCGTGGAGGCGATGGCCGCCGAAGACGCCACGATGCGCGAGCAGTTGCGTCTGGCCGAGGAAGTGCTCCGCGGCTTGCGCGCGCAGGCCGATCTCAGCCGCGAACAGCGCGCGCAGTTCGAAGTGGAACTGGTCCGCAAGCAGACCGAATTGAAGTTCCTGGACGAAACCAGCCGCAAAGACCTGAACTGCCCCGTAGAGGCGCTCGCCACCGCGGACGAACCCGTTCCCGAAGCGGCCGCCATCGAAGAAGCCGAACACGCGGCCGTGGAAGCCCGCAGCCGCATCGATTCCCTTGGCCCGGTGAACGCCGCCGCCATGGAAGAGTTCCAGGAAGCGCACCAGCGCCAGGAGTTCCTGAGCACCCAGCGGCAGGACCTGATCGATTCCATCCGCGACATCGAGCGAGCCATTCAGGAAATCGATCAGGTGTCGCGGCAGAAGTTCGCCGAGGCCTTCGAAGCCATCAACGCCAACTTCCGCCAGACGTTCCAAACCCTATTCGGTGGCGGCGCCGGCGAAATGCGCCTCACTGACCTCGAGAACCTGAACGAATCGGGCATCGAAATCGTCTGTTCGCCTCCGGGCAAGCGCCTGCAAAACGTACTGCTGCTTTCGGGCGGCGAGAAGGCGCTGGCCGCGGTAGCGCTGCTCATCGCCATCTTCCGCTACCAGCCGAGTCCGTTCTGTATCATGGACGAGGTGGATGCCCCGCTGGACGAAGCCAACATCGGCCGCCTCTCGCGCCTGATTCAAGAGATGTCCACGCAGACGCAGTTCGTGATGATCACGCACTCGAAGCGCACCATGGAAGCCGCGCAAGCCCTCTACGGCGTCACCATGCAGGAGCCCGGCGTCTCGCGCCTGGTATCCGTCCGCCTGAACGGCGGCGCCGCCGAAGCCGCAGCGTAGCGGTCACTTTGCGCTGCGCCGGCCATAGTGGAGAGCTAGAACGAGCCCGATGTGGCGCCGATAACCGAGCAGCCGGAGAAGGTGAAGATGCAACCACAGCAGGATCTAGACCAGCTCTTCCGTGGGGCTATCCGATGCAATGAGTGCTTCAAGGATGGCCACCTCCGGCGCTCGTTTATCGACGTAGCGCATCCACGCCTCATCGGAAAGAACTATTGGGCCTGCCCGGTCAAAATCCTAGTGCTGATGATTAACCCGGGAAAGGGGCGCGATGACGACGCGCATCGCCAGGCGGCCGAGCGAATCCGAGCCTTTGGATCCGGTCGGGATACCCTCGCTGAGATCTTCCAAAGCCAGCGCGACGACCTCCCTAACTGGGGGAAATTCATGTCGTTTTACGTCGGCGAACTCGGTTTGCGTGTGGACGATATCGCACTCGCCAATGTGGCATGGTGCAGCACTGAGCACGACAAGTACCCCGACCGAATGCTGGACGAGTGTTTTGATCGGCACACGGGTTCACTGGTACGCCTGCTCAATCCGGATGCGATACTGCTCAGTGGGAGCAGTATCGGCCGATTCAAGACGAAGATCGAGCACCTGGTTCCGAACGCCCGCGTTATTCTGGCTCCGCACTATGCCAATCGCGAAGGCTGCGAATATAATCAGACACACGCTCGGCGCATTCGATCTGAACTGGACGGATCCGCGCTTCAGGCAGTTGCGTCTCCTCTTGAGGCAGTGGTCCCAGACGCATCGACCTGCGTGAGCCGGATACCGCCGCCCGATTTCCCCGCCGATTTCTACACTCGCACGATGTTGCGCCACCGCCCCGAGTTCGCCTTTCGTCCCGGAAAGCGCAATGACATCTGGAACTGTTGGACGGATGGCTGGGAAGTAGGCACTTTTGTCACGCGTGCCCGCGAAATAGGCGTAACCGGCGGCGGCATCGAAGACGTACGGATCTACATCGACAAGGACCTGGTCCGCTTCAACCCCCCGCTGACGGCGGCCGAACATGCCCATGTGCGCCCGCCGCGCCGAACTCGGACCTGAAAGACCGCAGGGGCGTTTCGGAACAAACCAGGGACAACAAACCAGGACGTTCCCGAGCGGCGCAGGGGGTTCCTCCCGTGGGTTTTCGTCGATTGACCCGCTTTTCCATTCCCACGGTTCCACGCAGCTATCTTCGAGCCTGGGGGTTATGCCGCTTCGTTTCGTCGTCTGAGTGGGCAGGCCCCCCGGTGTCAAGCCGGACCCCCGGGTCCGGCCAAGCCCTCTAGCCCAGCTTCCGCAGTTTGAAGAACAAAGTCTGTGTTTTCAGTGGGGGGAGCGGCGAGTTTCCACTACATCGCCGCGTTTTCCAGCGCCGCCGGTAGTTTCAACCCCAGCCGCTGAAGCAGGATCAACTGATGCTCAGT